>NZ_JAAGMH010000013.1:0-58478 GCF_010548505.1 Streptomyces sp. SID14515 | reverse complement strand
CCCTCGCCGCGCCCGCCCGCCCCGCTCCGGCGCCCGCCGCCCCGCGCGCCACCCGTCCGCTGCTGCTCGGCACGTACACCTCCGAGGCGGGCGGCGGCGCGGGCATCGGCACCGCCGCGTACGACACCGGCACCGGCGCGATCACCGAGGGACCGGCGATCACCGGCGTCGAGAACCCCTCCTACCTGGCCCTGCACCCCTCCGGCACCACCGTCTACGCGGTCGCCGAGCAGGACGCGGGCGCGGTCACCGCCGTGGCGCTCGCGCCGGACGGGACGTACGAGGTGCTCGGCACCCGCCCCACCGGCGGCTCCGGCCCCACCCACCTCTCCGTCCACCCGTCCGGGCACTGGCTGCTGAGCGCGAACTACACCTCCGGCAGCGTCGCCGTGCACCCGATCGCGGCGGACGGCTCGCTGGGCGAGCGCACCGACCTGATCACCCACAGCTCGCCGCCGCCCGGCCCCGGCCAGGGCGGGCCGCACGCCCACCAGATCGTCACCTCGCCCGACGGCGGCCATGTCCTCGCCGTCGACCTGGGCACCGACACCGTGTACACGTACGCGCTGGACGAGAGCGCCGGGACGCTCACCGAGGTCTCCCGCGCCGCCCTGGCGCCCGGCTCCGGCCCCCGCCACCTGGCCTTCCACCCCGGCGGGCGGTTCGCCTACCTGGCCTGCGAGCTGGACGACACCATGGTCGTCTGCGCGTACGACCCCGCCACCGGTGTCCTCACCCCGGGGCCCGGGCAGTCCACCGGTACGGGATCCGGCACCAGCTACCCCGCCCAGCCGGTGGTCACCGGCGACGGGGCGTACGTCTACCTCGCCAACCGGGGCCACAACAGCCTCACCCGTTACGCCGTCGAGGACGACGGGGCGGCCCTGCGCCTGCTGGACACCGTGCCCGTGGGCGGCGACTGGCCCCGCCAGCTCGCCCTGTCCCCGGACGGCACCCTGCTCTTCGCCGCCAACCAGCGCTCCTCCACCGTCACCGTCTTCGCCGTCGGCCCCGACGGCTCCCTGACCGGCGCGGGCGAGCCCTTCCCGGCGCCGGTCGCGGTCTGCGTGCTGCCGCTCCCGTGACCACCCCCGTCGGGGCCCCGCGCGCACCGGAGCGGGGCCCCGTCCAGCGGTTACAGTCGTGGCCGAGCCGCGGGAGCCCGCACCCGGGGCGAGGACACCATGGAGGCACAGTGCGCTTGAGGGTGGAATTCACCACCGAGCCGTTCGATCTCGACGAGGCGCCCACTCATGCGGTGGTGGCCCGCGAGGTGATCCAGGGCGCCGAGCTGGACGCCGTCGACGTCGGCCCCTTCGGCAACACCGCGGAAGGCGGCGCGGACGCGGTGCTCACCGCCGTGGACGCGCTGCTGCGCCAGTCCCTGGCCTCGGGCGCCACCCGGGTCTCGCTCCAGGTGAACGTGATCGAGGGGGACGTGTCATGACCGAATCCGTCGATCACCCCCCGGCAACGGCCGATCACCCTCTCGTCTCCGCCGTCAAGCCGCTCGTCGACGCGATGGGCGCCGAGCTGCTGGGCCCCGAGCAGGCCCAGCCGGACGATGTGGTGCTCGCCTGGGAGGGCCGGGACGTCATAGCCGTACGCCTGCCCCAGCTCTCCGACTCGCTGGACCACATCCTCGCCGCGATGGAACGACGGCACGGGATGCCGCTCGCCGACCTGGACCGCAAGGCCAAGCAGGGCGTCGTCCGGACCCTGGAGGCACGCGGTGCCTTCTCCGTACGACACGGAGTGGAGACGGTGGCCGGCGCCCTGGGCGTTTCCCGGTTCACCGTGTACAACTACCTCAACAGGGAACATTCGGCCAAGGGTGAGTAGTTGGCCGAACCCGCCGAACGCACCGGAAAGCCGCCGTCCGCATGCCGGGACGGCGGCTTTCTTCGTTCGCGAGATTTCAACAAAGTGTTGACGTCGTGTTGCGGAGGGCGTTAGCTATCCGCAGCCCGAACAACGCACAGCGAAAAACAGCCACGGAGGCTCCCGTGACTTCGAGCTCCACACCGGGCCTCACCCGGTTCAACACCCTGGCGGACGGCGAGGCCACTCCCGCACTGCACGAGGTGTGTGCCAGTGCGACCTGGGGAAACACCATCCTCGCCGGGCGTCCGTACGCCACCGAAGAAGCCCTGCTCGCCGCGAGCGACGCCGCCATGGCGACGCTCACCGCGGCGGATCTGGCCGAAGCGATGGCAGGCCACCCGCCGATCGGCCGCCCGAAGCCCGGCGACCCGACCTCCTCCCGTGAGCAGCGGGGGATGGCCGGCGCCTCCGAGGAGCTCAAGACCGAGATGCTCGAACTGAACCTGGCCTACCAGGAGCGGTTCGGACATGTCTTCCTGATCTGCGCCACCGGCGCCACCGGTGAGCAGATGCGCGACGCGGTGAAGTCCCGGATCGGGAACTTGCCCGAGCAGGAGCAGGAGATCGTGCGCACCGAACTGGGCAAGATCAACCGCATCCGGCTGACCCGTCTCGTGACGGAGACCCTCGCAGAGGGCGCTCCCGCACAGGACTCTTGAGATCTAGGAGAGTGACGGTCTTGAGTACCGACACGACCGCATCGGTGTCCACCCACATCCTGGACACCAGCATCGGCCGCCCCGCCGCGTCCGTCGCCGTCTCGCTCGCCGCCCGCGGCGGAAGCGACGCGCCGTACGTGACGCTCGGAGCCTCCGCGACCGATGCGGACGGGCGCTGCAAGGACCTCCCGGCGCTGCCGGAAGGAACGACCCATGTGCGTCTCGAATTCGACACCGAGACGTACTTTTCCAAGAAGCAAGCCGAGGCGCAGCAGGACGCCCCCCGCGTAAGGGACAGCGGCGCGTTCTTCCCGGAGGTGACCATCACGTTCGCGGTCGTCCCGGGCGAGCACTATCACGTACCGCTGCTGCTCAACCCGTTCGGCTACTCCGTTTACCGAGGGAGCTAGCACCGACATGCCCACGATTCTCGGCCAGAACCAGTACGGCAAAGCAGAGAACCGCGTCGTCAAGATCACGCGGGACGGCGACACCCACCACATCAAGGACCTGAACGTCTCGGTCGCCCTCTCCGGCGACATGGACGACGTCCACTACTCCGGCTCCAACGCCAACGTCCTGCCGACCGACACCACCAAGAACACGGTGTACGCGTTCGCCAAGGAGCACGGGATCGAGTCCGCCGAGCAGTTCGGCATCCACCTCGCCCGGCACTTCGTCTCCTCGCAGGAGCCGATCCACCGCGCCCGGATCCGGATCGAGGAGTACAGCTGGGAGCGCATCGCGACCTCCGACGGCAACTCCAGGTTCATCGGCGCCGACGAGGTCAAGCACTCCTTCGTCCGCAAGGGCCAGGAGACCCGCGTCTCCCAGATCACCTACGACGGTGAGAACTGGGAGGTCATCTCGGGCCTCAAGGACCTCACCGTGATGAACTCGACCAACTCCGAGTTCTGGGGCTACGTCAAGGACAGGTACACGACGCTGAAGGAGGCGTACGACCGCATCCTGGCGACGGACGTCTCCGCGCGCTGGCGCTACAACTGGACCAGCGACGAGCAGCGCATGCCGAACTGGGAGAAGTCCTACGAGCAGGCGCGCAAGCACATGCTCCACGCCTTCGCCGAGACGTACTCCCTCTCGCTCCAGCAGACCCTGTACCAGATGGGTTCGCGCATCATCAACAGCCGCAGCGAGATCGACGAGATCCGCTTCTCGCTGCCGAACAACCACCACTTCCTGGTGGACCTCGAACCGTTCGGCCTCAAGAACGACAATGAGGTCTACTTCGCGGCGGACCGTCCCTACGGTCTGATCGAGGCCACCGTGCTCCGGGACGGCGTCGAGCCGAAGATCCCGGTCGACATGACCAACCTCTGACGCGGCACTGAACCGGCCGCCGTCCGCCCACAGCCGGGCGGCGGCCGGTCATCCCGGAGGGAACACCCATGGCACAGCCTGCAACGGGGCCGGCAGAAGGCCCGTGTAAATCCTCACCGACCGCCGCCGACACGGAAGTTCACCCGGTCGACGAGAAGCTTCCGCCCGCGCGGCTCGTCCCCGCCGCGCTCCAGCACATCGCCGCCATGTACGCGGGCGTCGTCACCCCTCCGCTGATCATCGGCCAGGCCGTCGGCCTGGACACCGCCGGCATGACCCGGCTCATCGCGGCCAGCCTCCTGATCGCCGGACTCGCCACGATCCTGCAGACCGTCGGCCTCGGCCGCTTCGCCGGCAACCGGCTCCCCTTCGTCAACGCCGCCTCCTCCGCCGGGATCGCGCCTATGCTCGCCATCGCCGAGACCAGCGCACCGGGCCACCAACTCCCCGCGATCTACGGGGCGGTGCTCGTCGCCGGAGTCTTCTGCCTGGCCGTCGGCCCCTTCTTCGGCAGACTGCTGCGCTTCTTCCCGCCGCTCGTCACCGGCGTGGTCATCACCCTCATCGGCGTCACCCTCATGCCCGTGCCGGTCGCCTGGGCGCAGGGCGGCGACGCCACCGCCGCCGACTTCGGCGCCATGAAGTACCTGGCGCTGGCCGCCTTCACGCTCGTCGTCATCCTGCTCATCCAGCGATTCGGCCGCGGCTTCCTCAAGCAAGTGGCCCTGCTCATGGGCATGTTCGTCGGCACGCTGGCCGCGATCCCGTTCGGACTCGCCGACTTCTCCGCGCTGAAGTCCGCACCGCTCGCCGCCCTGCCGACCCCTTTCGCCTTCGGCGCCCCGGAGTTCCACCCCGCCGCCATCCTCTCGCTCTGCATCGTCATGCTCGTCCTGATGACGGAGTCCTCGGCCGGAATGCTCGCCCTCGGCGAGATCTGCGACCGCCGCACCGACGGCCGTACGATCACCCGCGGCCTGCGCACCGACGGCATCGCCACCCTCCTCGGCCCGGTCTTCGGCGGCTTCCCCACCAGCGCCTTCGCCCAGAACGTCGGCGTCGTCTCGCTGACCCGCGTCCGCAGCCGGTACGTCGTCGCCGCGGCCGGCGGCGCCCTACTGGTCCTCGGCGCCTTCCCGGTGCTCGGCGCGGTCGTCTCGCTCGTCCCGATGCCCGTCCTCGGCGGCGCGGGCATCGTCCTCTTCGGCTCCATCGCGGTCAGCGGCATCCGTACGCTCTCCGAGGCCGGCCTGGACGACAGCTCCAACATCATCCTGGTCGCGGTGGCGCTCGGAGCGGGCATCATCCCGCTCGCCGCGCCCACCTTCTACGCCGGATTCCCGGCCTGGGCGCAGACCGTCCTCGGCTCCGGAATCAGCGCGGGAGCACTGGTCGCGGTCGTGCTCAACCTGTTCTTCCACCATCTCGGCACCCACAGCCGCACCGCTGTGGCACTCAAATCCTCCTAGGGTCCTGCCGTGCCCACATCGCCACAGAAAGAAGAAGGAAGCACCATGGCAGCTTCGGCAGACCCTCAGCGCATCGTCATCGAGAACTGTTCGATCGCCACCGTCGACGCCCACGACACGGAGTACGCGTCCGGGTACATCGTCGTGGCGGACAACCGCATCGAGTCCGTCGGCGCGGGCAAGGCCCCGGAGGGCCTGACCGGAGTCGTCCGCCGCATCGACGGCACCGGGCACCTCGCGACGCCCGGCCTGGTCAACACCCACCACCACTTCTACCAGTGGATCACCCGCGGCCTGGCCACCGACCACAACCTCTTCAACTGGCTGGTCGCCCTCTACCCGACCTGGGCGCGCATCGACGAGCCGATGGCCCGCGCCGCCGCGCAGGGCTCGCTGGCCATGATGGCCCGCGGCGGCGTCACCACCGCCATGGACCACCACTACGTCTTCCCGAAGGACTCCGGCGACCTGTCCGGCGCGATCATCGGGGCCGCCCGCGAGATGGGCGTACGGTTCACCCTCGCCCGGGGCTCCATGGACCGCAGTGAGAAGGACGGCGGCCTGCCGCCGGACTTCGCCGTCGAGACCCTGGAAGGCGCGCTCGCCGCCACCGAGGCGACGATCGACGCCCACCACGACGCCTCCTTCGACGCGATGACCCAGGTCGCCGTCGCGCCCTGCTCGCCGTTCTCGGTCTCCACCGAACTGATGCGCCAGGGAGCCGAGTTGGCCCGCCGCAAGGGCGTACGGCTGCACACCCACGGCTCGGAGACCGTCGAGGAGGAGCAGTTCTGCAAGGAACTGTTCGGGATGGGCCCGACCGACTACTTCGAGTCCACCGGCTGGCTCGGCAGCGATGTGTGGATGGCGCACTGCGTCCACATGAACGACTCCGACATCGCCGCCTTCGCCCGTACGGGAACCGGCGTCGCCCACTGCCCGTCCTCCAACGCCCGCCTCGCCGCGGGCATCGCCCGGGTCCCCGACATGCTCGCCGCCGGTGTCCCGGTCGGCCTCGGCGTGGACGGCACCGCCTCCAACGAGTCCGGCGAACTCCACACCGAGCTGCGCAACGCCCTGCTCATCAACCGCCTCGGCGCCCACCGCGAGGCCGCCCTGAACGCCCGCCAGGCCCTGCGCCTCGGGACCTTCGGCGGAGCCCAGGTGCTGGGCCGCGCCGACCAGATCGGCTCCCTGGAGGCCGGCAAGCTCGCCGACCTCGTGCTCTGGAAGCTGGACACCCTGGCCCACTCCTCGATCGCCGACCCGGTGACCGCGCTCATCTTCGGCGCGGCCGCCCCGGTGACCCTCTCCCTCGTCGACGGCAAGCCGGTCGTCGAGGGCAACCACCTCACCACGGTGGACGAGGACGCCATCGCCCGCGTCACCCGCGACGAGGCCCGCCGCCTCGCGCAGATCGCCGCCGGAGCCTGACCCCGGCGGTATCCCCGAACCGCCGGAGAGCCACTGACCCCGGCGGTATCCCCGACCGGCCGGTCGAGGGGGACGGCCCGAGACCGGCCGCCGTGGACCCGAGCGGGGCCCACGGCAGCCGGTCCGGCGGACGCACGCATGGTGCGCGTCCGCCGGACCGGTGATGAACGCTGCCCGCACACACCCCCAGTGCGCGCCCGCAACCCCCTCTGCACGACCTGCACCACCTGAGAGAGCCGCAAGCACCGCCGCACCACTTACGCATCACCTCCCTGACACCCGCGTCGCCGACGACGCGTAACCGACCGGAGGAACCGCCGTGGCCGCTAAGCCCAGGTTTCGCAAAGACGCAGACGCAGCCGCCCTCGACGCGACGGCCGACACCGCCGCGGAGACGGGAGACGACCGGAAACACCCGGTCGACGAGACCCTTCCCCCGCTGAAGATGTTCACCAGCGGCCTCCAGCACGTGGCCGCCATGTACGCGGGCGTGGTGGCCCCGCCGCTCATCGTGGGGCCGGCCGTCGGCCTCACCGCCAAGGAGACCGCCTTCCTGATGGGGGCGAGCCTGTTCACCGCGGGGATCGCCACCCTGCTCCAGACCATCGGCTTCTGGAAGGTCGGCGCCCGGCTGCCCTTCGTCAACGGAGTCTCGTTCGCCGGTGTCGCCCCGATGATCGCGATAGGCAAGGACCGGGGGCACGACGGGATAGCCGTCATCTTCGGCGCGATCATCGTCGCGAGCCTGTTGGGGTTCGTCCTCGCCCCGTACTTCGGCAAACTGGTCCGCTTCTTCCCGCCCGTCGTCACCGGCACCGTGATCACCCTGATCGGCGTATCGCTCCTGCCGGTCGCCTTCAACTGGTCGCAGGGCGGCAACGCCACCGCGGACGACTACGGTTCGATGACCAACATCACCATGGCCGCCGTGACCCTGGTGATCGTGCTGGCCATGCGCAAACTGCTGCGCGGCTTCCTCCAGCAGATCGCGATCCTGCTCGGTCTGGTCATCGGCACCTTGATCGCCATCCCGGCCGGCATCACCGACTTCGGCGCCATCAAGAACGCCGACGTCGTCGGCTTCCCGACGCCGTTCGCCTTCGGCGCCCCGCAGTTCGAGATCGCCGCCATCATCTCCATGTGCATCGTGATGCTGGTCTGCATGACCGAGTCCACCGCGGACATGCTGGCCCTCGGCAAGATCGTCGGACGCCCCGCCGACGAGAAGATCATCGAGGGCGGTCTGCGCGCCGACACCCTCGGCAGCGCCATCAGCCCGCTCTTCAACGGGTTCATGTGCAGCGCCTTCGCCCAGAACGTCGGCCTGGTCGCCATGACCAAGATCCGCAGCCGCTTCGTCGTCGCGGTCGGCGGCGCGATCCTGATCGTCCTCGGCCTCGTCCCGGTCGCCGCCTCGGTCATCGCCCTCGTACCGCTGCCGGTGCTCGGCGGCGCGGGCATCGTCCTGTTCGGCACGGTGGCGGCCAGCGGCATCCAGACCCTGGCCACCGCCGCCCTGGAGAAGGGCGAGAACGCCCTGATCGTGGCGGCGGCCGTCGGCATCGGCCTGATCCCGATCGCCGCGCCGCAGTTCTACCACGCCTTCCCCGAGGACCTGTTGGTCGTCCTCGACTCGGGCATCTCCACCGGCTGTGTGGTGGCGATCGTGCTGAACCTCGCCTTCAACCACTTCGGCCGCAAGCCGGACGCGGAGGACGAGGAGACGGCGAACGGCGAGCATGTCGTGCCCGCTGCCGCGGGGGTCGGTGTCCACTGACGTATCCGCCCGCCCTCCGGTGAAGCCCCGTGCGCCGCACGGGGCTTCGGCCGTGTTCCGGCGACGTCAGCCCTGAGGCGTCTCCGGCGATCGGCGGCGGACGCTCCTAGTCGATCCGGTAGGCGTCTCCGTACACCTTCCACCGCAACGGCGTCTCCAGCCCGAGCTTCCCCTCCCGTACGAAGACCCGCTGGGCGGTCTCCACCCGACTGGTGTCGGTGTGCGAGGGCTCCCGGCCGATCGCGGCGACCCGGGCGTCGAGGAACGCGTTCAGATACGCCTTCTCGTCGCCGCCCCGCGCGGGCGTCCGGGCCGCCGCCATCGCCTCGCGGCGCATCGTGCGGAAGCCGACCGTGCCCTCCGTGTCGCCCTCGCCGTGCATCACGTACGCGTCGTAGTAGATGAACTGGCCGAGCGCCCCGAGCCCGTCCCGCTCGGCCTGCCGCACCGCCGGGCCGAAGTACAGGGCGTCGCGCTCCGCGTCCTGCGCCGCGCGGAAAGCCGGGTCCTCGGCCGCCTTCGCCCAGGCCCGGGTGAACGGCCCGCCGAGCCCGGTGTGCGCGTCGCTGCCCTCCACCGCGCGCAGCGCCGGAAGGAACCGCTCCAGCGCATTGCCGGGGCGCGCCTTCGCGTACCGCTCCACGACCTCAGTCATGTCACCGGTGCCGGAACAGAACCCGATGATGCCCGCGGTGTACCCCCGGCCGTCGCCGATGTCCTCGATGTACGGGTACTGCGCCTCCCAGTCCAGCGAGGAGTTCTCGGCGCTGGAGACCAGCCGCATCGCGATCCGCTTCTTCGCCGGGTCGTTCAGCCCCTCGTCCGGAGCCTTCGACGAGGAACCGGAACAGCCGGTGAGGGCGGCGGCCGTGAGGAGCGCGGCGGCGAGAGGCAGGCGCAGGGCCCGGACGAAGTGCTTCACCCGCCCAGCCTGCCAGGCCGGGGCCGGAGGCAGGGGCCAGGGCCGGGCCGGGGGCAGGGAGCCGACCGGCGCCCGTCGGCTGTAGCGTCAGGGGCATGGAAGATCAGTCTGTTGTGGATGTCGGCGATGTGCGCCTCGCTTACCGGACCTGGGGCGACGCGTTCGGCTCGCCCGTCGTGCTGCTGCACGGCCTCGGCGGTTCGGCCGCGAACTGGGAGGCGGCCGGCGCCCTGCTGGGCCAGGAGTGGCGGGTCTTCGCCCTGGACCTGCGCGGCCACGGCGAGAGCGACTGGCCCGACGACTACGACCTCGACCTGATGGCCGAGGACGTCGTCGGCTTCCTCGACGAACTGGAACTGGACCGGGTCGGCCTCGTCGGCCACGGCATGGGCGGTGTCGTCGCCCGGCTGCTGGCCCAGGAGCACTCCGACCGGGTCGAGCGGCTGGTGCTGGTGGAGACCCCGGCCCCGTTCCCCGGCGACCCGGGTCCGGCGGGGCGGGCCGAGGGCCCGGTGGACTACGACGAGAACGCGGTGCCCGCCGTACGGGACCAGCTCGCCGACCCCGGACCGGACGCGGACGAGGCCCTCGGCGACATCGTCTCCCCGACGCTGATCATCACCGGCGGCCCGGAGAGCACGATGGAGCAGCACCGCCAGGCCGATGTGGCCTCCCTGATCCCGGACTGCCGGCTGGTCACGGTCCCGGGCGGCCACCGGATGCACGAGACCCGGGCCGACCAGGTGGCCGCGCACATCACGGAGTTCTTCACCAGCTGAGCGGCGCTTCGGCCACGCGTGGTGGTCAGGCGCGGATGATCCTGCGGACCAGTTCGGGCGTCCACTCGACGTACTCGATCTCCGCCCCGTCGGCGTGGCGGGCGTAGAGGAACCGTCCCGTGGGGCCGGCGGTCTCGGGGGTGGTGATCGTGGCGTCGGCGGACTTCAGGGTGGCCTGCAGAGCGTCGAGATCGTCGACGACGACCGTCGCGGAGGCATGACCGTACCGCGCACGCTCCTCGGCCGGTCCCGCGATGACCAGGAAGTTCCCGATGGCGGCGAGGCCGATCTCGTGGAAGGCCAGCCGCAGGTGGGGCGGCTCGCCGGTGAGCTCCTCCAGCAGCGGCAGTGCCTGGTCGAGGTCGTCGGTCCAGAGGCGTGCGTATGTCTTGAGGATGGTCATGAGGGCGCTCCCAGCGGTCTCTTCCCGTGTCCTGGAAACCGTAGGCGGGCAGGTCGACCGACGGGAAGAACGCACTTTTCGGTGAGAGAGGCACCTGAACGAAACCGTCAGGCACGCCGAGGCACGCCGACTCGGACGGGCCCCCGCCTTCGCCGCCCTCAGCCGGCCGGGGCCGCTGCCTCGGCCACCTCAGCGGCCGCCGCCCTCACGCGCCCGGCGGCCGCCAGTCCGGACGGCGGCCGCTGAGGCCGATCACCCGGTCCAGCAGCGGTGCGCCGTCCGGCACCGGGACCGGCGGCCCGAAGATGCCACCTCGGTCCGGGTCGTCCTCGTCCGGAGCGAGCAGGGCCGCGCAGGACCGCAGCTCCGCCTCGCCCGCCGCGTACGGCTGCCCCGTCGACCGGGCCAGGTCCCAGCCGTGGACGACGAGTTCGTTGAGCGCGACCGCCCCGGCCACCTCGCCGGGCAGCTCCACCCCGCCCGCCCGGGTCATGCCCGTCCAGGCATCGGGCGAGCGCCAGGCCGCCGCCACCTCCTCCAGCCGCCGGGGCAGCACCTCGCGCCAGTCGTCGTCGAGAACGGGCAGGGCGGCGTCCGGGGAGACGGCGGTGCTCGCCCCGAGGTCCTTGCGGGCGGCGTCGCGGAAGGCGGCGGTCAGCCCGGTGAGATGACCGAGCAGTTCCCGTACGGCGTAGTCGGGGCAGGGGGTGGGGCGGTCCAGCCCGCTGTCGTCGACCGGACCGAGCAGCCCGGCGATCCGCCGGGCGGCCGGCTCCAGATCCAGCGGGACGGAGGCCGACGCGGAGGTCTCATGCGTATCCATACAGGGCAGACCCCTCCACCACCGAAAACTCATCGGCCGACGGACCGCCCCCGGATCGCGGGGCGGGCGGCGCAACCCGGCATATAGCGGAAGGTTCCCGGCCGGACTCTTGTCGGAGGGCCCCACGCCATGTCATACAGGTCTGGACCATTGCTGTCCGGATGGAAGGCACCCCCGTGCAACGCCCCCACATATCTGCCGCGTTGGCCTGTTCCGCCCTGCTTCTCGCTCCCCTCCTCTCCGCCTGCGGTGGTACCGCCGAAGCCGACACCCAGCCCCCCGGCACCCCCGAGGGCGTGACCGCCCAGGCCAGCAGCTCCACCTCGGTGCACGTCATGTGGAAGGCCGCCTCCGACGACGAGAAGGTCGCCGGTTACGAGATCTACCGGGGAAAGGTCAAGGTCAAGAGCGTCCCCGCGACCAAGACCATGATCGACGTCGACGGGCTGACGGCCTCGACGGACTACACCTTCAGCGTCCGGACCAAGGACTCGGCCGGGAACCTCTCCGCGCCCAGCAAGGCCGTCCCCGTCACCACCCAGGCCACCCCGCCCAAGGACGACACGCCCCCCACCGCCCCGGCGAAGCTGGCGGGCCGCGCCGACGGAAGCCGCGCCGCCACCCTCACCTGGGGCGCCGCCAAGGACGACGTCGGCGTCACCTCGTACGACATCTACCAGGAGGACTCCCGGATCCACAGCGTCGCGGGCACCGAGACCACGGCGAAGGTGACGGGCCTGCGCC
Source organism: Streptomyces sp. SID14515 (assembly GCF_010548505.1). Lineage (NCBI taxonomy): Bacteria > Bacillati > Actinomycetota > Actinomycetes > Kitasatosporales > Streptomycetaceae > Streptomyces > Streptomyces sp. SID14515. The sequence continues at coordinate 46,243 of NZ_JAAGMH010000013.1, read as the reverse complement.
CCGGGACCGTCTACACCTTCACCGTCCGGGCCCGCGACGCCTCCGACAAGTCCTCGGCCGACAGCAACGCGTTCGACCTCACCACCGAGTCCGCCCCCGGCGCGCCCGCGAGCACCGCCCCCACCGGTCTGCGCACCGAGATCGGCAAGGAGGGCGCCGAGTTCACCCTCGACCTGTCCTGGGACCAGCCCGAGACGGGCGGGGTGATCCCCGCCTACGAGCTCCACCTGAACGGCAAGCTGACCACCACGATCGTCTGGGGCGGCACACCCCCCAAGGGTCGGGCCACCTACCGCCTGAACCTCCCCGACCCGGCGGGCACCCGCTATTCGGTCAAGCTCAGGGCCAAGCTCCCGGACGGCAAGTGGGGCGACTTCTCGGCCCAGCGGACGGTGGTCCTGACGGACTGACACCGGTCGCGGCATCCGCCTCCCAGGCGTGCGCCCCCGCACACCCTGTGGTCCATTGATCCCGGAAGGGCCGGCGGACCGAAGGGGCTGAGCCATGGACCGGGGAGACGACCTGAGCACACGGGCCGATGCGCTGATGGACGGGCTGATCGCCGACCTGGAACGGCTGACGGCCATTCCCTCCATCGCCTTCCCGGGCTTCCCGCCCGAGCCCGTGCGGCAGGCCCACGACCTGCTCGTGGAGCTGCTGCACGGCGCCGGAGCGGAGCGCGTGGAGCGGCTCGACCTCCCCGACACCGCGCCGATCATCGTCGCGGAGGTCCCGCCCCCGGACCCGGGCGCGCCGACCGTCCTGCTCTACGGTCACTACGACGTACAGCCGCCGGGCGACGAGGCCCTGTGGCTCTCGCCGCCCTTCGAGCCCACCCCTGTCGAGGGCGGGCTGCGGGCCCGGGGCATCGCCGACGACAAGTCCAACATCATCGTCCACCTGGGGGTGCTCCGCGCCTATGAGGGACGTCCGCCGGTCGGGCTGAAGATCGTGCTGGAGGGTCAGGAGGAGTACGGGAGCGCCTTCGACGACTATCCGCCCACCGACCCGGAGCGCTTCGCCTGCGATGCGATGGTCATCGCCGACATGGGCAACCTCCGCCCCGGCAGCCCCACCCTCACCACCGGGCTGCGCGGCGCGTCGGAGGTCGTCGTCGAGGTCCGCACCCTCGCCGAACCCCGGCACAGCGGCGAGTTCGGCGGCGCGGCCCCCGATGCCCTGCTCGCCCTCCTCAAGGCCCTGGCCACCCTGCACGACGTCCACGGCGACGTCGCGGTCGAGGGCCTGCGCCGGGACGCGTGGACCGGCACCACCTATACGGAGGAGGAGTTCCGCTCCCTCGCCGGAGTCCGGGAGGGCATGCCCCTCATCGGCTCCGGGAGCCTCGGCGAACGGCTCTGGAGCGGACCGGCCGTCACCGTCATCGGCATCGACGCCCCGAGCGTCGATCACGCCGCCTCCGCCGTGGTCCCGTACGCCCGCGCCAAACTGAATCTGCGCTTCCACCCCGAGCAGGACCCGAGGGAGGCGCGGGACCTGCTCGTCACCCATCTGGAGTCACTGCGCCCGTTCGGAATCCCTCTCACCGTCACGCCCGGCGACACGGGCCCCGGATTCGAACCCGCGACCGACGGTCCGGCCTACCGCGCCGCCCTCACCGCACTCCGGGAGGGCTGGGGGAGCGAGCCGGCCTTCGTCGCGAGCGGCGGCTCGATCCCGCTGGTCAACGGCCTGGCAAAGGCGGTTCCGGACGCCGAGGTCCTGCTCTTCGGCGCGCAGGACGGCATGTGCAACCTGCACGCCCCGAACGAGCGGGTCCTCTTCTCGGAGCTGCGGTCGGCGGTGATCGCGGAGGCCGCGTTCCTGAGGGAGTACGCGAAGACGTACGGCGACACCGCGAAGGGCGCCGATTCCGCCGGGAACACCGATGCGGCGAAGGCCGCCGATTCCGCCGGGAACACCGATCCGGCGGAGCGCGCCGACTCCGCAGGGGGTGCCGCATGAGCAGCGCGGCGGACACGAAACCCGCACCGGAGGAAGAGCCCCCGGCCAAGAAGAAGTTCACTTTCCCCAGCGCCCTCACGATCCTCGCGGTCGTCACGCTGGCCGTCTGGGCGCTGGCCTTCCTGATCCCGCCCGGGGCCTACGACCGCAACGAGGACGGCGCGCCCGTCCAGGGCACCTACCACCGGGTCGACTCCGACCAGAGCTTCGTCGACCGCCTGAACGACCTCTTCCTCTCCCCGGTCAACGGGCTCTACGGCGTCCAGGACGCGGAGACGGGCGAGGTCGGCCCGGATCTGGCCGGCGAACTGTACGGCAGCGCGGGCGTGTTCCTCTTCGTGCTGGCCATCGGCGCGTTCATCACCGTGGTGTTCGCCACCGGCGCCCTGGACCGGGGCATCGGCCGCCTGGCGCACCGGCTGCGTGACCGCGGAGCGCTGCTCATCGCGGGCGTGATGCTGGTCTTCGCCCTCCTCGGTACGGTCGAGGGCTTCGCGGAGGAGACGCTCGGCTTCTACGGCCTGATCATTCCGCTGATGCTGGCCCTCGGCTACGACCGCATGGTGGCCATCGGCACGATCATCCTCGGCGCGGGCATCGGCGTGCTCTGCTCCACGGTCAACCCCTTCGCCACCGGAGTCGCGTCCTCCGCCGCCGACATCTCGCTCGGCGACGGCATCGTGCTGCGCGCGATCATGTGGGTGGTCCTGACGGCGGTGACGATCGCCTACGTCGTCCGGTACGCGAACCGCGTCCGCAAGAACCCCGACCGCTCGCTCTCCGGCTTCCTCCCCGGCGACCGCGAACACAACGCGGCGGACGCGGCGGAACCCCCGGAGCTGACCGGGCTCCACCAGATCATCCTCGTCCTGGTCGCCCTGGTCTTCGCCTTCATGATCTTCTCGGTCGTCCCCTGGTCCAGCGCGCTGACGGGCGACGCCGACGCGACCCCGTACGGTTTCGAACTCGGCTGGTCCTTCCCCCATCTGGCCGCCCTGTTCCTGGTCGCGGCGGTCCTGGTGGGCGTCGTCGCCCGGTTCGGCGAGCAGCGGCTCAGCGCGACGATCATCCAGGGCGCGGCCGACTTCATCTCCCCGGCCCTGGTCATCGTCCTGGCCCGCGGTGTCACGGTCATCATGAACAACTCGCAGATCACCGATACCGTGCTGCACTCGATCGAGGGCGTGGTCTCGGGCACCTCCTCGGCGCTCTTCGCGGTCTTCGTCTTCATCGTCAACCTGCCCCTCGCCTTCCTCATCCCCTCCACCTCCGGCCACGCCACCCTGGCGATGCCGATCCTGGCCCCGCTCGCCGACTTCGCCGGGGTCTCCCGCGCCGTGGTCGTGACCGCCTGGCAGGCGGCGAGCGGCTGGATGAACCTCTGGGTCCCGACGACGGCGGTCACCATCGGCGGGGTGGCCCTGGCGAAGGTCGGATACGACAAGTACCTGCGGTTCGTCTGGCCGTTGCTGGCCGTCCTGTTCGCCCTGATCTGCGGGTTCGTGGCGCTGGGGGCGGTGTGGACGTGAGGGGGGCAGGGCCGGTGAGCCGTCCGGCTCAGGTACGGCCCCGGCCCTCTTCTCCGGTCGGCAACGGGAACAACCTGGCGACCACGGCCACCGCCATGGTGTCCGCCGGACGCTCGGCGGGTTGCCGGTCGCGTTCGCGGTAGGGAGCCAGCAGGGCGCGGACGGACGCGGCCAGTTCGGCCATCTCCCGCGGGGTGAGGTGGACCACGGCGTCGAAGGACTCCTCGGAGGGTTCCGGCGGCTCCTGCCCGGAGGGCCGGTCCGACGACTCCCAGCGAAGCCGCCACGGCCTGCGGCGCCCCCCGCTGTGCGGAGCTTCCTCGACCAGGCCGTGCTTGGCGAGTTGACGCAGATGGAACGAGCAGAGACCGGAGCTGTGTCCGAGGCGGGCGGCGGCCTGGGTCGAGGTGACCGTGCCCAGCTCGGCGAGCAGATCGAGCAGCGCCACCCGCACGGGATGGTCGGGAAGCGGCCGGCGGGCGGATGTCAGTGGACGGTTCTCATTAATCACTTTGCAAAGAGTGCTACTTTGCAAAGAGTTCGGTCAAGTCGGTCCGCAACGGACCGGTGCCCGGCCCGGATCGGGCATACGCGCACGAAAGGCGTTGATATTCCATGGGTGTTCGGCACGACGACTCCTCGCAGGACCGTCGGGTGCGGGTGCAGGGCCGCCCCGTCGATTCCTTTCCGCGGTTCGTGCCGGAGGCCGAACGGGGCACGGTGCGCCGCATCACCGTGGTCGGCGAGGACATCCTGCGACGGCGGTGCCGGGAGGTCACCGAGTTCGGCACGCCGGAACTCGCCCGGCTGGTCGACGACATGTTCGCCACGAACAGGGTGGCCGAGGGCGCGGGGCTCGCCGCCAACCAGATCGGCGTGGACCTGCGGCTGTTCGTGTGGGACATCACGGACGACTGGGGGGTGCGCCACGTCGGACACATCGCCAACCCGGTCCTGGACGAGATCCCGGCCGAACACCGCAGGCTGGTCGACGAATCCGAGGGCTGTCTGTCCGTGCCCGGCCCCTACCGTGTGGTGCCCCGCCCGGACCGTGCCGTCGTGCGAGGCCGTGACAAGGACGGCGAACCGCTGATCATCGAGGGCCGGGGCTACTTCGCCCGGTGCCTCCAGCACGAGACGGACCACCTGCACGGGCGCCTCTACCTGGACCGGCTCGCCCAGCGGGAGCGTAAGGCCGCCCTGCGGGAAATGGCGGAGGCCAAGGACGGGGTCTTCGCCCGACGCGCCGAGCGGGCGGCGCGGTTGGGCGCGTGACCCCGGCCGGGAACACCACCGCCCCCGGCGCTGTGCGGTGCCGGGGGCGGTGTGCGTACGTCGTGACGGGTCAGCGCAGCTGCTCGTACGCCGGCAGCGTCAGGAAGTCCGCGTAGTCCTGGTCCAGGGAGACCTGGAGCAGGAGGTCGTGGGCCTGCTGCCACTTGCCGGCGGTGAAGGTCTCCTCGCCGATCTCCGCGCGGATCGCGGCCAGTTCCTCGGCGGCGACCTTGCGGGCCAGCTCGGCCGTGGCGTGCTCGCCGTTCTCGAAGACCACGTCCGCGTTGATCCACTGCCAGATCTGCGAGCGGGAGATCTCGGCGGTGGCCGCGTCCTCCATCAGGTTGAAGATGGCGACCGCGCCCAGGCCGCGCAGCCAGGCCTCGATGTAGCGGATGCCGACCGCGACGGCGTTGCGCAGGCCGTCGTAGGTGGGCTTGGCGTCCAGCGTGTCGATGGCGATCAGGTCGCCCGGCGCCACCGAGACGTCCTCGCGCAGCCGGTCCTTCTGGTTCGGCTTCTCGCCGAGGACCGCGTCGAAGGAGGCCAGCGCGATCGGGACCAGGTCGGGGTGGGCGACCCAGGAGCCGTCGAAGCCGTCGCCCGCCTCGCGGTCCTTGTCCGCCTTGACCTTCTCGAAGGCCACCTTGTTGACCTCGGCGTCGCGGCGCGAGGGGATGAAGGCGGCCATGCCGCCGATCGCGTGCGCGCCGCGCTTGTGGCAGGTGCGGACCAGGAGTTCGGTGTACGCGCGCATGAACGGGGCGGTCATCGTCACCGCGTTGCGGTCCGGCAGGACGAACTTGGCGCCGCCGTCACGGAAGTTCTTGACGATGGAGAAGAGGTAGTCCCAGCGGCCGGCGTTCAGCCCGGCGGCGTGGTCGCGCAGCTCGTAGAGGATCTCCTCCATCTCGTACGCGGCGGTGATCGTCTCGATCAGCACCGTCGCCCGGACCGTGCCCTGCGGGATGCCGACGTAGTCCTGGGCGAAGACGAAGATGTCGTTCCAGAGGCGGGCCTCCAGGTGCGACTCCGTCTTCGGGAGGTAGAAGTAGGGCCCCTTGCCGAGGTCGATCAGGCGCTGCGCGTTGTGGAAGAAGTAGAGGCCGAAGTCGACCAGCGCACCGGGCACGGAGACGCCGTCCAGCTGGAGGTGGCGCTCCTCCAGGTGCCAGCCGCGCGGGCGCATGACGACCGTGGCGAGGTCGTCGGCGGACTTCAGCGCGTACGACTTGCCGGACTTCGGGTCGGTGAAGTCGATGCGGCGCTCGTAGGCGTCGGTCAGGTTGAGCTGGCCGAGGACGACGTTCTCCCACGTGGGGGCGGACGCGTCCTCGAAGTCGGCGAGCCAGACCTTCGCGCCCGAGTTCAGGGCGTTGATGGTCATCTTGCGGTCGGTCGGACCGGTGATCTCCACCCGGCGGTCGTTCAGCGCGGCCGGAGCCGGTGCGACCTTCCAGGAGTCGTCCGCGCGGACCGCCGCCGTCTCCGGCAGGAAGTCCAGCGTGGAGGTGCGGGCGATCTCGGCGCGGCGCTCACCGCGCCGGGCGAGCAGCTCATTGCGTCGCGGGGTGAACTGCCGGTGCAGTTCCGCCACGAACGCGAGGGCCGCGTCGGTCAGGACCTCTTCCTGCCGGGGCAGGGGCTCGGCATCGACGATGGCCAGCGTGGACGGCGCTGGTGCGGACATGAGCTGTCACTCCTTCAGCGGGCGGCGGCGTCATGGCCGCCGGGTCGCCTGATACGGCACGGCGTGCCATGGCTCCGAGATACGGCCGTGGGCGCCGTCTGAGGTTCAGAGGGCTTCTGACCAGTGGATAGTAGTTTCCTCATGGTGGAAGTTCAATGGTTTGTTGATGTCGAGATTCTCCGGGTCGACAGAAACGGGCCGGTGGCGGCGCAGCGTGCCAGCGCGGCCACGGACTGTTCCCGCTCCATTCCGTCGTTGCCGTCGTTCCCGCGTCGCCGCCGTTCCTCCGTTCCCGGCGAGCGGTTCCGTCCGGTCACTCCAGATGCCGCAGATCCTGCGAGGTGTCGATGTCGTACGCCTCGGCCACATCCGAACACTCCACGAGCGTGATCGCATCGCGGTGCTCCCGCAGATACGCCCGCGCGCCCTGGTCGCCCACCGCCCCCGCGGCGATGTCCGTCCACCGGTCCGCGCCGAACAGCACCGGATGGCCCCGCTCCCCGTCGTACGAGGCGGCCGCCAGACTCGCCCGCGAGCGGTACGCGAGACGCACCCGCGCCACCGCCTCCGCCCCGATCCCCGGCTGATCGACCAGGAGGACGAGCGCCGCATCCGCGTCCGTCCCGCTCAGGGCGGCCAGGCCCAGGCGGAGCGAGGAGCCCATGCCCTCCTCCCAGTCCGGGTTCACCGTCACCGCGCAGCCCGCGAGATCCGCGCGGGCCCGCACCTCCTCGGCCGCCGCGCCGAGCACCACGTGCAGCGGACCGCAGCCGCCGTTGCGCAGGGAGCGCACCGCGTGCTCGATCAGCGGGCGGCCGCGGTGCTCCAGCAGCGCCTTGGGCCGGCCGCCGAGCCTGCGGCCCCCTCCGGCGGCCAGCAGCAACCCCGCGACCTTGGGGTTCTTCGCCCTGGGGAGCGTGTTCGTAGCCATGTCCGTAACCATGGGGTCTGGATACCACTGAGCCCTTCGCACACGCGACACGCATGTCACCCTCAGGGGTAACCCTGATTTCTTTCCGTGGGCTGGCGCGCACTGCCTGTCATGGCGTTAACTTGCGGGCGAACCCGGGGACTTGGCCACCGCCCGGGATCGGGGGTCACACCGGCACAAGGACGTGCGAGGGGGAGTGCTGTGTTGCGAAGCATGGGGCAGAAGCGGCTGACCGGCAGCGGCGAGGACCCGAGGGTGGCCGAGCTGCGGACCGCCGTTTCCCGGCTCCGTCGGGAGCTGGCCGGGCTCCGGACCGAATTCCCCGACCGGCCGATCGCCGAGGACGAGCTGGCGGCCCTGGACGCGATGGCCGTCAGCGGCGTGCCGGAGATCCCCCGGATGCGCCGTTCCCTGCTGCTGATCGCGGGGGCGATTGGCTCGGTGAGCGCGGTGGCCGCCGCCCTGCGCGAGGTCCGCAACGCGGTCGACCTCTTCGGAGAGCCCCCGCGCGGGTGACCCGCCGGGCGTGTCCCGTCAGCGGCGGATGAGCCGGCGGGCCGTGGCCGCCTCCAGGCGATGCGCCACCTCTCCGGCGGCCCGGCGCGCGGCGCCCGCCGCCGGGCCCTGGAGCTGCTGGACGCGGTCGGTCTGGCCGACCGCGCCGACCGGCGGCCGCTACCAGCTCTCGGGCGGCCAGCGCCGGCGGATCACCATCGCGCGGGCCCTGATGAACGATCCGGCGGTCCTGCTCGTCGACGAGCCGACCAGCGCCCTCGACCACGAACGCGGTGCGGCCGTGCTCGACCTGCTGGTCACCCTGACCCGGGAGCGCGGCACCGCCACGGTGCTGGTCACGCACGATCTGGCGCACCTGGACCGGATGGACCGCACGGCGACGATGGACGACGGGCGGCTGACCGTCCCGGCCCGGGTCTGAAACGAGGAGCGGCGGAACCCGGTGCTCCGGGTCCCGCCGCTCCTCGTTCCAGCGGTTCAGCGTTTCAACCGCTCAACCGCTCAGCGTTTCAGCCGCCGTTCGTGCCGCTGCTCGCCAGGGCCTCGGACAGCTCGCCCGCGACCTGCTGGAGGATCGGCACGATCCGCTCCGTGGCCGCCTCCGTCACACGTCCCGCCGGGCCCGAGATGGAGATCGCGGCGGAGGTGGGGGAGTTCGGCACGGAGACCGCGAGGCACCGCACCCCGATCTCCTGCTCGTTGTCGTCCACCGCGTATCCGGCGCGGCGCACCAGCTCCAGGGCGTCGAGGAAGCCCTCCGGCGTGGTGATCGTCTTCTCCGTGGCGGCCGGCATGCCCGTACGGGCCAGGAGCGCCCGGACCTCGTCGGCGGGGGTGTGCGCGAGGAGCGCCTTGCCCACCCCGGTGGAGTGGGGCAGGACCCGGCGGCCGACCTCGGTGAACATCCGCATGGAGTGCTTGGACGGCACCTGGGCGACGTACACGATCTCGTCCCCGTCCAGCAGCGCCATGTTCGCCGTCTCGCCGGTCTCCTCCACCAGTCGGCTGAGGTAGGGGCGGGCCCAGGTGCCCAGCAGCCGGGAGGCGGACTCGCCGAGCCGGATCAGGCGCGGGCCGAGCGCGTAACGACGGTTGGGCTGCTGGCGTACGTATCCGCAGACGACCAGGGTGCGCATCAGCCGGTGGATGGTCGGCAGGGGCAGACCGCTGCTCGCGGACAGCTCGCTCAGCCCGACCTCGCCCCCGGCGTCGGCCATCCGCTCCAGCAGATCGAAGGCGCGCTCAAGGGACTGCACCCCACCGCTGGAACCGGAGGGCTTGGAGTCGGCTGTGCTGGCGTGGGACGGCGGCACGTCAACGGTCCTTTCGAAGCGGAAGGCAAGGCAGCAGCCTACCGGGCGGTTCCGATACGGCCCACAGCTGCCCGGTCGGCGTCCGTGCCGGTCAGGGCCTGTTTTGTCCGGGTGCCGCCGGTCGGTGCGGACGGCTCGGCGCCGTCTCTCCTGGCCCATGCTACGTTCCGCAGTTCGAAATCGGACTTCTACTTTGTGGAAACCTCCAGTCGGGTGATCGAGGTGGTCCGGCGGGTCCCGGTGACGAAAGGTGGGTCTTGACGAGGGCGATTCCCGAGTGAAGACTCCATCGAAGCTTCAACAGTTCGTTGAATTCCTGTTATGGATCAGTGGATCATCTGTTGTGGATCATTTCTGGAGTGAAGGAGCACGGGTGTCCGGTCCGGACGTGAACCTGGTACTGCGCTCGACGCGCGTCGTCACCCCCGAGGGGACCCGCCCGGCGGCGGTCGCCGTCGCGGGCGGGACGATCGACGCGGTCCTGCCGTACGACACCGAAGCGCCCGCGGGCGCCCGCCTGGAGGACTTCGGCGACGACGTCCTGCTGCCCGGACTGGTCGACACCCACGTCCATGTGAACGACCCCGGCCGCACCGAGTGGGAGGGCTTCTGGACCGCCACCCGCGCGGCCGCCGCCGGTGGCATCACCACGCTCCTGGACATGCCGCTCAACTCCCTCCCGCCGACCACCACCGTCGAGAACCTGCACACCAAGCAGCGGGTCGCCGCCCCCAAGGCGCACGTCGACACCGGCTTCTGGGGCGGTGCGATCCCGTCCAACGTCAAGGACCTGCGCCCGCTGTACGACGCCGGGGTCTTCGGCTTCAAGTGCTTCCTGTCGCCCTCCGGCGTCGAGGAGTTCCCGGAGCTGGACCAGGAGCAGCTGGCCCGCTCCATGGCGGAGATCGCCGGATTCGGCGGACTGCTCATCGTGCACGCCGAGGACCCGCACCACCTCGCCGACGCCCCGCAGCGTCCCGGCCCCGCCTACGCCGACTTCCTCGCCTCCCGCCCGCGCGACGCCGAGAACACCGCGATCGAAGGGCTCATCGCCCACGCCAAGCGGCTGAACGCCCGCGTCCACGTCCTGCACCTCTCCTCCAGCGACGCGCTGCCGCTGATCGCCGCAGCGAAGCGTGAGGGCGTCCGCGTCACCGTCGAGTCCTGTCCGCACTTCCTCACCCTCACCGCCGAGGAAGTCCCGGACGGGGCCACCGAGTTCAAGTGCTGCCCGCCGATCCGCGAGGCCGCCAACCAGGACGCGCTGTGGGCCGGGCTCGCCGACGGCACCATCGACTGCATCGTCAGCGACCACTCGCCGTGCACCACGGACCTCAAGACCCCGGACTTCGCCTCCGCCTGGGGCGGCATCTCCTCCCTCCAGCTCGGCCTGCCCGCCATCTGGACCGAGGCCCGCAGGCGCGGCCACTCCCTCGACGACGTCGCCCGCTGGATGTCCGCCGCCCCCGCCGCGCTCGCCGGGCTGACCCGCAAGGGCGCCATCGAGGCCGGCCGCGACGCCGACTTCGCGGTCCTCGCCCCCGAGGCGACCTTCACCGTCGACCCCGCCGAGCTCTTCCACCGCAACCAGGTCACCGCCTACGCCGGAAAGACCCTGCACGGCGTGGTCCGCTCCAGCTGGCTGCGCGGTGTCCGCATCGCCTCCGACGGCGTCCTCGCCGAGCCCACCGGCCGCCTCCTCGAACGCGACCACTGACCGTTCCCGAAAGGACCCCCCGACCATGACGGACGCCGCGATACCCCGCTTCACCGGAGACGCCCGCCCCTACGCGGGCGGCGACCCGTACGCCGACCACCGCACCGCCGACTTCCCCTTCAGCCACCTCGTCGACCTGGCCGACCGCCGCCTCGGCGCGGGTGTCATCGCCGCCAACGACGAGTTCTTCGCCGAGCGCGAGAACCTGCTGAAGCCCGAGCCCGCCGTCTTCGACCCGGAGCACTTCGGGCACAAGGGCAAGATCATGGACGGCTGGGAGACCCGCCGCCGGCGCGGCGTCAGCGCCGCCGAACCGCACCCCACCGCCGACGACCACGACTGGGCCCTCGTCCGCCTCGGCGCGCCCGGCGTCATCCGGGGCATCGTCCTGGACACCGCCCACTTCCGCGGCAACTACCCGCAGGCCGTCTCCGTCGAGGCGGTGTCCCTGCCCGGCTCCCCGTCGCCCGAGGAGCTCCTCGCCCCCGACGTGAAGTGGACGGTGCTCGTCCCCCGTACCGCGGTCGGCGGCCACGCGGCCAACGGCTTCGCCGTCGACGCCGAGCAGCGCTTCACCCACCTGCGGGTCAACCAGCACCCGGACGGCGGGATCGCCCGGCTGCGCGTGTACGGAGAGGTCGCCCCGGACCCCGCCTGGCTCGCCGCGCTCGGTACGTTCGACCTCGCGGCGCTGGAGAACGGAGGCCAGGTCGAGGACGCCTCCGACCGCTTCTACTCCCCGGCCACCAACACCATCCAGCCCGGCCGCTCGCGCAAGATGGACGACGGCTGGGAGACCCGCCGCCGGCGCGACCGGGGCAACGACTGGATCCGCTACCGCCTCGCCGCGCAGTCCGGGATCCGGGCCGTCGAGATCGACACCGCCTACCTCAAGGGCAACTCCGCCGGCTGGGCGAGCCTCTCGGTGCAGGACGGCGAGGACGGCGACTGGACGGAGATCCTGCCCCGGACCCGCCTCCAGCCCGACACCAACCACCGCTTCGTCCTGGCCGGGACCGTCCGGGCCACCCAGGTGCGGATCGACATCTTCCCGGACGGCGGCATCTCACGGCTCCGGCTGTTCGGATCGCTCACCGAGGAGGGCGCCGCCGCCCTGGCCGCCCGTCACCGGGAGCTCGGCGGCTGACGCCCGAAGGCGGACGGGGCCGGACGCACCGCGGTCGCAGGGGGATCGCGGTGTGCCCGGCCGGCCCCGTTACGTGAGGGTGTGTCACCCTGGTCGGGGTGCGGCGAGCAGGCCCCTGGGGCTTGGCGAACCGCACCTTCCGACGTCCTCGACCAGGAGACCCCCATGATCTTCATCGCCGTCAAGTTCACCGCCCTCGTCGCCGAGCGCGACAACTGGCTCGCCCGGCTGGAGGACTTCACCGTCGCCACCCGCAGCGAGCCCGGCAACGTCTTCTTCGACTGGTCCTACAGCGTGGAGAACCCCAACGAGTTCGTCCTGCTGGAGGCCTTCGCCGACGCGGCGGCGGGCGAGGCGCACGTGAACTCCGACCACTTCAAGGCGGCGATCGAGACGATGTCGGAGATGGTGGCCGAGGTCCCCGAGATCATCAACGTCGAGGTGGAGGGCACCGGCTGGTCCCGGATGGCGGAGGTCACCCCGCGCAACCGGTGACCGGGGAGCCCCGCGGGCGACGGGAGCGGTCGGACACCCCCTAGAACTCCTCGTGCGAATCCGGGTCGCCGCCGAACCGCCGCTGCCGCCCGGACGCGATCGTCGTCAGCTCCTGCGCCGTCAGCTCGAACCCGAACAGATCGAGGTTCTCGCGCTGCCGGCCCGGGTCCGCCGACTTCGGGATCGGCACCGCGCCCAGCTGGGTGTGCCAGCGCAGCACCACCTGGCCGGGGCTGACCCCGTGGTCCTCGGCGATCGCCACGGTCGAGGGGTCCTCCAGCACCTCGCGGCCCCGGGCCAGCGGGCTCCAGCTCTCCGTGACGATGCCCTTCGCCGCGTGCACCGCCCGCAACTCCTCCTGCGGGAGCAGCGGATGCATCTCGATCTGGTTCACCGAGGGCAGCACGCCCGTCTCCCGCTCCAGCCGCTCCAGGTGCGCGGCGGTGAAGTTGGAGACGCCGATGGAGCGGACGAGACCGTCCTCGCGGAGCCGGATCATCGCCTTCCAGGTGTCCACGTACTTGTCGACGCGGGGGAGCGGCCAGTGGATCAGATAGAGGTCGACGTACTCCACGCCGAGCCGGGCCCGTGACTCCTCGAACGAGGCGAGCGTCTCCTCGTACCCCTGATGCCGGCCGGGCACCTTCGTGGTGACGAGGACCTCCTCGCGGGGGACGCCGCTGCGGGCGATGCCCCGGCCGGTGCCGGTCTCGTTGCCGTAGTTGAGGGCCGTGTCGACCAGCCGGTAGCCCAGCTCCAGGGCCCCGGCGACGGCCTCCTCGGCCGCCGCGTCGTCCAGCGGATAGGTGCCGAGCCCCACCGCCGGGAGCCGTGTGCCGTCGTTGAGCGTGTGAACCGGTGTGCCGGACATGTGCTGGTCCTGTCCTTCCCGTCGCTGCCCCGTCCCGGCCAGCGTAGGGGCGCGGCCGGTACGGGGCAGCCGGACGGGGCTGCCGGGGGAGCGCGCCCCGGCGTACGCCCGGGCGGCGGCGGTGTTCAGGCCGCGTGGCCGCCGTCCACGACGAGCTCCGTGCCCGTGATGAAGCCCGCCTCCGCGCTCACGAGGTACGCGACGAGCGAGGCGATCTCCTCCGTCGTGCCGAAGCGGCCTAGCGCGTTCGCCGCGCGCTGGCCCTCGGCGAAGGGCCCGTCGGCCGGGTTGAGATCGGTGTCCACGGCCCCCGGCTGGATCAGGTTGACCGTGATCTCGCGCGGTCCCAGCTCCCGGGCGAGCGGCTTGGTCAGCCCGACCAGGGCGGACTTGCCGAGCCCGTAGAGGGTGGAGCCGGGCCCGCCCGTGTACCGGCTCAGGGCGGAGCCCACGGAGACGATGCGGCCGCCGTCGGCCAGCCGCTCCGCCGCCGCCCGGCAGGCGAGGAAGACCGCCCGTACGTTCACCGCCAGCGTCCGGTCCACCTCCGGCCCGGCGAGTACGCCGATCGGGCCGAGGACGCCGATGCCCGCGTTGTTGACCAGGATGTCGAGCCGGCCGAGCGCGTCCGCCGCCCGGTGCACGGCGTCGGCGGCCGCGTCGGCGTCCGCCGCGTCGCAGCGCAGGGCGATGCCCCGGCGGCCGAAGCCCTCGATCTTCGCGACGACCGCACGGGCCGCCGCCTCGTCCTGTACGTAGGTGACGGCGACGTCCACGCCGTCCTGGGCGAGCCGCAGCGCGATCGCGGCGCCGATGCCCCGGCTGCCCCCGGTGACCAGGGCGGCCCGGTGCGGAAGTCCGGTGGGAGCGGCGGCGGAAGCGGTGCCGGAATGTGTGCCGGAAGAGGTGCTGGAAGCGGTACCGGAAGAGGTGCTGGACATGGCTGTTCCTCGCTGGTGGGGACGCCGTCGCTCCGACGGCATCCCCCAGCAAACGCGCGCCGGGGCCCGCGCACCGGCGGGTATCGGACGCCCACGGCAGCCCGGGGCCGCCTACCGTAACGGCAGCAGCGCGGGGTCCGTCGCCGCCGCCCGCAGGCGGACCAGGATGGCGCGGGCGGCCTTGTCGTAGCCGAGGTTGTTGTTCTGGAGCACCGATTCGGCGTTGGCCAGCTCCAGCAGGGCGATCACCTCGAACGCCAGCTGGCACACGTCGGTGTCCCCGGCCAGCTCCCCGATGGACCTGGCCTCCTCGATCGTCTCCTCCACGAAGGTGACCCAGCCCGTCTGCGCGGACGCCAGGGCATCGTGGACCTTGCCGCTGCGGGCGTCGAACTCGGCGGTGGCGGCGTAGAAGAAGCAGCCGCCCCGGAACACCCGCTCGCGGGAGTACGCGATCCACGCCTCGCACAGCCGCCAGACCCGCCCGAGCCCCGGCGGCGCCGACCGGGCGGGGCGCAGCACATGGTCGACATAGACGGCCACCGCCCCCCGTACGGTGGCCAGTTGGAGCCCTTCCTTCGAACCGAAGAGCGCGAACACCCCGCTCTTGCTCAGCCCCAGCTCGGTGGCCAGCCGTCCCAGCGACAGGCCCTCCAGTCCTTCGACCGAGGCGATCTGCACCGCCCGCCCCAGAATCAGCTGCCGGGTCTGGTTCCCCCGCTCGACCCGTCCGTCCGCTCTTACCGACGCCATGTGACCACTCCGTGTCTCAGAGTTATCGAGGCGTCAGTCTAGGGAGCGGCGGCGCGGCCGACGGACCCTCCGCCGGCCGCCGGAACGGCCCGACCGCCTCTGACCACGGGCGATGCCCGGGAGGGATCCGACCGTTGAGACAGGTGTTCCTTTCCCGGGAGTCCGCCGGGCAGCGTGATCGTTCCGCGTGCGAGCCGGTGAGGTCTCCACAACACATTCCGTGGAGCTCCAGGAGAACCAGGTGTCCGCTGTCGCCGTGCCCGCCCTCGCGCCTCCGCGCCGCGCCTGGGTCACCGATCTGCCCGTGCCGGCGGTCGCCGTCGTCCGGGGCGCCAGCTACCTCGCGGCCAAGGGCATCACCACCAGCCACACCGTCATCGCCGTGCTCGTCCTGGCGGGCACGGCGTGGGGCAGGCGGGGCGCGGGCCGGGAGCGCGCCGGGGCGTAGAGCCTGTCGTTCGGATCAGGCCCTACGCCCTCATCAGGTCGTGATCGTGCCCATCAGCTCTTGATCGAGTCCGCGGCGATCATCACGGCCGTGCCCGTCACGATCAGCACGATGTTGACGAACAGCATGCGGTCGCTGAGGAAGTCGATGTGCCGCACCACCGTCCACAGCCGGAACCAACCCGTCCACTCGTACAGCAGCCCGCCCACACCCTGGGCGAAGACGAGGAAGCCGATCGTTTCGACGATTTTCTTCATGGCCCGAGCCTCCCGCCCGGCCCCGGCCCGCCGCGTCGGCCACCGGTCCCGTCCGCCGCGCCGAAAGTAGCTGGTCGTACGACTTTGGTAGCCGCCTGGCCCCGTGACGCCCCGCCGCGGCGAGGTGCTGCGTAACTTTGTCGACATGACGCGCACCGAGTACCGCTGGCTGCTCCCCTCGGCGATGGCCGATCCCGAGCTGCCCGACGACCGGGCCCGGAGGCGGCGGACCGTGCGGGACTGGGCCGTCGACATCACGGCCTTCCTCATCGCCGCGGGCATCGGCATGCTCGCCATCGGCGCGATCGAGGCCGATGACACGACGCCGGACCTCGTCGTGTTCGTGGACTCGGTGGTCGGCGCGATGGCCTGCTGCGCGCTCTGGCTCCGGCGGCGCTGGCCCGTCGGACTCGCCGTCGGCCTGACCGCCCTGTCCATCGTCGAGCCCGTGGCCTCGGGGGCCCTGATGGTGGCTCTCTTCAGCCTGGCCGTCCACCGCCCCTTCAAGCCCGTGGCGATCGTCGGCCTCGGCGCCCTGGCCGTCACCTGCATCCAGCCCGCCCTGCGCCCCGACCCGGCGACCTCGTTCCTCGCCTCGGTCATCTTCGGGGTCCTGCTGGTCCTGCTGGTGCTCAGCTGGGGCATGGTCGTACGTTCCCGGCGCCACCTCGTCCTCACCCTCCGGGAGCGGGCCCGTCGCGCCGAGGCCGAGGCGGAGCTGCGCGCCGAGCAGGCCCAGCGCCTGGCCCGCGAGGCCATCGCCCGCGAGATGCACGACGTCCTGGCCCACCGGCTGACCCTCCTCAGCGTGCACGCCGGGGCCCTCGAATTCCGGCCCGACGCCCCCGCCGCCGAGGTGGGCCGGGCCGCCGGCGTCATCCGGGACAGCGCCCACGAGGCCCTCCAGGACCTCCGCGAGATCATCGGCGTCCTGCGCGGGCCCGGCGACACCGACGAGGGCGACCGGCCGCAGCCCACCCTCGCCACCCTGGACGCCCTCATCGCCGAGTCCCGGCTCGCGGGCATGAAGGTCACCGTCGACAACCGGGTCGCCGCCCCCCAGGACGCCCCCGCCGCCACCGGCCGCACCGTCTACCGGATCGTGCAGGAGTGCCTGACCAACGCCCGTAAGCACGCGCCCGGCGCCGAGGTCTCGCTCACCGTGACGGGCGGCCCGGGCGAGGGCCTCACCGTCGAGGTGGACAACCCCGCCCCCGTCGAACCCTTCGAACGGGTACCCGGCTCCGGCCAGGGGCTCATCGGCCTCACCGAACGCGCCACGCTGGCCGGCGGCGCGCTGGAGCACGGCCCGACGAAGGGCGGCGGCTTCGCGGTCCGGGCCCGGCTGCCGTGGCCCGCCGCGTGACGCCCGCGGCGGTGATGCCGACCCGGGCGCGCGCGGCCGTGATGCCGACCGGGGCGCCCGCTTCCGTGACGTCCGCCCGGACGCCCGCCCTGTGGGCCCCGCGCCCCGGCTGGTTACGGTGGCCGTCATGAACACCCCGGCGTCCCCCGCACCCTCGCCCGGCCCGCCCGTCCGGCTGCTGATCGTCGACGACGACCCGCTGGTCCGGGCCGGGCTGACCCTGATGCTCGGCGGCGACGAGGGCATCGACATCGTGGGGGAGGGCGCGGACGGCGGCGAGGTCGAGGAGCTCGTCGAGCGACTGCGCCCCGACGTCGTCCTGATGGACATCCGGATGCCGGTGATGGACGGCCTCACCGCGACCGAGCGCCTGCGTCGCCGGCCCGGGGCTCCCGAAGTCGTCGTCCTCACCACCTTCCACGCGGACGAACAGGTGCTCCGGGCCATCCGGGCCGGGGCGGCCGGATTCGTCCTGAAAGACACCCCGCCCGCCCGGATCGTCGACTCGGTGCGCCGGGTCGCCGCCGGGGATCCGGTGCTCTCGCCCGCCGTCACCCGCCAGTTGATGGCCCGTGCCGCAGGCGGCGGACCCGATGACCGGAGCGGCCGTACCGACCGCGCACGCAGGCGTTTCGACCAGCTCGCCGAGCGGGAGAAGGCCGTCGCCGTCGCCGTCGGGCGCGGCGGATCCAACGCGGAGATCGCGGGCTACCTCTACCTCAGCGTCGCGACCGTCAAAACGCATGTCTCACGGATTCTCGCCAAACTCGAACTCAACAACCGTGTCCAGATCGCGCTGTTGGTTCACGATGCGGGACTCCTCGACACGGACGAGGAAGGCGGGGGCGGCCTAGGCTGACCGGAGCGGCCCGGACCCGGTTCACCGCGCCTTTCGAGAGGCCACAACGCCGTGACGTGCCGTAACTCCTCGAGAAGGGAACCGTGTTGACCACCGAACCCCTGGTCGATCTCGCCGCCCTCGGCGAGCAGTTCACCCGTGACCCCTATCCCGCCTACGCCGACCTGCGCGAGATGGGCCCGGTCCACCGGGTGCGGATTCCCGAGGGCGCGGACGCCTGGCTCGTCGTCGGATACGAGGCGGGCCGCGCCCTCCTCGCCGACCAGCGGCTCTCCAAACACTGGAGCCGGGCCTCGCCCGCGCTCGGGGTCAGCAAGGTGTCCGCGGGCTCCTCGATGCTCGGCTCCGACGCCCCCGACCACACCCGGCTGCGCAAGCTGGTCGCCCGCGAGTTCACCCCGCGCCGCATGGAGCAACTGGCACCGCGGGTCCAGGAGATGACCGATGGGCTGCTGGACTCGATGCTCGCCGCGCCGGACCGTGCGGCGGATCTGGTCGAGGCGCTGTCCTTCCCGCTGCCCATGTCGGTGATCTGCGAACTGCTCGGCGTGCCGTTCCTGGACCGCGAGGACTTCCGTACCTGGTCGGGCCAGGCGGTCTCCTCCCTCGACCCGTCCCTGCGCGCCTCCTCCACGCAGGCGATGACCGCGTACATCGCCGGGCTGCTGGACGCCAAGCGGGGGAAGCCGGGCGACGATCTGCTGAGCGCGCTGATCCACACCGCCGACGAGGGCGGCGACCGGCTGTCCGGCGACGAACTGATCGGCATGGCCTGGCTGTTACTGGTCGCCGGTCACGAGACCACCGTCAATCTCATCACCAACGGCGTGCACAACCTCCTCGCCCATCCTGATCAACTGGCGGCTCTGCGAGCCGAC
This sequence comes from Streptomyces sp. SID14515, assembly GCF_010548505.1. Lineage (NCBI taxonomy): Bacteria > Bacillati > Actinomycetota > Actinomycetes > Kitasatosporales > Streptomycetaceae > Streptomyces > Streptomyces sp. SID14515. The sequence continues at coordinate 27,292 of NZ_JAAGMH010000013.1, read as the reverse complement.
TTCACGCTGATCGACAACGCGGTCGAGGAGATCCTGCGCTTCGAGGGGCCCGTGGAGACACCCACGTACCGCTTCACGACCGATCCGATCGAGGTCGGCGGGACGGTGATCCCCGGCGGCGGCGAGCTGGTCCTCGTCGCGATGTCGGACGCCAACCGCGACCCCGCCCGCTACCCCGACGGGTCCCGCTTCGACATCACGCGCGACGCCCGGGGCCATATCGCCTTCGGGCACGGCATCCACTACTGCCTGGGCGCGCCGCTGGCCCGCATCGAGGCCCGGATCGCCATCCGGTCGCTGCTGGAGCGCTGCCCGGACCTGCGGCTGACCGCCGATCCGGCGACGCTCGCCTGGCGCACCGGAATGCTGATGCGGGGGCCGCTGAGCCTTCCCGTCGCCTGGTAGCGGCGGGCCGGCTTCCGTTCAGCCGCCGGGGATCTCGGCCAACGCCACCGGCCGGCGTTCGCGGCGGGAGACCTCGCACGCCTCGGCGATCCGCAGGGCGTGCAGGGCCTCCCGCCCGTCGCACGGATTGGCCAGCTCGCCGCGGGCCACGCGCAGGAACGCGTCCAGCTCCGCCTCGTACGCGGGGGCGAACCGTTCCAGGAAGCCCGGCCAGGGCTTCGCCGGGGTGCCGGGGCCTCCGGGCTCGGCCGAGGCCAGCGGCGTACGGTCGTCCAGGCCGACGGCGATCTGGTCCAGCTCGCCGGCCAGCTCCATCCGTACGTCGTACCCGGCGCCGTTGCACCGGGTCGCGGTGGCGGTGGCGAGCGTCCCGTCGTCGAGGGTGAGCAGCGCGGCGGCCGTGTCCACGTCCCCGGCCTCCCGGAACATCGCGGGTCCGGCGTCCGAGCCGGTGGCGTACACCTCGGTCACCTCGCACCCCGTCACCCAGCGCAGGATGTCGAAGTCGTGGACCAGGCAGTCGCGGTACAGCCCGCCGGAGAGCGGGAGGTAAGCGGCGGGCGGCGGGGCCGGGTCGGAGGTGACCGCCCGCACGGTGTGCAGCCGGCCGAGCCTCCCCTCCCGTACGGCGGCCCTGGCCTCGCCGTACCCGGCGTCGAAGCGCCGCATGAAGCCGAGCTGGAGGACGCTGCCCGCCGCCTCGACCTCCGCGAGCGCGGCCAGCGTGCCGGGCAGGTCCAGGGCGATCGGCTTCTCGCAGAAGACGGGCAGCCCGGCGCGGGCGGCCCGGGCGATGAGTCCGGCGTGGGCCGAGGTCGCCGAGCAGACCACCACGGCGTCGGGCGGGCCCCCGGCCTCGCCCGCCCCGCTGAACAGCTCGTCCACCGCGACGGCGCGCGCTCCGGTCCGCGCGGCGGCCGCGGCCGCCCGTTCCGGGTCCGCGTCGGCCAGCAGCAGGGCGTCCACGGCGGGGTGACGGCTCAGCACCTCCGCATGGAATGTGCCGATCCGTCCCGTTCCGATCAGTCCGATGCGCATGGGCCCCAAGGTGACGTTCGCCCGGTCGTCATGTCAAGCGTTTGTCCTGACAAATGGCGGCCGCATCGATCGACGGTTCGCTCCCCGGCCGACCATGGCTTTGTCCGGACAAGCGAACTACGCTCGCCCCGTGACCGCACATGGAACCGACCGGCCGCTGCCGCTGAGCGTGGACCGCACCAGCCCGGTGCCGCTCTACTTCCAGCTGGCGCAGCAGCTGGAGGCCGCCGTGGAACAGGGCCGGCTGGCCCCCGGCGCCCTGCTCGGGAACGAGATCGACCTCGCCGCGCGCCTCGGCCTGTCCCGGCCGACCGTCCGCCAGGCCATCCAGTCGCTCGTGGACAAGGGGCTGATGGTGCGCCGCCGGGGTGTGGGGACCCAGGTCGTGCACAGCAAGGTCCGCCGTCCGCTGGAGCTCAGCTCGCTCTACGACGACCTGGAGGCGGCCGGCCAGCGCCCCGCCACCGGCGTCCTGCGCAACACCGTGGAACCGGCCACCGCCGAGGTCGCCGCGGCGCTCGGTGTCGCCGAGGGCAGCGAGGTCCACCTGGTGGAGCGGCTGCGCAGCGCCCACGGTGAACCGGTGGCCCTCCTGCGCAACCATCTGCCCCCGGCTCTGCTGCCGCTGCTCACCGAGGAGCTGGAGGCCACCGGCCTCTACCGCCTGATGCGGGCCTCGGGCATCACACTGCACAGCGCCCGCCAGTCGGTGGGCGCCTGCGCGGCGGACGAGCGTCAGGCGCGGGCGCTGGGGGAGCCGGTGGGGGCGCCGCTGCTCACGATGGAGCGCACCACGTACGACGACACCGGCCGGGTGGTCGAATTCGGCTCGCACGTCTACCGGGCGGACCGGTACGCCTTCGAGTTCCAGCTCCTGGTACGCCCGTAGCGACCCGGCGCGCTCTCCAGTCCGTTCCTGGGCGCCCCATCCAGCCCGTCCGGCGTTTGAGGACGGAACCGTCGACGTGGACGAAGGCCGCCCTCGACGGGTCACCCGCGCCCTGGGTTCCTCTGTCCGCGGGCCCACCCGGGCAAGGGTTCCGTCCTCAAGCGCTGGACGGGCTGGGAAGGTGCGGGCCCACCAGCCCCGAGGGTTCCGTCATCAAGCGCCGGACGGGCCGGGGAGGGGGCGGGCCTCGAAGACCGGGTGGGCTGAAAACGTGTCGCACACGGGTTGCGCCGGCCGGGTCCCGTGCCCCAGGCTCCTGTGTCCTCGGCCCACCCGCGCAAGGCTCCCGGGCGGGGCTCGGGGATACTTGGGCAGCTGGGTCGGGGCCGTACACTCCGCGGCCCGGTCAAGCGCACAGCGAGCAGCAGTAGAAGGGCACGGCGTCGTGGCAAGGGTTCGGACAGGGGTACGCGCGATGGGCGCCGTGCTGGCAGTGGTGCTGGGCGCCTCCCTCGCGGGATGCAGCAGCACCGGCGGCAAGCGCGCCGAGGAGCGCGCGGCCGCCGCGGCTGAAGGGCGGGCCGCGGTGAACACACCGCGCTGGACCTTCGCCATGGTCACCCACTCGGGCGACGGCGACACGTTCTGGGACATCGTCCAGAAGGGCGCCGAACAGGCGGCCCTCAAGGACAACATCAACTTCCTCTACTCGCACAACGACGAGGCCAACCAGCAGGCCCAGCTCGTCCAGACCGCGATCGACAAGAAGGTCGACGGGCTGATCGTCTCGCTGGCCAAGCCGGACGCGATGAAGGCCGTGGTCGCCAAGGCCGTCAAGGCGGGCATCCCGGTCGTCACCGTGAACTCCGGCTCCGCGGAGTCCAAGGAGTTCGGCGCCCTGACCCACATCGGCCAGGACGAGTCGATCGCCGGTGAGGCCGTCGGCGACGAGCTGAACGGCCGCGACCGCAAGAAGGCCCTGTGCGTCCTGCACGAGCAGGGCAACGTGGGCCACGAGCAGCGCTGCGCCGGAGCGAAGAAGACCTTCGACGGCACGATGCAGAACCTCTACGTCGACGGCACCAACATGCCCGACGTCACGGCGTCCATCGAGGCCAAGCTCCAGTCCGACAAGAGCATCGACGCGGTCGTCACCCTCGGCGCCCCCTTCGCCGACGCCGCCGTCCAGGCCAAGCAGACGGCGGGCAGCAAGGCCGAGATCGACACCTTCGACCTGAACGCGAAGGTCGCCACCGGCCTCCAGACCGACAAGCTCGGCTTCGCCGTCGACCAGCAGCCCTACCTCCAGGGCTACGAGGCCGTCGACCTGCTCTGGCTCTACCGCTACAACCGCAACGTCCTCGGCGGCGGCCTCCCCGTCCTCACCGGCCCGCAGATCATCACCAAGGACGACGCCGACGCCCTGGCCGACTACACCAAGCGGGGAACCCGATGAGCGGCTCCACCGCCGCGCCGGAGACGCCGGCGAAGGTGGACGAGCGCCTCGTGCGTACCTCACCGCTGCGCAAGCTGCTCGGCCGCCCCGAGCTCGGCTCGGTCGTCGGCGCCGCAGCCGTCTTCCTGTTCTTCGCGATCGTCGCCGACAGCTTCCTCCAGGCCTCCAGCTTCGGCACCGTGCTGTACGCGGCCTCGGTCCTCGGCATCATGGCCGCACCGGTCGCGCTGCTGATGATCGGCGGCGAGTTCGACCTCTCCGCCGGGGTCATGGTGACCAGCTCCGCGCTGATCTCCTCGATGTTCAGCTACCAGATGACGGCCAACGTCTGGGTCGGCGTCTTCGTGTCGCTGCTGGTCACGCTCGCCATCGGCGCGTTCAACGGCTTCATGCTGACCCGCACCAAACTGCCGAGCTTCATCATCACGCTCGGCACCTTCCTGATGCTGACCGGTCTGAACCTCGGCTTCACCAAGCTGATCAGCGGCACCGTCTCCACCAAGGCCATCGGCGACATGGAGGGCTTCGAGTCCGCCCGCGCCCTGTTCGCCTCGACGCTCACCCTCGGCGGCGTCGAGTTCAAGGTGACGATCCTGTGGTGGGCGGCGCTCGTCGGCGTCGCCACCTGGATCCTGCTCCGTACCCGCTTCGGCAACTGGATCTTCGCGGTCGGCGGCGAGGCCGACGCGGCCCGCGCGGTCGGCGTCCCGGTCATCCGCACCAAGATCGGGCTCTACCTCGGCGTCGCCTTCGCCGCCTGGATCTCCGGCCAGCACCTGCTGTTCAGCTACGACGTCGTCCAGTCCGGCGAGGGCGTCGGCAACGAGCTGACGTACATCATCGCGGCCGTCATCGGCGGCTGCCTGATCACCGGCGGCTACGGCTCCGCGATCGGCTCGGCGGTCGGCGCCTTCATCTTCGGCATGACCAGCAAGGGCATCGTGTACGCCGAGTGGAACCCGGACTGGTTCAAATTCTTCCTGGGAGCGATGCTGCTCCTGGCCACCCTGCTCAACGCGTGGGTGCGCAAGCGCGCGGAGGCGACGTCATGACGGCCACCCCTGAAGACACCGCGGGAACGACCGGGGGAGCGACCGCCGGACCGCTCGTCGAGCTGGACGACGTGTCCAAGTTCTACGGCAACATCAAGGCCCTGGAACACGTCTCGCTGGAGGTCCACGCGGGCGAGATCACCTGCGTCCTCGGCGACAACGGCGCCGGCAAGTCCACCCTCATCAAGATCATCGCGGGGCTGCACCGGCACGACGCCGGACGCTTCCTGATCGACGGTGCGGAGACCACCCTCGCCAACCCGCGCGACGCCCTGGACCGGGGCATCGCCACCGTCTACCAGGACCTCGCGGTCGTCCCGCTGATGCCGGTCTGGCGGAACTTCTTCCTCGGCTCCGAGCCCACCGTCGGCTTCGGCCCCTTCAAGCGCCTCGACGTCCGGAAGATGCGCGAGACGACCCGTACCGAACTGCTCCGCATGGGCATCGATCTGCGCGACGTCGACCAGCCCATCGGCACCCTGTCCGGCGGCGAGCGCCAGTGCGTGGCCATCGCCCGCGCCGTCTACTTCGGCGCGAAGGTCCTGGTCCTGGACGAGCCGACCGCCGCGCTCGGCGTCAAGCAGTCCGGTGTGGTCCTCAAGTACGTGGCGGCCGCCCGCGACGCGGGCCTCGGCGTGGTCCTCATCACGCACAACCCGCACCACGCCCACCTCGTCGGCGACCGGTTCGTCCTCCTCAAGCGCGGCGCGATGTCCGGCAGCCACACCAAGGACGACGTCACGCTGGACGAACTGACCCGGCAGATGGCGGGCGGCAGCGAGCTGGAGGAGCTCAGCCACGAGCTGGAACGCACCCCGACGCCCACCCTCCCGGGCAGCCACGGCCCGGCCGACGGCACCCCCTGACCGCCGACCCGCCCCGGCGCGGCCGACCCCGACCGACGGCCCCCGGGGCCCGGCAGTGGCAGAATCGAGCGCGGCGGGCGCCGTCCGCCGCCGGCCGTGACAGCGGCCCGGCCCCACAGACCCCGCAGGGACGATGAGCACGTACCGCGACTTCGCACACCGCGGCTCCGCCCGCGCCACCGTCCTCAAGACCGTCGGCACCAAGGAACGCCGCTCGCACCTCACCGCGCCCCGGGTCCCCACGGTCGGGATCGACATCGGCGGTACGAAGGTGATGGCGGGCGTCGTCGACGCCGACGGCAACATCCTGGAACAGCTGCGGACCGAGACGCCCGACAAGTCCAAGAGCCCCAAGGTCGTCGAGGACACCATCGTCGAGCTGGTCCTGGACCTCTCCGACCGGCACGACGTCCACGCGGTGGGCATCGGCGCGGCGGGCTGGGTGGACGCCGACCGCTCCAAGGTCCTGTTCGCCCCGCACCTCGCCTGGCGCGACGAACCCCTGCGCGACGCCATCGCCTCCCGCCTCGTCGTCCCCGTCATGGTCGACAACGACGCCAACACCGCCGCCTGGGCGGAATGGCGCTTCGGCGCGGGCCGCGGCGAGGACCACCTCGTCATGATCACCCTCGGTACGGGCATCGGCGGCGCGATCCTGGAGGACGGCCAGGTCAAGCGCGGCAAGTACGGGGTGGCCGGTGAGTTCGGCCACATGCAGGTCGTGCCCTCGGGTCACCGCTGCCCGTGCGGCAACCGGGGCTGCTGGGAGCAGTACAGCTCCGGCAACGCCCTGGTCCGCGAGGCCAAGGAGCTGGCCGCCGCCGACTCCCCGGTCGCGCACTATCTGCTGGACCGGGTCAAGGGCAACATCCCCGACATCACCGGGCCGCTCATCACCGAACTGGCCCGCGAGGGCGATGCGATGTGCATCGAGCTCCTCCAGGACATCGGCCAGTGGCTCGGCGTCGGCATCGCCAATCTGGCCGCCGCGCTCGACCCCTCCTGCTTCGTCATCGGAGGCGGCGTCAGCGCCGCCGACGACCTCCTGATCAACCCCGCCCGCGATGCCTTCAAGCGCCACCTCACCGGCCGCGGCTACCGCCCCGAGGCCCGGATCGCGAAGGCGCAGCTCGGCCCCGAGGCGGGTATGGTCGGCGCCGCGGATCTGGCCCGGCTGGTCGCCCGCCGATTCCGCCGGGCCAACCGGCGGCGCGTCGAGCGGTACGAGCGGTACGCCCAGATCTACGACCAGGCGGCGAGCACCATCCGCAACACGCGGTCGACCCGTACCGCCGACTGAACCGCAGCCGCCCTCTTCGGCGTCCACCTTTCAGTACGCCGTCACCGCAGCACCTTAGGGACCACCTGATCATGATCGCAGCCGAGCACCCCGTGGTGCCGCACCAGTCGGAGTCTCCGGGCGACGGCGAGGGCAAACCGCCCGAGGGCCGCCGACGGGTGTTCAAGCGGCGCTTCATCACCGCCACGATCATCGTGTTGCTGATCGGCATCCCGGCCGGCTACCTGCTGATCTCGGCCGGCCAGAGCCGCCGCTCGGGCAAGGACAAGGAGACCGAGGCGGCCGCCCAGGGCCTCCGCGAGGGCTGGCCCTCCAAGATGCAGCGCCGGATCTTCGAGATCCCGATCCCCGGCAACGGCCAGGGCGTCCAGTACTACGAGACGAACAACTGGAAAGCCAGCCGGATGTACGCGAAGTTCCGGACGACCTCCGCCGGCCTCGACCGCTTCCTGACCGGAGTGGGCACGGGACGCGCGGCGCTGGAGCCCGGCGAGATCGACATCAGCCAGCGGGACATCAAGATCACCGGCTGGTCCTTCGGCCCGGGCGAGTACTGGGCCAGCACCACGCACAGCAACAAGAAGCCGCGCCCCACGCTGAACATCACGGTCAATATGACCGATCCGGCCAGCCCTGTCGTCTATGTCGTATCGGCGGCGACCCCCTGACCGGGAGCCGGAGGGGCGCTCAGTAACCTGGAGCGAGTGAGCGAAGTGAGCGAGACGACCCCGCAGCCCGTGCAGGCCCCCCACCCCGGTGGGCCCGCCCCGCACCCCGGAGCGCCTCACCAGGCGGTTCCGGCCCCGCATCAGGGACCGGACGCCGTGCCCCTGTCGGCCGCCCCGGAGCCCTTCCCGGCCTCCTACGCGGCTCCCGGCGGCCACGGAGCGCCCGGGTTCCCGCAAGCACCCGGGTCCGCGCAGCCGGACCGGACCCCGCTCGCCCCGCAGCCGCCGCAGGGCCCGTTCGCCCCGCAGGCCCCGCACGGTCCGCAGGCAGCTCCGGCCACTCCGGGCCCACACGCTCCGCAAGCCCCGCACGGCCCCCAGGTCACCTCCGTACCGCAGGCGCCTCCAGCCGCTCCGGGCCCGCAGGCCACCCCCGTACCGCCGGCCACCTCCGTACCGCCGGCCGCTTCCGCTCCGCAGCCCACCCCCGCCTCGCAGCCGCCGCAGACCCCCACCGGCGCCCTGCGGACGCTTCAGTACCGCTTCGACGGGCCCGAGGACGCCCCGGTCCTGGTCATCGGTCCTTCGCTCGGGACGACGTGGCACATGTGGGATCGCCAGATTCCCGAGCTGTCCCAGCACTGGCGGATCTTCCGCTACGACCTGCCCGGCCACGGCGGCGCGCCCGCCCACGCCGCCCCCTCCGTCGCCGAGCTGGCCGACCGGCTGCTCGCCACGCTGGACGGGCTCGGCGTCCAGCGCTTCGGCTACGCGGGCTGCTCGATCGGCGGCGCGGTCGGCGCGGACCTGGCTCTGCGTCACCCGCACCGGGTGGCCTCGCTGGCGCTCGTCGCCTCCTCGCCCCGGTTCGGCACGGCCGACGAGTTCCGCCAGCGCGGCGTGATCGTCCGCACCAACGGCCTGGAACCGATGGCCCGCACCGCGCCGGAGCGCTGGTTCACCCCCGGCTTCGCCGCCGCCCAGCCCGCCATCGTGGAATGGGCCGTCCAGATGGTCCGCACCACCGACCCCGGCTGCTACATCGCCGCCTGCGAGGCGCTCGCGGCGTTCGACATCCGTGGCGCGCTGGGCCGGATCGGCGTCCCCACGCTGGTCCTGGTCGGGGCGGAGGACCAGGTCACCGGGCCCGCCGAGGCCCGCACCCTGGTCGCCGGGATACCGGACGCCCGCCTGGCGCTCGTGCCCGGCGCCTCGCACCTCGCGCCGGTCGAGCAGCCCGCCGCCGTCAGCGACCTGCTGCTGATGCACTTCTCCACCGCCTGGCAGCAGGACACCTCGGCCGCGATCCCCGTGCTGCCGCACGTCCCCGGGCCCGCGACCCCGGCCGCCTCGTTCGCCCCGGTGGCCGAGATCGCCCCGGCCGCCGCGGCCGCCGAAGCCCCCGCGCCGACCCCGGACGACCGGCACGAACAGGGCACGAAGGTACGCCGCGAGGTGCTGGGCGACGCCCACGTCGACGCGGTGAACGCCTCGGCCGACGCCTTCACCGAGGACTTCCAGGAGCTGGTCACCCGGTACGCCTGGGGCGAGGTCTGGAGCCGGGACGGCCTCGACCGCCGCACCCGCAGCTGCATCACGCTCACCGCGCTCGTCGCCTCCGGCCACCTGGAGGGCCTGGCCGCGCACACCCGCGCCGCCCTGCGCAACGGCCTGACGCCCGCCGAGATCAAGGAAGTTCTGCTCCAGACCGCCGTCTACTGCGGCGTCCCGGCCGCCGGGGCCGCCTTCGCCGTCGCGCAGAAGGTGATCCAGGAGGAAACCACGCCGCCCGCGTAGCAGGATGGGGCCATGAACGCATCGCCTCGGGCACTCACCCTCACCAAGAAGACCCACTCCTGCGTCCGGATCGAGAAGGAGGGGCGGGTCCTGGTCATCGACCCCGGAGGCTTCTCCGAGGACGACGCGGCGCTCGGCGCGGACGTCATGCTGGTGACGCACGAGCACCCGGACCACTTCAACGAGGCGCGGCTGCGAGCGGGCCTGGAGGCGAATCCGGCGGCCGAGGTCTGGACGCTGCGCAGCGTCGCCGAGCAGCTCTCGGCGGCCTTCCCGGGGCGGGTGCACACCGTGGGCGACGGGGACGCGTTCTCCGCCGCCGGATTCGACGTCACCGTGCACGGCGAGCTGCACGCGGTGATCCACCCGGACATCCCGAGGATCACCAACGTCGGCTTCCTCGTCGACGGTTCGGTCTTCCACCCCGGCGACGCGCTCACCGTGCCCGACCGCCCCGTGGACACCCTGCTGCTGCCGGTCATGGCCCCCTGGAGCAAGATCTCCGAGGTCATCGACTACGTACGCGAGGTCGAGCCGCGCCGCGCCATCGACGTCCACGACGCCCTGCTGACCGATCTGGCACGGCCGATCTACGACAACCAGATCGGGGCGCTGGGCGGCACGGACCACGGGCGGCTGGCCCCGGGCGGCGTCACCGAGCTGTGAGCCCACCGGCGGCTGTCAGTGGGAGCCGCTAGGTTGGCTGCCATGCGCATCGCCACCTATAACGTCAATTCGATCACCGCCCGGCTGCCGAGGCTTCTGGCCTGGCTGGAGAGCAGCGGCACCGATGTGCTGTGCGTCCAGGAGACCAAGTGCACGGCGGAGCAGTTCCCCGCCGAAGCCCTGCGCGAGCTGGGGTACGAGTCCGCGGTCAACGCCACCGGCCGGTGGAACGGGGTCGCGCTGCTCTCCCGTGTCGGTCTCACCGACGTCGTCTCCGGGCTGCCCGGCGGCCCGGAGTACGACGGGGTGCAGGAGCCCCGCGCGATCTCGGCGACCTGCGGCCCGCTGCGCCTCTGGTCGGTCTATGTGCCCAACGGCCGCGAGGTCGAGCACGAGCACTACGCGTACAAGCTGCGCTGGCTGGAGGCCCTGCGGAAGGCCGTGGCGGCGGACGCCGCGGGGAGCCTGCCGTTCGCGGTCCTGGGCGACTTCAACGTGGCCCCGACCGACGAGGACGTCTGGGACCCGGCGCTGTTCGCGGGCGCCACGCATGTGACGCCCGCCGAGCGCGCCGCCCTCGCGGCCCTGGAGGCGGAGGGCCTGAGCGAGGTCCACCCCCGCCCCCTCAAGTACGACCGCGCCTACACCTTCTGGGACTACCGCGAGCTGCGGTTCCCCAAGAACAAGGGCATGCGGATCGACCTCACCTTCGGCAACGCCCCGTTCACCGCCGCCGTCAAGGACAGTTACGTCGACCGCGAGGAGCGCAAGGGCAAGGGCGCTTCCGACCACGCCCCGGTCGTCGTCGACCTCGATCTCTGAGCGGGGTCGGGCGAGGGCGGGCGGAAGCGGGCGAGAGGCCGCGGACCACGTGACAACCCGAGGTTGACACTCCCTGAGTGTCAACCTACGGTTGTCACATGACGCAGCCTCTTCCCGTCACTCCTTCCGTACGCCTCGACGATCTGATCGAGGCCATCAAGAAGACCAACGACGACGCCCTGGAGCAGCTATCGGGCGCGGTGCTCGCCGCCGACCACCTCGGAGACGTGGCTGACCACCTCATCGGCCACTTCGTGGACCAGGCCCGCCGGTCCGGCGCCTCCTGGACCGACATCGGCCGGAGCATGGGGGTCACCCGCCAGGCCGCCCAGAAGCGCTTCGTGCCCAAGAAGGGCGAAGGATCCTCGGACCTGGACCCGAACGAGGGCTTCAACCGCTTCACCCCGCGCGCCCGCAATGTGGTGGTCGCCTCCCACAACGAGGCCCAGGCCGCCCGGCACGCCGAGATCGTCCCCGCCCATCTGATCCTCGGCCTGCTCGCCGAGCCCGAGGCGATCGCCGCCCGCGTTCTCGCCGGCCAGGAGGTGACGCCCGACGCGGTGCGGGCTGCGGCGACCGCGGTACTGCCCGCGCCCGTCGACGGGGCGCCCGAGCTGATCCCGTACGACGCGGACGCCAAGAAGGTCCTGGAGCTGACCTTCCGCGAGGCCCTGCGCCTCGGCCACAACTACATCGGCACCGAGCACATCCTGCTGGCCCTGCTGGAGTTCGAGGACGGCTCCGGCGTGCTCACCGGACTCGGCCTGGAGAAGGAGGCCGTGTCCGCCGCGGTGGAGCGGGCGGTGGGCGAGGCGGCCCAGGCCGCCCGGCAGCAGAACCCCTGAAGCCCCACGGCGACCCCTTGTCGCGTGGACGGCGGCCTCAGTGCACCGAGAACCCGCCGTCCACGCACACCGACTGCCCCGTGACGTACGCCGAGGAGCGCCCCGCCAGGAACACCGCGGCTCCCGCGAAGTCCTCCGCGAGACCGTTGCGGCCCACCATCGTGCGGGCGGCCAGCGCCGCCACCTTCTCCGGGTCCGACTGGAGGCGCGCGTTGAGCGGGGTCAGCACGAACCCGGGCACCAGGCTGTTCACGGTCACGCCGTGCGGCGACCACGCCTCGGCCTGTGAACGGGTCAGCGACTCCAGGCCGCCCTTGGACACCCCGTAGGCGCCGCTGTTCACGAAGGCCCGGTGCGCCTGCTGCGAGGTGACATGGATGATCCGCCCGTGACCGCGCTCGGCCATGCCCGGTCCGAAGCGCTGCCCCAGCAGGAACGGCGCCTTCAGGTTCACCGCCATCGTGGTGTCCCAGACGTCCTCGCCGAGCTCGGTCATCGGCGGGCGCAGATTGATCCCGGCGCAGTTCACCAGGATGTCCGGCTCGCCGAACGGCACCACAGCCTCCTCCGCCCCCGTACGGACCCCCTCGGGGGTGCTCAGGTCCGCGCTCACCCAGGCCGCCCGGCAGCCCTCGGCGGTCAGCTCGTCCACGGTCTTCCTCAGTTCCGCCTCCCGGCGGGCCACGACCACGACGCTCGCCCCGGCCCGGGCCAGGGCGCCGGTGATCGCCCGGCCGATGCCGGAGCTGCCGCCGGTGATCACCGCCACCCGGCCTTCCAGCGAGAACAGTTCCGCGACGTACGCCTGTGCACTCATGTACGTACCTTAGATATCCGCTCGGTTACCGGGCCGGGGCGGGTGGGGGAACGGTGAACGCCGCGCGCCCTGTGGTGCGGAACCTGGCCGGGATGGGACCCTAGTGGTATGAACATCCCTTTCTTGGACAACTGGCGTAAGCGTCAGGGTGGTACGCATTCAGGCGCACTCGCCGCCGCCGTCGAGACGGACCCCGACGGCGTGGCCGAGCTGCTCGCCGAATGCGAACTGCTGCGCGTCCGGGCGGGGCAGCACGGACTCGAACTCGACGACACCCCCGCCTCGTTGGCCGCGCTCGACCAACTGCCGCCCCGCTGGCGCGACGATCCCGAGGAACTTCCCTGGCTCGGTAACGACGCCGGTCTCTACCTCGGCACGGTGATCGTGCGGACCGTCCCGGGCGCCGCGTGGGACGTCTGGCCGAGCGGCCAGCCCGTGGTGCGGCTGGAGTCCGGGCGGGAGATCGACGTCGTCGCGGCCGGTCTCGACTGGGCGATGGCGGGCAGCCCGGAGCTCTCCCAGGTCTACGCGGAGTCCGCGGAGAACTGACCCCGGAGCCGGTCGGCCCCCGCTCTCCTCGCCTAATCCAGTTAAAAAGCCTTTTGCGCCATTTACGCGTGTCGGGTGCGAAGTCCCTTTTCGGGATGGATAGTTTGCGCTGACCTCGACACAGCGACAAGTGGGTAGGGCAGCGCATGGCCGTCGATCCTTTGATCGAACTGAGGGACGTCAACAAACACTTCGGGGAGTTGCACGTACTTCAGGACATCAATCTCACCGTCGGCCGCGGGGAGGTGGTGGTGGTCATCGGCCCCTCCGGCTCCGGGAAATCCACCCTCTGCCGGGCGATCAACCGGCTGGAGACGATCGAGTCCGGCAGCATCACGATCGACGGCAGACCCCTCCCCGAGGAGGGCAAGGGTCTGGCCCAGCTCCGTGCCGAAGTCGGCATGGTCTTCCAGTCGTTCAACCTCTTCGCCCACAAGACCGTGCTGGACAACGTCTCGCTGGCACAGCTCAAGGTCCGCAAGCGCAAGAAGGACGAGGCCGACCGGCGCTCCCGCGAGCTGCTGGAGCGGGTCGGTCTGGCCGCGCACGCCGACAAGTTCCCCGCCCAGCTCTCCGGCGGCCAGCAGCAGCGCGTGGCCATCGCCCGCGCCCTGGCCATGGACCCCAAGGCGCTCCTCTTCGACGAGCCGACCTCGGCGCTCGACCCGGAGATGATCAACGAGGTGCTGGAGGTCATGCAGCAGCTCGCCCGGGACGGCATGACGATGGTCGTGGTCACGCACGAGATGGGCTTCGCCCGCTCCGCCGCCAACCGCGTCGTGTTCATGTCCGACGGCTGCGTTGTCGAGGACCGCACCCCGGAGGACTTCTTCACGAACCCCGAGAGCGACCGCGCCAAGGACTTCCTGTCCAAGATCCTCAAGCACTGAGGGGAGGCATTCCATGTTGCGCACGAGGAACACGCGTACGGGCAGGGCGGCCGCCCTCGTGGCCGGTCTCCTGCTCGCCGCACTCGCGGCGGGCTGCGGCAAGGACGGCAGCCCGCCGGTCAAGGGCCCCAAGGCCGAGGCCCTGCCGACGTACCAGGTCGACACCGGCTTCGAACTGCCCGACTCCCGGACCTGGACCAAGGCGAAGAAGCGCGGCCATCTGGTGGTCGGCGCCAAGGAGGACCAGCCGTACCTGGGGGAGAAGGACCCGGCGACCGGGATCTACTCCGGGTTCGACATCGAGATCGCCCGGATGGTGGCGGCCTCGCTCGGCTTCGAACCGAAGACGATCCGCTTCCGCACGATCGCCTCCGCCAACCGCGAGACGGCCCTGCAGAACGGCCAGATCGACTACTACGTCGGCACCTACACCATCAACGACATGCGCAAGAAGCTCGTCGGCTTCGCCGGCCCGTACTACATGGCGGGCCAGGGGCTGCTGGTGCGCACCGACGAGAACGACATCAACGGGCCGCAGGACCTGGCGGGCAAGACCGTCTGTTCGGCGGCCGGCTCCACCCCCTACCAGCGCATCGCCGCCGACTACCCCAAGGCGACGCTCGTCGCGTACGACACGTACTCGATCTGCGTCGACAACCTCCTTACCTACCAGGTCGACGCCGTCACCACCGACGACGCGATCCTGCTGGGCTTCGCGGCCAAGGCGCCCGACGAGATGAAGGTCGTCGGCAAGCCCTTCTCGGAGGAGCCGTACGGCATTGGCGTACCGCGGAGCGACAACGCCCTGCGCGACGCGATCAACGACGCGCTGGAGGCCAACGAGAGAAACGGCAACTGGAAAAAGGCGTACGAAGCGACGCTCGGCCTCTCCGGAGCGCCCGCGCCGACCCCGCCGCCCATCGACCGCTACCCGGCGAACTGAGGGGACGGCCCCACCCATGGATGTACTGACAGAGAACTTCTCCCTCTACGGCAAGGGCTTCCTCGGCACCGTCGAGCTGACCGTCTACGCCTCCGCGCTGGCGCTCGTCCTCGGCTTCCTGATGGCGTCCTTCCGGGTCGCGCCCGTCGGCTCCTTCCGGGTGCTGGGCACGGTCTGGGTCACCGTGCTCCGCAACACCCCGCTGACGCTGCTGTTCTTCGCGGTCCTGCTCGGCCTGCCCCGCTTCGGGCTCGTCCTGCCGTTCCAGGTCTTCGCCGTCATCGCGCTCGGCTGCTACACCTCCGCCTTCATCTGCGAGGTGCTGCGCTCCGGCATCAACACCGTGCCCAAGGGCCAGGGCGAGGCCGCCCGCAGCCTCGGCATGAACTTCGGCCAGACCCTCAGCACCGTGGTGCTGCCACAGGCGTTCCGGTCGGTGATCCCACCGGTCGGCTCGACCCTGATCGCGCTGGCGAAGAACTCAGCGATCGCCGGGGCGTTCAGCGTCACCGAACTCCTCGGCACCTACAAGACGCTCAACGAACTGGGATACAGCATCATCTGGTCCTTCATCTGGATCGCCGTCGGCTACCTGATCATCACCCTGACCATCAGCGCGGTGTTCAACGTGATGGAGAAGCGCTGGGGAGTGGCACGATGACCAAGACCCTCACCCGCAGGCCGTCGCTGCCCGCGGCCACCGCGCTCTACGACATCCCCGGACCGGTGACCCGCAAACGGCACCTGATGTACGGGATCGCCTCGACGGTGGTGATCGTGGCGCTGTTCGGCTGGATCGTCTATCTGCTCTTCGACACCGACCAGTTCACCGCGCAGAAGTGGACGCCCTTCGAGTACAAGGGCATCCAGGAGCTGCTGCTGCGCGGGCTCGGCAACACCCTCAAGGCGTTCGCGTACGCCGCGGTCCTCTCGCTCGCGCTCGGCGCGGTCCTCGCGGTCGGCCGGCTCTCCGAACACCGGGTGCTGCGCTGGATCTCCACCCTGCTGGTCGAGTTCTTCCGGGCCATGCCGGTACTGGTGATGATCTTCTTCATCTTCGTGGCGCTGAAGGTCCAGCCGCTGCCCGCCCTGGTCGCCGGGCTGACGCTCTACAACGGCTCCGTCCTCGCGGAGGTGTTCCGCACCGGGATCAACTCCGTGGACCGGGGCCAGCGCGAGGCCGCGTACGCGCTCGGGATGCGCAAGACGCAGGTCACCACGTTCGTCCTGGCACCCCAGGCCGTACGTGCGATGCTGCCGACCATCATCAGTCAGCTGGTGGTCGCGCTCAAGGACACCTCACTGGGCTATCTGATCACCTACGAGGAATTCCTCCACGCCGGAAAGCTGATCGCGTCGAATCTCGACTACGATCTTCCCTTCATCCCCGTCGTGATGGTGATCTCCCCGATCTACATCGGGATGTGCATGCTGCTCTCGTGGTTCGCCACCTGGGTGGCCCGTCGTCAACGGCGCAATCCGAAGACGGAGGCGGTGGGGGTGGCCCCGGCCGAACCGGGGACGCTGCTGCCGGGAGGGCAGTAGCCGGGCAGTGCCCGCCCGGCAGCAGTCGGTGATCACTTCTCGCGCAGCGGGACCGAGAGATGACTCGGGTCCGTGCCGGGCGAGGAGAAGGTCAGCTGCGCGCCGGTCGGGTTGTGCTCGATGTACAGCGGATCGACGGTGTCGATCACCAGGGCGAGCCGGTGACCGGCCGGGACGTCGTAGGCCGTGGAGTACAGCTCCAGGTCCACGGGGAACGGCCGGCCCGGCGTCTGCCCGTGGAAGGTGTACGGAGCATTGCTGACCAGTTTGCCGACGCCGAGCGGCCCCACGTCGTAGAGATACGCGACGAGGGTGCCGCTCGGCTTCGTGCTGGTGACCGTGGTGTGCAGCGCGGACGTGCCCCGGATCCGCTGCTCGATGGCGTACCGCTCCGACTGCCACACGCTCGCGAAGGTGCGCGGCAGCAGGGGTACGGAGACCATCGGCGGCAGCTTCAGGAACTGGTCCAGCGCGTTGGACAGGATCGCGATGCCGCCGTTGGCGCCCGAATCGACGTTCGCGTATACCTTCTTGGTGCCGTCCAGCGGGATCCGGTTCTTCACCGCGCCGACCGACTTCCAGTCCGGATAGCCCTCGTAGCCCTTGTCGGTACGGGACTTGAGCTGGACGGGCTGCTCGGTGTCGATGCCGTTGCGCTCGCCCTTGAGATAGCGGTCGAACCAGCGGCGGGTGCTCGTCCAGGTGTCGTTCGGCAGCCCGAGCAGTCCGGTGGCCTCGGCGGTGGCGTGGTCGCCGGGGCGGAACTCCAGCCGCTTGGGGCCGGTGAGCTTGTCGTAGAACGAGGCGTACTGATTGGGCGGGAAGATCGTGTCGCCCCAGGCGTTGCCCATCATGATCGCCGCGCCGTTGGCGTTGATCCGGTCCAGATACGTCACCGGGGAGCGCTTCTTCCCCCAGGCGATCATCTCCGGCTCCTTGTCCAGCTTGGAGCCGAGGAAGTCCTTCAGCGTCTGCGTCAGTTCGTCGCTGGGGCGGCCGGTGACCAGGCCCGCGCCGCCGAGCAGGGCGGCGGCCTGGAGGTGCTGGGTGCGCCCGCTGTAGATCGAGTCGATCAGGTCGGCCCAGCCGCTGAGCGCGGCGACCGCCTTGATACGCGGGTCGTGCCCGGCCGCCAGCAGGCTGATGCCGGCCCCGTAGGAGACGCCGCCCATGCCGATGCGGTCCGGGTCGGCGGAGGTGTGCTCCAGCGCCCAGTCGATGACGGCGGAGGCGTCCGCGACGTCCGGCGGTCCTGCCACCTCGATCTTCCCGCCGGAGAGCCAGAA
This sequence comes from Streptomyces sp. SID14515, assembly GCF_010548505.1. Taxonomy (NCBI): domain Bacteria; kingdom Bacillati; phylum Actinomycetota; class Actinomycetes; order Kitasatosporales; family Streptomycetaceae; genus Streptomyces; species Streptomyces sp. SID14515. Next base: position 9,458 of record NZ_JAAGMH010000013.1, on the reverse strand, counting down.
GCCGCGCGAGGTGTAACTCACCACGACATAGCCGGAGTCGGCGAGCTTCTGGGCCTGCGCGAGATACTCGATCTGCGGCATGGCCCAGCTCGTCGGGAAGACGATCAGCGGATGCTTCGCCCCGGCCGCCGCCCCGGCCGGGGTGAAGACATTGCCCTTGAGTGTGATGCCCCCGGAACCGGGGATGTCGTGGAACGTCAGGCCCTGGGCCGTCGTGCTCGCGGGCGCGACGACGGGGGCGGCGGTCGCCGCCGGGGCGGCGACGATCGCGCCCCCGGCGAGCAGGGCGACGGCGGTGGTGATCGAAGCGGTGGTGCGCAGTGCCGGTTTCGGACGTGCCACGGGTCACTCCTCACGCGTGTCAGTGCAAAGTGACCCGACGGTAACCCCGGCTGTTTACCGCTGGTAACTACCGGGTGTGTTGCGTGAAGGTAACGATTGTTGGACGTCGTGTCAGCAGTAGCTCGCTACAGCGCGCTCTTCGTCTGCCAGTCGGCCCACGACACGTTCCACGCGCCGTAGCCGTTGCCCTCGGCCACCGGGCCCTTGGCCTCCGCGCCGGTCATCTCGAACGGGTCGCCCACCCGCACCTGCCCGTACAGCGCGGCGGCGTCTGTGTCGCTCATGCCGACGCAGCCCGAACTCCGGTTGGCCTGGCCGAAATAGCCCGCGTTCCACGGAGCCGCGTGCGCGTACATCCCCGACCAGGTCAGCCGCATCGAGTAGTCGACCATCTTGTCGTAGGCGTCGCCGAGGCCCACCGTCTCGGAGCGCATGTTGATCGTGCCCTCCTTCGACATCAGGACCGCCGTGCCCCGCCAGGAAGCCTTCTCGCCGCCCGGAGTGCCCGCCGACATCGGGATGTCCAGGACCTGCTTCCCGTCCCGGTGCAGGGCGAGCCGGTGCCCGTCGAGGTCGACCTTGACCACCTGGGCCGCGCCGATCGTGAACGTCGTCGTGTAGTCGCGGACGAACCAGCCGCCGTCCGCGCCCGTGTCGACGCCGTTCAGCCGCGCGTCCAGGGTGACCTTCGTGCCGGGCTTCCAGTACTCCTTGGGCCGCCAGTCGACGCGGTCCTTGCCCGAGTAGTCCTGGAGCCAGCCCCAGGAGCCCTCGGTGTCGTTGGACGTCGAGACCTTCAGGGCCTTCTCGACGGCCGCCTTGTCCTTCACCGGGTGGTCGAAGACGACGGACAGCGGCTGCGCGATGCCCACGGTCGTGTTCTTGCCCGGCGCCAGTGACAGCTTGTTGACCTTCTCGGCCGCGGCGGTGGTGAACGACGCCCGGTCGCTGCCGCCGTCCGCGTCCTTCGCCTCGACCGTGTACGCGGTGCCCGGCGCGGCGACCCGCTCGGATGTCCAGGTCCGGCCGTCGGCGGATATCTTCCCCGCCAGCTCACCGCCCTTGCCCGCCGCCACCGACACGGTCTTGAGCTTTCCGTGCGCCAGCGTCACCTTCACGGGCCCGCCGGGCTGCGCGGCCTCGCCCGTGAGATTCACCGAGACGCTGGTGTCGGGCGCCTTGCCGTCCCCGCCCGCATCGGCGGAGCCCGAGGAGCCGCCCGAGCACGCGGTGAGCGCGGCGGCGAGCAGCGCCGCGGGCCCGGTCAGGGCGAGCCGGGTCCTCCGGCCGGCCGGGGCGGTACGACGGATGCGCGGGCGTGCGGAACTCAACGGAAAAACCTCCAGGGCAGGGGCACTCAGCAGGGGAGAGGCATTTCGCCCATGTCGGGTTCCGTCCAGCCCCCGGAGAAACCTCACTCCTCGTCCGGAGTACGCTCCACCGTCGGCCAGAACCTCGGAGCACGGGAGACAACCAGTGGGCGCGAACGCTGCCGAGACGCCTGGCCGGACCGAGGTGGCCGAGGTGCCCGAGGTGCCCGAGGAGAGCCGACAGCCCGCCGGGGCTCCGGCCAAGCCCGCCTCGGTGCTGCGCAGCGGGGCCGTGATGGCGGCCGGCTCCGTCGTCTCGCGCGCCACCGGCTTCGTCCGCTCGGCCGTCGTCGTCGCCGCACTCGGCACCGGCCTGACCGCCGACGGCTACGCGGTCGCCAACACCGTGCCCAACATCCTCTACATCCTGCTCATCGGCGGCGCGCTCAACGCGGTCTTCGTCCCCGAACTGGTGCGGGCCGCCAAGGAGCACGCCGACGGGGGAGCGGCGTACACCGACCGGCTGCTCACCCTGTGCACCGTCGGCCTCCTGGCGCTCACCGCGCTCGCCGTGGCGGCGGCGCCCCTCATCGTCGGCGTCTACACCGACTACGAGGGCCGCCAGGCCGAACTGACCATCGCGCTGGCCCGCTACTGCCTGCCGCAGATCCTCTTCTACGGGCTCTTCACCCTGCTCGGCCAGGTCCTCAACGCCCGCGGCCGGTTCGGCGCGATGATGTGGACCCCGGTCCTCAACAACGTAGTGATCATCGGGGTGTTCGGCCTCTACATCGCCGTCGCCGCGAGCTCGGACGGCGCCCTCTCCGACACCGACGCCCACCTCCTGGGCTGGGGCACCACCGCCGGGATAGCCGTCCAGACCCTCGCCCTGATACCCGCCCTGCGCGCCGCGAAGTTCCGCTGGCGGCCCCGGTTCGACTGGCGCGGCAGCGGACTGACCCGGCCCGTGCGCGCGGCCGGCTGGCTGGTGCTGCTGGTCCTCACCAACCAGCTCGCGTACTGGGTCGTCACCCGGCTCTCCACCGCCGCCGGACAGCACGCCGCCGACCAGAACGTGGCGGGCGGCGCGGGCTACACCGCGTACAGCTACGCCTATCAGCTCTGGGTCGTCCCGCAGGGCATCATCACCGTCTCGCTGGTCACCGCCCTGATGCCCCGGATGAGCCGGGCCGCGGCCGACGGCGACCTCGCCGGAGTGCGGCGCGACGTCGCGTACGCCCTGCGCACCAGCGCCGCCGCCGTGGTGCCCGCGGCCACCGCCCTGCTGGTGCTCGCGCCGTGGGTGATCGGTTCGGTCTTCGGCTACGGGCGTGCCACCGACGCCGATGTCACGGTGATGGCCGGGATGATGGCGGCGTTCGCCCCCGGGCTGCTCGCCTTCTCCGGGCAGTACGTCCTCTCCCGCGGCTTCTACGCGATGAGCGACACCCGTACGCCGTTTCTTCTCAACCTGGTGATCGCCGCCGTCCAGGCGGGCCTCTCGGTCGCCGCGTACGTCCTGCTGCCGGCGCGCTGGGCGGTGACCGGGATGGCCGGGGCGAGCACCGTGGCCTTCTTCGCCGGGTTCGCCGTCACCGGGTACGTCCTGTCGAGGCGGCTCTCGGGGCCCGGGGCCGCTTCCCTGCTGCGGTCGCCGACCCTCGGCGCGCACGCCCGCCTGATCGCCGCCTGTCTGCCCGCCGGTGCGCTGGCGTACGGCGCGGCCCGCGCGGCGGAGGGCGCCGGGGACGTGGCCGCCGCCGGCGCCGGAACGCTCACGCTGCTGCTCGGAGTGGTGCTGCTGGCCCGGCCGTTCGGGATCGGCGAGATCACCACGATGGTGGCGGCCGGCCGGGCACGGCTGCGCCGCCGATAGCGGGCCCGGTCAGCTGCCCGCCCGGTGCGAGGCGGGCGTGCTGGGCACCGGGGCCTGCGCCTCGCGCGTCACATCGCCGACGAGCTCGACCACATCGGGGCCGTACGCCTGGGAGTTGACGACCTTCAGCAGCAGGCAGAACGACTTGTTGCCGTGCTTACGGAGCAGCTTCTCGTAGTTCCGCGCCACATAACGGGTCGCCGCCTGGTTGGTGATGGCCCGCTGGCCGCAGAACAGGAAGACCGGGCGCGCCTCCTGACCTCCCGTCAGGCGGACGAGCAGAACGTACTCGGAGGTGCCGGGCTCCAGCCGGTAGCGTTCCGATCCGACCTGGAACGCCACCCGGTCCGGGCCCGGATCCTGCTCGACGTTGATCCGCACACCGGGCAGCAGGGTCCGCAGGTGGGCCGCCATCCGCTGATTGGACATCGGACCGCCGACGCAGAACTCCGTACGCTCCCCGAACCCCTGCTGGGCCGTGTCGTGCGTGACGATCTGCGCGTGCGCCGCGCAGTCCTTGATCAGCGCGGAGAGTTCGAGCAGCGCGAAGGCGTCGTAGCGGTGCACGGACCCGTCGGCGCCCGCGTACCGGTTGACCACCAGCAGGCATTCGGAGTTCGCCGGCAGTCCGAAGAAGACCTGCTTGCGGCGGAGCTTGCGCCGCCAGAGATAGGTCCGGGCCAGCCAGCCCAGCGAGGCGCTGATGCCGGCGGCTATCACGCCCAGCACGATGTTGCGTACGTCGTCGGTCATGGGCGCGCATGGTATCGGTCATTCGGGTAACCGTTCGAGGCGGTCCTGACGATCCGGGTCCGCCGGGGCTACCCTGCGGCGGAGATCCGTTGACTGGAGGTACGTATGCGCCGTTCCGTCGGTCGGAACACGTCGCTGTTGGCCATCCTCGCCGTGGTCGCCTCGGTCGGAGCCGTCGCCCCGGCGACCTCCGCGGGGTCCACCGCGCCGAGGCCCGCGCCGCCCAAGTCCCCGGTGGCGGTGGGCCACGGGGGAGCGGTGGCGAGCGTCGACCCGGACGCGTCGGCCGCCGGGATCGAGGTGCTGCGCAAGGGCGGCAACGCGGTGGACGCGGCCGTGGCCACCGCGGCGGCGCTCGGCGTGACGGAGCCCTATTCGGCGGGCATCGGCGGCGGAGGCTACTTCGTCCACTACGACGCGAAGACGCGCCAGGTGCGGACCATCGACGGCCGCGAGACCGCCCCGCGCAGCGCGGACGCCTCCCTCTTCCTGGAGAACGGCAAGCCGATCCCCTTCGAGGAGGGAGTGACCAGCGGCCTCGGCGTCGGCACGCCCGGCACCCCGGCCACCTGGGAGCGGGCGCTGGACGCGTGGGGCTCCAAGTCCCTGCGTACGCTGCTGAAACCGGCCGAACGCCTGGCCCGGGACGGCTTCGTCGTGGACGGCACCTTCCGTTCGCAGACCGCCGCCAACCAGGCCCGGTTCGCCGACTTCCCGGCCTCCGCGAAGCTGTTCCTGCCCGGCGGCGAACTGCCCGTCGTCGGCTCGGTGTTCAAGAACCCGGACCTGGCCCGTACGTACGAGAAGCTCGGCCGCAAGGGCGTCGGCGAGCTGTACCGGGGCGAGTTGGCCGACGACATCGTGCGTACCGTGCGCAAGCCGCCCGTCGACCCGGACGCCACCCGGGTCGTCCGTCCCGGCGATCTGACCCGCAAGGACCTGGCCTCCTACCGGACCCTGCGCCAGGACCCGACCAAGGTGAACTACCGGGGCCTGGACGTCTACGGCATGGCCCCCTCCTCCTCCGGCGGCACCAGCGTCGGCGAGGCCCTCAACATCCTGGAGTCCACCGACCTCTCCCGGGCCGACCGGACCCGGTATCTGCACCGGCTCATCGAGGCGAGCCGGATCGCGTTCGCCGACCGGGGCCGCTGGGTCGGCGACCCGGCGTTCGAGGACGTGCCCACGAAGGAACTGCTGAGCCAGCGGTTCGCGGACGCGCGCGAGTGCCTGATCCGCGACGACAAGGCGCTGACCAGCCCGCTGCCGCCGGGCGACCCGCGCAACCCCGAGCGGTGCGGCAGTGGCGGCACCGCCGCGCCCACCACGTTCGAGGGCGAGAACACCACGCACCTCACCGCGGCCGACAAGTGGGGCAATGTCGTCGCCTACACCCTGACGATCGAGTCCACCGGCGGCAGCGCCATCACCGTGCCCGGGCGCGGCTTCCTGCTCAACAACGAACTGACCGACTTCTCCTTCGCCCCCGCCAACCCGGCCGTGCACGACCCGAATCTGCCGGGTCCGGGCAAGCGGCCGCGCTCGTCGATCTCGCCGACCATCGTGCTGAAGCACGGCAAGCCGGTGCTCGCGCTCGGCTCGCCGGGCGGGGCCACGATCATCACGACGGTGCTCCAGTCGCTCACCGGACATCTGGACCGGGGGCTCCCGCTGGTCGACGCCATCGCCGCGCCGCGCGCCAGCCAGCGCAACGCGCCGACGACGGAGATCGAGCCGGACCTGTGGAACAGCCCGGTCCGCGCGGAGCTGGAGAAGCTCGGCCACGCCTTCAAGCAGAACCCGGAGATCGGAGCCGCCACCGGAGTCCAGCGGCTGCCCGACGGCCGCTGGCTGGCGGCGGCGGAAAAGGTGCGCCGGGGCGGCGGCTCGGCCATGGTGGTGCATCCGGGCGGCGGTCACTGAGCCGGCTGGACGAAGCAGGGGCGGCGGGGCCGGTATCACGCGACACAGCGCGCGGTACCGGCCCCGCGGCCTTGGAGCACCGCCAAGGGAACCCGTAAGGGCGTCCCCAGGTCCGAGGAAAGGGTTCTTCCGCACGATGCGCACCCGCATGCTCGCCCTGAAATCCGCCGCCTGCGGCGCCGCGCTCCTCGGAGCGGCGGCCCTGCCCGCGTCCGCCACCGGACCCGGAGCCGGCCCCGGCCGGGAGCCGGAAACGGCCACCGGGGCCACCGCCGCCGAACTGCTGGCCGAGGTCCGCGCCTGCGCCCGGATCTCGAAGGGCAGGTACCGCACCGACAGCGGCGGTGCGAAGGCCACGGTCCCCGTCTGCGGCACCACGGACGCCGTCTTCTGGAAGGCGGACATGGACATCGACTGCGACGGCCGGAAGACGAAGGCCTGCAACACGAAGACCGATCCGTACTTCCAGCCGGAGACCGCGTTCCAGAGCTCCCGCGGCGAACCCCTGGACTCGGCCGCGCTCCCCTATGTGGTGGTACCGGGCCCGAGCAAGGTGTGGGACTACCGGAAGTCGGGGCTCACCGGCGGCAGCGTGGTGGCCGTCGTGTACCGCGACCGGGTGCGGTACGGCGTGATCGGCGACACCGGCCCCACGGGCATCATCGGCGAGGCGTCGTACGCCATGGCGAAGGCCCTGGGCATCGACCCCGACCCCTCGACCGGAGGCGCGGCGTCCGGCGTCACGTACATCGCGTTCAAGAACTCCCGCGTCTCCCCGATCGAGAGCCGCGCACGGGCGCGGAGCCGGGGAGCGGCACTGGCCAAGGAGTTCGTCGGGCGCTCCTAGCGGGCTGACCGTACGGCGGAGGGCCTGCCGTACGGCGTGCTCACAGCGCGGTCAGGATGCGCGGGCCGTCGTTCGTGATCGCCACCGTGTGCTCGGCGTGCGAGGCCCGGCTGCCGTCGGTCGTCCGCAGCGTCCAGCCGTCCGCGTCGTGGCGGAACTCGTCGCCGCCGCCGGCGATGAGCATGGGCTCGATCGCCAGGACCATGCCGTGCCGCAGCGGCATGCCGCGCCCGCGGCGTCCCTCGTTCGGCACGGACGGGTCCTCGTGCATGGTCCGGCCGATGCCGTGCCCGCCGTAGCCCTCCATGATTCCGTAGCCCGCCTCGCGGCAGACCGTGCCGATCGCGTGGGCGATGTCCCCGATCCGGTTGCCCACCACGGCCGCGCCGATCCCGGCCTCCAGGGCCCGGTTCGCGGTGGCGATGAGGCGGGTGTCGGCGGGGCGGGCCTCGCCCACGGTGAAGCTGATCGCCGAGTCGCCGGCCCAGCCGTCGAGGAGCGCGCCCGCGTCCACGCTGACCAGGTCGCCGTCGCGCAGCGGCTCGGCCGAGGGGATGCCGTGCACGATCGCGTCGTTGACCGAGACGCAGATGACGGCCGGGAACGGGGTGGGCGCGAAGTGCGGCTTGTAGTCCAGGAAGGGCGAGGAGGCTCCGGCCTTGCTCAGCACCTCGCGGGCGGCCTCGTCCAGCTGGCGGGGCGTCACGCCGGCCGCCGCGACCTCCCGTGCCCGGGTCAGGATCTGCGCGACGACCCGTCCGGCCTCGCGCATCGCTTCGAGCTGTGTGTCTGTCTTGATGTGCACCATGCCCATTACTATACCGGTCGAAGCGGTATAGTAATGACGGTATAGAAATGGCATTCCGTAGTACGATGGGCGCATGGTCCGTACCCCTCTGACACCCGAAGAGCGCCTGCGCGGCGAACGGCTCGGCGCGCTGCTCCGTGCGGCGCGCGGGGAGCGCAGCATGGCCGCCGTCGCGGCGAGCGCCGGAATCTCCGCGGAGACCCTCCGGAAGATCGAGACCGGCCGCGCCCCCACGCCCGCCTTCTTCACCGTCGCCGCCCTCGCCGGTGCGCTGGGCCTCTCCATGGACGAGATCCTCGGCCGCTGCGCGCCGGAACCGGCCGCGGTGCCGTTGATCGCGTAAGTGGATCTGTTCGTCGCCCGGGAGGCCCTCACCCATGCGGGCGGCCCTGACCGGCAGGACGGCCACCGGGGCGCGTAGGGTCGCGCCGTGACTCTCCAGGACTTCGCACGCAGCGAATACGTCAGCCTGACCACCTACCGGAAGAACGGCACACCCGTCGCCACGCCCGTCTGGGCCGCCGCCGAAGGTGAAGTGCTGTACATCTGGACCCGCTCCGACTCGTGGAAGGTCAAGCGGCTGCGCAACAACGGCAAGGTCGTCGTCACCGTCTGCGACGTACGCGGCAGGATCGCCGACGGAGCCCCCAGCGCGGAGGGCACGGCGACCCTCCTCGACGAGGACGGCACCCGCGCGGCGCGCAAGCTGCTGGCCCGCAAGTACACCTGGAAGTTCTGGCTCGTCGACTGGCCGGCGACCATCGCCCGGCTCGGCAAGCGTCCGCACACCGGGATCGCCGTCACCTTCTGAGCCCGCCGCGGTCACCGGAGCGCGCGCGGGGCGCGTGGCCGGGCGCCGTGCTCCCGCCGCAGCGTGCCCGAAAGCTGCGCGTAGTCGTCCTGTAACACGTCTGCGGTCGAATGCCTCCGGACTGGAAGGCTCCAGTCGACAGTCGGCGAGGGCGACGATGACGGTGCATCAACAGGCTTACGAAGTAGGGGCGTTCGCGCAGTACCTGCGGGACCTGGTGGCCCGGCTGGACCCCGGACGCGGTTGGTACGGGGTCTTCAGCCGGCGTGATCCGGCAGGCATGCGGTCCTGCCTCGACGGAGTCGAGATCCCGCCCTGGGATGTGGTGGAGTCGCTGCTCGCGGACCTCGCCGCACTCCACGGCGCCCGGTTCGCCGAACAGGTCTCGGTCCGGGCCGCCGCGCTCTACTCCGCGTCCGCCGCCACCCACGACCGGCGCCCCGGTGGACGCCAGGAGCTCGTCCACCGGCTGGAGTTGATGGTTCGCGAGCAGCACCGGGCGGCGGAACGGCTGCGCGGCGCGGGGCCCGGCGGCCCGGACCCGGCCGAACCGGAGGCGCTGGCCTGGGCCCGCGACGACCACGAACGGGCCACCGCCCGGTGCGCCGAACTGCGCAAGCGGCTGGCGGCCGTGACGGTGCCCGAGGGCTGGTTCCGGGCGGAGCACTCCGAGGAGCCGCCCGCCGGTACGGCCGCGACGGGCAGGGTTCCGCAGCCGCGCGCCGAGGTCCGGGACCCGGCGGCCGGGCGCCCGCGCCCCGGGCGGCTCGCGGGCGACGACGGAACCG
>NZ_JAAGMH010000121.1:0-174072 GCF_010548505.1 Streptomyces sp. SID14515 | reverse complement strand
ACCGGGCGGACCCGGAGGCGCGGGCGGTCCGGGCGGGCCGAGCTGGGAGACGAGCTGCGTCGGGACGTACCCACCCGCCGGGGCCCCGGGCGCACCCGGGCCCGAGGGCGGCGGCGTAGCGCCCGGCGGCATACCGGGAATCCCGGGCGCACCGGGCGGCGGCGGGGTCGACGAACCGCCCCCGCGCGCACCGCGCGGCGGCACCACGGCCTTGCTGGTGGCCGCGTCCGCGATGTCACCGGCCCCGCCCTGCGCAGCCCCCTGCCCCTGGTCCGGCCGGAGAGCCGGAGCCACCTGTGTACGCGGCAGCTGGCTGCCCCCGGACATCAGCGCGGTGGGCGCCTCGGCCGGGACGACCGGCGGCGGGGCCTCCTCGTCGTCCGTCCCCGACAGCGGCGGCGCGAACACCGTCGCGGGCAGCGGAACGGCCGCGTCGTCGGAGTCGGAGTTGGTGTCCGTGCCCGCCCAGGGCGTCGCCCCGGCCGGCACGCCGTCGGAGGCCGTGGGCTCGTAGGCGTCGCCACCACCGGCGGCGGGCCACGAAGAGGAAGAGGACGGCGGAGGCGTCGCGTCCGCGCCGGCCGACGCGGGCTCCGGGACGGAGTCGGCGACAGGACCGGGGCCGGGAACCGGGGTCGCACCGGACGCCGATACCGACGGCGAGGGGGCCGGGGGCGAAGAGGGCTCGGCCGCCTCCGCCTCGGGCCGGGCCTCCGACTCCCGCCGCTCCGCACGGTGATCCGGAATCCCCAGCTTGTCCGCCGCCTCCTGGAGCCACTCCGGCGGAGTCAGCAGGAACGACGTCTGGTTCAGATCCACCCGCTGCGGCGGCTCCGGAGCGGCGACCGGCGCACCGGCCGGAGCGCCGTACTCCTCCTCGTACCGCCGGATCACCTCGCCCACCGGCAGCCCCGGCCACAACGTCGCCTCACCGCTGTCCCGGGCGATCACCAGCCGCTGCCGGCCGCCGTCCGAGACGGGGCCCTCCGGCCGGTCCTCGGCCCACACCACGAAACCCAGCTCGAACTCACGGACCCGCACCTCACGGTGCTGATACGCGGGCACGTCACCGTTGACCCACTCGTCCGCCCGCTCCTGCGCCTGCGCGAAAGTCACCACCGCGCTCACCCCTCCACCGGGACGGCGCGCGCGAAGCCGCCGTCCACCATCAGGTTCGCCACGGTCTCCAGCTCCGGCGGATTGCCCGCCAGCCGCTGCAGGAAGGCGTCGAAGTCCGCACCGCAGGGCAGCAGCAGCCGCTCCACACGCTCCTGGACACTCCAACCGTCCTGGTCCCGGGCATCGTCGTACGGGCAGAACCACACCGAACCGGGGTCCTGGCCGCGCACCTTCACCGCCAGAATCCCGCCCTGGACGAACGCGACGCCCAGGTAGTCCTTGGTGAAGTGGTCCCGCAGGCACTTGTTCACGTACACCAGGTCGTTCACCGCGGCCTCGTCACGCACCGTGAAGAACGGCTGGTCCACCAGCAGCCCCAGCTCCGCGTCCAACGCCGCGCCCACCGGGGCCGAACCGCCGGCCGCCTTCAGGAAAGAGCGGTACGCGCCGGGCAGCCGGTAGCCGAGATCCTCCTCGACACCCTGCACCTGCTGCTCGCTCACCGCGCCCGCGCCCTTGGGCAGCCGGAAGTGCGCCGGACGGGTCTCCTGCAACGGGCGGGTGCCCCGCCGGTTCTGGTCCACGTCCGTACCCGCCAGACCGCCGTGATGGCGCAGCAGCGCCTTCACCTCGACCGGCACCAGCTCCATCCGCCGGCCGCCCGGCACGTGGTGCCAGGTCCAGCCGTGCGGGGTCGCCACCGCGGGAATCGTGTCCCACAGGTCGTGGCCGCTCGCCGCCATCGCAGCGTTCGCCGACACGTAGTCGGTCAGGCGCAGCTCGTCGATACCGAAGCCCGGAGGCGGATCGGCGATCTCCGCGGCGGCGCGCGCGTACGGCGAAAGAACCGGGTGGCCGCTTCCGTCCATCCGCACCCCTGCGGGGTGGCGGGCCGCCCGGACCGGGTCCGGGAAGTTCACGACCTGCCCGGCGTAGGCGGCGTTCGGTGGCGCGGCTTGCTGCCCGAGCCGACCTGTCGTCATGGCTGATGCCCCCTGCTGCGTCCGGTGTTCCGCACAGCCTAAGCGGTGGGGCAACAGGGGGTCCCGTCCCGCCGGTTCCGTCACGAACGGTCACATTCGCGTGACGGTGAGGCGACGGTCTCGCACCTTCGGGCGACACGCAGACACGTTTCCCCGCCCCAGCTTCCCCACCACCTGGCACATTTGGCAGGCTGTCCCCGCAACTCGGGGGATTGCAGGGAGGGACGTCAGCACGATGCATTCCACACAAACCGTCACATCAGGGGATCCGCGACTCACCTGGAGCAGCACCGAGACCAGCCGTACGCCCCGACTGATCCACCGCCGCGACGGGATCCTTCCCGCGGTGGCCGCCGCCCTGTCCGTACGCGGCGAGACGCTCACCTGCACCGCGGGCAAGGGGGACCAGCCGTCGGTGCTGCACCCGCTCGTCCAGGACTTCCTCGACACCCTCACCAGCGGCCAGCGCGAACGCTTCACCGGGCGCTGCCCCGAAGCGATACTCCTCTCCCGTCAGCTCACCGCCGCCGAGAGCGGGCGCTCCAAACGCGCCCAGCGAAAACCCCTGACCAACGGGGAAGCGCGCCGTGCGCTCAAGCACTCCCGGCTCACCGCCCGGCGCATCCGCGAGGACGGCGATCCGCTCCACGGCAGCTACGCACCGCCCTGCCGATCCTGTTCGGCACTCCTGTCCCACTTCGGCGTACGCCCCGTCGACCTGACCTCCACCGGCGCCGCGACCACCGCCGAGAAGGGCTGACCGCCCACCGATGCACGACCGTCAGCAGCACACCTCCACCCGCTTCCCCGTCGCCGTCGACGCCGCCCTGCGCGAAGCGGGCTGGCAGCCCGGGCGCTGGGACATCCGCCAGGCGGAGGAGTGGGCCGACGCGCTGCGCTCCCACGCCTCTCCGGCCGGCCACCGGCACGCCGTCTTCCCGGCGGCGGTGGAGGCCTGGGCCGAGTTCGGCGGCCTCCACATCACCGCGTCCGCGCCCGGCCGGCACATCGCGCCCGCGTCGGTACGGATCGATCCGCTGAGCGGGCTCCATCTGGCCCGGACGCTGGGCGACCTCGGCCGGGCCCTGGAGACGGAGGTCAGCCCGCTGGGGGCGGAGGGCGAGGAGCAGGCGGTGCTGGCGATCGACACGGAGGGGCGGGTGTACAGCATCGACCACACGGGCGACTGGTTCCTGGGCCAGGACATCGACGAGGCCCTGGCCACACTGGTAACGGGCACCCAACCGTCCCGCCTGACATCGGCCTAGCCATACCCAGCCCGTCCGGCGCTTGAGGACGGACCCGTTGCACCTCCCAGCCCGTCCGGCGCTTGAGGACGGACCCGTTGCACCTCCTAGCCCGTCCGGCGTTTGAGGACGAAACCGTTGCCCGGGACGAACGGGCACCATCGCTTCCCGGCCAGGAAGAGGGCGCCGCTCCCCACCACCGGGGTTCCGTCCTCAAACGCCGGACGGGCAGGAGTGGCCGGGGTCGTCGTCAGGCGTTCGAGCCGTCCGGGAGCACCGCCGAGACCCGGAAACCCCCCGCGTCCGTAGGACCGGACACGAACACGCCCCCCAGCCCCAGCACCCGCTCCCGCATCCCCACCAACCCGTTCCCCCCACTGGGCAGCCCCGCATCCGCCGCCGCCGAGTCCGAGGGCCCGTTCTCCACCTGCATCGCGACCTCGGACTCCCGATGCGCGAGCCGCACCCACGTCTTCGCGCCCGCCGCATGCTTGTGCACGTTCGTCAGCGCCTCCTGCACCACCCGGAACGCGGTCTGCTCGACCTCCGGCGGATACGGCCGCACCTCACCGTCCACGGACATCTCGACGGTCATCCCCGCCTGCCGCGACTGCGCCACCAGCGCCTCCAGCTCGTCCAGCCGGGGCCCGTCCTCCGAGGCGGCGGCAGCGGCGGCCGCGGCCACCTGCTTCACCGACGCCAGCGGAACCGCCCCCGCCGCGGCCGGCGCGATCAGCGCGTCCCCGGTCCGCAGCACCCCGAGCATCTCGCGCAGCTCCGTCAGCGCCTGCCGGCCCATGTCCCCGACCAGCGCCGCGTTGCGCACCGCCTTCGCCGGGTCCTTCGGCGCGACGGCCTGGAGCGCGGCGGCGTGGACCACCATCAGGCTCACCCGGTGGGCGACCACGTCGTGCATCTCCCGGGCGATCCGGGTCCGCTCCTCCGTACGCGCCCACTCGGCCCGCTCCTCGGCCCGGTCCGCGAGCAGCGACAGCTCCCGCTCCAGCGAATCGGCCCGCTCCCGCAGGCTCTCCATCAGCCGGCGTCTGGCCCCTATGTAGAGGCCGAACAGCACGGACGGGGCCGTCAGCCCCACCGCCATGAAGACGGACATCAGCGGGACATACCAGTCCCCCGGCCCGAAGTCGGCCTGCTCGGCCACGCTCTGCCGCAGCCGTACGTACGTGACGATGAACGTCCCCACCAGCGCCATCCCCGCCAGGACGACGGTGATCCGGCGCGGCACCTCGGACGCGGCCAGCGTGTAGAGGCCCACGAGGGCCATCAGGAAGCCCATCTCGGCGGGCGTCATCGCGATGGTCACGAGCACCACGGCGATCGGCCACCGCCGACGTACCAGCAGCACCGAACCCGCCAACAGCCCGAACACCACGCCCACCGGCACCGGCACCCCGGTGTTCCGGGCGAACTCCACCCCCTCCAGGCCACACTCCAGCGCCGACACCAGCGCCAGTCCCACGTCCAGGGCGACACTGCGTCGCCGCTCCCACCACCAGTAGCCGCGGGTGGTCGATCCCGCCGCTTCCCGGTCTGCCCCCGTTGCGGTCATGGCATCCAGCCTACGGGCGGACGCATCTCAATTTCGGGTGACCGGCAACAGCACGTTCCGCGTTCGAACAAGCACGAAACGCATGCCGATCGCGGCAGCGGAGCAGCACTGGATCACTCTCACCGGGCGCCGCCCCCCACGGCGTTCGGCAAGACGTCCCTCAAAGGTGCCGACCTGTACCGTCGCGTCGAGGGCTCCTGGTGCGGCATAGTAGGGGCTGCAAAACGAGCCGATCAAGAGAATCGGACATAAACGGCGATACTATCCCGGGTCGTCTAATGGCAGGACAAATGGTTTTGGTCCATTGAATGAGGGTTCGATTCCTTCCCCGGGAGCAGCGCATGCGGGCCCCGACCACACCGGTCGGGGCCCGCCCCCGTTTCCACCGGAAACACCCCCGGTATCCTGCGGATGACCACCACCCGAAGCCGAAGGGCACATCCGTGAGCGCAACCAGCCCGGCAGCCGTCGTCGTCCTCGCAGCGGGTGAGGGCACCCGCATGAAGTCGAAGACTCCCAAGGTTCTGCACGAGATCTCCGGGCGCTCGCTCGTCGGACATGTCGTCGCCGCCGCCCGTGAGCTGGACCCCCAGCACCTCGTCGTGGTCGTCGGACACGCCAGTGAGCAGGTCACCGCGCATCTGAACGCCGGCGACGCCCCCGTGCGCACCGCCTTCCAGGCCGAGCAGAACGGCACCGGGCACGCCGTCCGCATGGGGCTCGAAGAGCTCGGCGGGGGCGTCGACGGCACCGTGATCGTCGTCTGCGGCGACACCCCGCTGCTGTCCGGCGAGACGCTCGGCGCGCTCGCCGCCACCCATGCCGCCGACGCCAACGCGGTCACCGTCCTGAGCGCCGAGGTCCCGGACTCCACCGGTTACGGGCGCATCGTGCGCGACCCCGCCACCGGTGCGGTCACCGAGATCGTCGAGCACAAGGACGCCACCGACGAGCAGCGGGCGATCTCAGAGATCAACTCCGGGGTGTTCGCGTTCGACGGGCGGCTGCTGGGCGACGCGCTGGGCAAGGTGCGTACCGACAACAGCCAGGGCGAGGAGTACCTCACCGATGTGCTCTCCATCCTGCGCGAGGCCGGGCACCGGGTCGGGGCGTCCGTGGCGGGCGACCACCGCGAGATCCTCGGCATCAACAACCGGCTCCAGCTGGCCGAGGCGCGCCGGCTGCTGAACGAGCGGCTGTTGGAGCGGGCGATGCTCGCGGGCGTGACGATCGTCGACCCGGCGTCCACGCTGATCGACGCGACCGTCACGTACGAGCGGGACGCGATCGTGCACCCGGGGACCCAGCTGCTGGGGACCACGCATCTCGCGGAGGACAGCGAGGTGGGACCGAACTCGCGGATCGAGGACACCGTCGTCGGCGCCGGCGCCCGGGTGGACAACTCCGTGACGCTCTCGGCCGAGGTCGGGCCCGGGGCGTCGGTCGGGCCGTACGCCTACCTGCGGCCGGGCACCCGGCTGGGCACGAAGGCCAAGGCCGGTACGTACGTGGAGATGAAGAACGCGACGATCGGAGAAGGGACGAAGGTCCCGCACCTCAGCTACGTCGGTGACGCGACGATCGGCGATCACACCAACATCGGCGCGGCGAGCGTCTTCGTGAACTACGACGGCGTCGCCAAGCACCACACGACGATCGGTTCTCACTGCCGTACCGGTTCCGACAATATGTTTGTGGCGCCTGTCACGGTCGGGGACGGGGTCTACACCGCCGCCGGGTCGGTCATCACGAAGGACGTGCCCGCCGGTTCGCTGGCCGTGGCGCGGGGCCAGCAGCGGAATATCGAGGGTTGGGTGGCCCGGAAGCGTCCGGGCAGCGCCGCCGCTCAGGCCGCTCAGGCCTCCTCGCAGGAGACCGACGGCCAAAGCTGACCGGAAACAGGTGCGCCGGTGACGGCGTACCGTGATAGATGCTCACCCATTTCGGCTGGCTCGTTGCACATCGGGACCTATGCGTGCAGCGCCAGATACACGTCTGAGGAGACTGTGCTGTGACCGGGATCAAGACGACCGGCGAGAAGAAACTGATGCTCTTCTCCGGCCGCGCCCACCCCGAGCTGGCCGAGGAGGTCGCACATCAACTGGGTGTCGGCCTCGTGCCGACGAAGGCCTTCGATTTCGCCAACGGTGAGATCTACGTGCGCTTCCAGGAGTCGGCACGTGGCGCGGACTGCTTCCTGATCCAGAGCCACACGGCTCCGATCAACAAGTGGATCATGGAGCAGCTGATCATGCTGGACGCGCTGAAGCGCGCTTCGGCCCGTTCCATCACGGTGATCGTGCCGTTCTACGGGTACGCCCGCCAGGACAAGAAGCACCGTGGCCGTGAGCCGATCTCGGCCCGTCTGGTGGCGGACCTGATGAAGACGGCGGGTGCGGACCGGATCCTCACCGTCGATCTGCACACGGACCAGATCCAGGGCTTCTTCGACGGCCCGGTGGACCACCTGTTCGCGCTGCCGATCCTGGCGGACTACGTCGGCGCGAAGGTCGACCGTTCCAAGCTGACGATCGTGTCGCCGGACGCGGGCCGTGTGCGGGTCGCCGACCGCTGGTGCGACCGGCTGGACGCGCCGCTGGCGATCGTGCACAAGCGCCGTGACAAGGACGTTCCGAACCAGGTCTCCGTCCACGAGGTCGTCGGCAACGTCGAGGGCCGCGTCTGTGTGCTGGTCGACGACATGATCGACACCGGTGGCACGATCTGCGCCGCGGCGGACGCCCTGTTCGCGCACGGTGCGGAGGACGTCATCGTGACGGCGACGCACGGTGTGCTGTCGGGTCCGGCGGCGGACCGGCTGAAGAACTCGAAGGTGAGCGAGTTCGTGTTCACGGACACGCTGCCGACCCCGGGTGAGCTGGAGCTGGACAAGATCACGGTGCTCTCGATCGCGCCGACGATCGCGCGTGCGGTGCGTGAGGTGTTCGAGGACGGTTCGGTGACGAGCCTCTTCGAGGAGCAGGGCTGACAGCGGTGCTGATCACCGCCTGGTGATCCACTTTGGGGTGCGGCCTCCCCGCCGGGTAGACTCAGCGAGTTGCTCGGCGAGGGAGGCCGTACCTGTGTGTACGGCGGTCCGTTATCGACGCGCTCTTCGTAGCAGGCCTGTCGTGGGCCGGGTGACCGTTCGTGTTCCGTCTCCCGACGGCTCACCCACCTGACGAGGAGTGCAACCATGGCTGAGATCAAGCTCGCCACCGAGGTCCGTACCGAGTTCGGCAAGGGCGCCGCCCGCCGTGTGCGTCGTGCCAACCGTGTTCCCGCGGTCGTCTACGGCCACGGCGCCGAGCCGGTCCACGTCACGCTGCCGGGTCACGACCTGCTGCTCGCGCTGCGTACGGCCAACGTGCTGATCGGTCTGGAGATCGACGGCAAGGACGCGCTGGTCATCCCGAAGGCCGTGCAGCGTCACCCCCTCAAGGGCACCATCGAGCACGTCGACCTGCTGACCGTGAAGCGCGGCGAGAAGGTCAACGTCGAGATCGCGGTGCACGCCGAGGGCGACCTGGCGCCGGGCGCCAACCTGCTCGAGTTCGTGCTGAACACGCTGCTCGTCGAGGCCGAGGCCACCCACATCCCCGAGTCCGTGACGGTCTCCGTCGCGGGCCTGGACGCCGGTGACTCGATCCTGGCGAAGGACATCGCGCTGCCGAAGGGCTCCGTGCTCGCCGGTGACGAGGACGCCATCGTGATCCAGGTCGTCGCCGCGCAGGCCGAGGAGCCGTCCGCGGACGAGGCTGCCGAGACCGCCGCCGCCGAGGCCTGAGCCTCACCGCTCACGGTTTCACCCGCACAACCCGCATCACTTGTTCCACCTGCTTGACTGACGGGGTGGTGGTTCCCTTCCGGGAGCCACCGCCCCGTTTGCCTGTGCCGCAAGCCGCAAGCCGTACGTGAGGAGACCGAGCGCTGATGTCCGACGCCACCGACCCCTGGCTCATCGTGGGCCTGGGCAATCCGGGTCCCGACTATGCGGCGAACCGGCACAATGTCGGGTTCATGGTCGCCGATCTGCTGGCGACACGGATCGGCGCGAAGTTCAAGCGGGCGCAGAAGGCGCAGGCGCAGGTCCTGGAGGGGCGGATCGGTCCGCCGGGGCCGGCGAGCCGTCGGGTGGTCCTGGCGAAGCCGATGTCGTACATGAATCTGTCGGGCGGTCCGGTGACGGCGCTGCGGGACTTCTACAAGGTGCCGACGGATCATGTGGTGGCGGTCCATGACGAGCTGGACGTCGACTACGGGGCGCTGCGGCTGAAGCTGGGCGGCGGGGACAACGGGCACAACGGGCTGAAGTCGATGACGAAGGCGATGGGTCCGGACTATCACCGGGTGCGGTTCGGGATCGGGCGGCCGCCGGGGCGGATGCAGGTCGCGGATTTCGTGTTGAAGGACTTCTCGTCGACCGAGCGCAAGGAGCTGGCGTTCCTGGTGGACCGGTCGGCGGACGCGGTGGAGTGTCTGCTGGCGGAGGGTCTGGAGCGGGCGCAGAGCGCGTACAACTCCTGAGGGCCTGTGAGCTGTCGCGTGTGCGTACCCCGTCCCGCCGCGTACAACTCCTGACATTCCTGGTGCTGGTGGGGCGTTTTTCGGCCATAGGTTGACCGGGGGTGCGGGTCTGGCCAAGGATCGGCCCCCATGAAGCGGAGCTCTTCCCAGCGTGCGGCGGTCGCGGGGCGTCGGGCGGCCATGGGGCTGGTCGTCCTGGTGCTGCTGGTCGCGGGTGCCTGGTCGTCGTGGAACACCGCGCACCACATCGTTCTGGCCAAGGGCCGCGAGCACGGGACCGTGACGGTGACGGGGTGCGGCGAGGACACGTGCACCGGGTCGTACGAGCCGGACTCGGTGTCGCGGGAGCGTCCGCGGGTGACGCTGGACGCGTCCGTCGCGGCGCGGAAGGGGGATCGTTTCCCCGTGGTGGTGAAGCCCGGTACCGATGCGGTGGTCCGCACGGGGCTGCCGGGCTTTCTGCATGCCTGGGTGCCGTTGGGCGGGGCGCTGGTGCTGGCCGCGTTCGTGATCGGCGGCGGGCTGCGGCTGACGCGTACGGCGTGGGGTGCGGGAACGGCGGGGGCGGCCCTGCTGGTGGCGACGTTCGTCGCGCTGTAGCAGGACCGCCCCGGGGTCTTCCGTACGGTCAGCCGGTGTTGCGCAGGCCTGCCGCTACGCCGTTGACGGTGAGCAGCAGGGCGCGGGAGAGCAGCGGGTCGGGTTCCTCGCCGCGTTCGGCGGCCTGGCGCTGGCGGGCCAGCAGCGAGACCTGGAGGTAGGAGATCGGGTCCAGGTAGGCGTCGCGGATGGCGAAGGTCTGCTGGAGCACCGGGCTGGTGCCGAGCAGTTCGGTGGAGCCGGTGACCTTGAGGACTTCGCTCACGGTCAGCGCGTGCTCGGCCTCGATGGCGTCGAAGACGTGCTTCAGCTCGTCGGGGACGAGCGTGTCGACGTAGTGCCGGGCGATGCGCAGGTCGGTCTTGGCGAGCGTCATCTCCACGTTGGAGAGGAAGTTCCGGAAGAAGTGCCAGTGCTCGTGCATCTCTTCGAGGACGGTGTCGAGTCCGGCTTCGCGCAGGGCCTTGAGGCCGGAGCCGACGCCGTACCAGCCGGGCACGATCTGGCGGGACTGGGTCCAGCCGAAGACCCACGGGATGGCGCGGAGTCCGTCGAGCGAGACGCCCGAGCCGGGGCGGCGGGAGGGCCGCGAGCCCAGGTGCAGGTCGGCGAGCTGGTCCACCGGGGTGGAGGCGAGGAAGTACGCGGGCAGGTCCGGGTCCTCGACGAGCTTGCGGTAGGCGCCGTGGGCCGCGTCGGAGACGGTGTCCATGGCCGCGTCCCAGCGGGCGAGGGCCTCGTCGGACTGGCGGGGTGCGGTGTGCAGGGCGGAGGCCTGGAGGGTGGCCGCGACGGTCAGTTCCAGGTTCTCGCGGGCGAGGGCGGGGATGAGGTACTTGTCGGAGATGACCTCGCCCTGCTCGGTCACCTTGATCTCGCCCTCCAGCGTGCCCCAGGGCTGGGCGAGGATCGCGTCGTGGGAGGGGCCGCCGCCGCGGCCGACGGTGCCGCCGCGGCCGTGGAAGAGGCGCAGGCGTACGCCGTAGCGGTGGGCGACGTCGCGGAGGCGTCGCTGGGCGCGGTGGATCTCCCACTGGGAGGTGGTGATGCCGCCGAACTTGGAGGAGTCGCTGTAGCCGAGCATGACCTCCTGGACGTCGCCGCGCAGTGAGACGAGGCGGCGGTAGGAGGGGTCGGCGAGCATCGCGTCGAGGATGACGTCGGCGGCCTTGAGCTCGTCGGTGGTCTCCAGGAGCGGGACGATGCCGATCTTGGCCCAGCCGGCGTGGAGGTCGATGAGTCCGGCCTCGCGGGCGAGGACGGCGGCGGCGAAGACGTCGTCGGCGCCCTGGCACATGGAGATGATGTAGGACTCGATGACTTCGGGGCCGAAGCGTTCGAAGGCCTGCTTGATGGTGTGGAAGACGCCGAGGGTCTTCTCGCCGGCCGCGTCGAGCGGGGCCGGGGTGGGGGCCAGCGGGCGGCGCGAGCGGAGTTCCTTGGCGAGGAGCTTCTGCCGGTAGTCGCGGGGCATGTCGGCGTAGCGCCAGGATTCCTCGCCGAGCCGGTCGAAGAGCTGGCCGAGGGCGTGGTGGTGGGCGTCGGCGTGTTCGCGTACGTCCATGGTGGCGAGCTGGAGGCCGAAGGCGGCCAGGGTGCGGATGGTGCGGTCCATCCGGCCGTCGGCGAAGAGGCCGCCGCGGTGCTCGCGCAGGGAGGTCTGGATGAGCTCCAGGTCGGCGAGGAGTTCGGCGGTGCCGAGGTAGTCGCAGCCGGGGCGGTGGGGGGTGCCTTCGGCGAGGCGCTCGCGGGTGTTGACGAGCTTCTGCCGGATGCAGGTGGCCTTGAGGCGGTAGGGCTCCTCGGCGTTCAGCCGCTTGTAGCGGGGGCTGATGCCGGGGAGGCGTTCCAGGTCGGCCTGGAGGGAGGTGAGGAGTTCCTCGGTGGCTCCGGCGTAGCGGATGGAGTTGGAGAGGAGGCCGCGGAGGTGGTCGATCATCTCCAGGGCGTCGGTGATGCCGTGCTCGTGCTGGAGGATCAGGACGTCCCAGGTGACGGCGGGCGTCACGTTGGGGTTGCCGTCGCGGTCGCCGCCGATCCAGGTGCCGAAGGTGAGGGGGCGGGTGCCGGCGGGGAGTTCGACGCCGACGCGGTCCAGTTCGGCGGCGAGGTCTTCGAGGACATCGCCGACGGCGTTGGCGTGCAGCTCGTCGAGGTAGTAGATGGCGTTGCGGGCCTCGTCGGCGGGCTCCGGGCGGACGACGCGGAGTTCGTCGGTCTGCCAGATGAGGTCGATGTTCTCGGCGAGGCGGAGGTCCAGGCGGCGGCGGTCGGCCTCGATGGCCGGGGTCTCCAGGAGGGCCGCGATGCGGCGCAGCTTGTTGAGGACGGACCGGCGGGCGGCCTCGGTGGGGTGTGCGGTGAAGACGGGGCGGACGTTGAGGTTCTTGACCGTCTCGCGCAGGTGCTCGGGGTCGGCGTCCTTGAGCCGGTCGGCGGTGCGGGCCAGCAGGCCGCCCTCGGCCGAGCGGCGGTCGCGCATCTCGTGGGCGCGGTGGACCTGCTCGGTGACGTTGGCGAGGTGGAAGTAGGTGGAGAAGGCGCGCACGAGCTGGGCGGCGGTCTCCAGGTCCGTGTCGCCGAGGAGCTCGGCGGCGGCTTCGCCGTCGGTGCGGGTCAGGGCGCGGACCCGCTCGACGAGGTCGAGGAGCTCCTGGCCCTCCTGGCGTACGAGGGTCTCGCCGAGGAGGTCGCCGAGGCGGCGGATGTCGGCGCGCAGCGCGGGGCTGGCGGCAGGGGTCTGGTCGGCACTGCTCACAGTGTGCGGCTCCTTGCAGTGAATGAGGAGGTGCGTTCGCTTCGCCGTCCCCGTGTGTCCGGTGGTGGGGGCGGGTGGCGGGGTCCGGGGCCCTGCGGCTGGCAGCGGTGCTGTCACCACGCCCCGACGAGCGGGTGCGGACCGCGCTGTCCGACGCTCCCAGGATAGGTGTCGTCGCAGGCGGCGTGTCCGTTGCCCCGGCGGGGGCCGCGGTCGCCGCCCGGGACACCCGGGCCTCTAGCCCCTTACCCCGTGGGTGGGTCGGTTACCGCGTGGGACGGGTTGGAGCGGCCTCTCGTGTTGTGGGGCCCGTCACTGCCATACTTACCAAGCCGTAGGTTACGGAACCGTAGCCACGGCCGTCCTGGTACCGCTCCCTCACCTTCCGAGGTATTCCCCTATGCCGAGCACTCCCCATGCTCCCCAAGTGATCGACGAGACCGAGCCGCCCGGGGCCGCCGAGGCCTCGCTGCCGCCCGCCACGCTGGGCGGCGACAAGAAGCGGTCGATCGAGCAGTTCGCGCTGCTGGCGTTCATCGTGGTGCCGTTCGTGGCGCTGGTCGCGGCGGTGCCTCTGGCGTGGGGCTGGGGGGTGAGCTGGCTGGATGTGGGGCTGCTGGTGGCGATGTACTTCATCGGATGCCACGGGATCACGATCGGCTTCCACCGGTACTTCACGCACGGTTCGTTCAAGGCGAAGCGGCCGTTGCGGATCGCGCTGGCCGTGATGGGCTCGCTGGCGGTGGAGGGGCCCCTGGTGCGGTGGGTGGCCGATCACCGCAAGCACCACCGGTTCTCGGACGCGGAGGGCGATCCGCATTCGCCGTGGCGGTTCGGGGAGACGCTGCCGGCCCTGATGAAGGGGCTGTGGTGGGCACACATCGCATGGATGTTCGACGAGGAGCAGACGCCGCAGCAGAAGTACGCGCCGGATCTGATCAAGGACCCGGCGATCCGGGGCATCTCGCGCCACTTCCTGTCCTTCACGATCGTCTCGCTGGCGATTCCGCCGCTGGTCGGCGGTCTGGTGACGATGTCGTGGTGGGGTGCGGCGACGGCGTTCTTCTGGGGTTCGCTGGTGCGGGTGGCGCTGCTGCACCATGTGACCTGGTCGATCAACTCGATCTGTCACGCGGTGGGCAAGCGGCCCTTCAAGTCCCGTGACCGGTCGGGGAACGTGTGGTGGCTGGCGGTGCTGTCGTGCGGCGAGTCGTGGCACAACCTGCACCACGCGGATCCGACGAGCGCGCGGCACGGGGTGATGCGGGGGCAGATCGACTCCAGCGCCCGGCTGATCCGCTGGTTCGAGAAGCTGGGCTGGGCCACGGACGTACGGTGGCCCGATGCCGCGCGTATCGGCTCCCGGCGCACGTCCGTACCGGCCGACGCGGCATGATTGACGACGTGGCGACCGACTCCAGCACGAGCAGCGAGAAGAGCAGGCCTTCCCCCTCCCGCCGGGCCAGGCGGGTCCGGATGACGGGCAAGGAGCGCCGCGAGCAGCTGCTGGACATCGGGCGCGCCCTGTTCGCCGACAAGGGCTTCGAGGGCACGTCGGTGGAGGAGATCGCGGCGCGCGCCGGGGTGTCCAAGCCGGTGGTGTACGAGCACTTCGGCGGCAAGGAGGGCCTGTACGCCGTGGTGGTCGACCGCGAGATGCGTCAGTTGCTGGACATGGTGACGGGGGCGCTCACGGCGGGCCATCCGCGTGAGCTGCTGGAGCAGGCGGCGTTCGCGCTGCTGGACTACATCGAGTCGTACACGGACGGTTTCCGGATCCTGGTGCGGGATTCGCCGGTGGCGCAGTCGACGGGCACGTTCGCTTCGCTGATCAGCGATATCGCCACGCAGGTGGAGGACATCCTGGGCCTGGAGTTCAAGGCCCGGGGCTTCGACCCGAAGCTGGCCCCGCTGTACGCGCAGGCGCTGGTGGGCATGGTGGCGCTGACGGGCCAGTGGTGGCTGGACGTCCGCAAGCCGAAGAAGGCGGAGGTCGCCGCCCATCTGGTGAATCTGTGCTGGCACGGGCTGGAGAACCTGGAGTCGAAGCCGCGGCTGATAGGGCACCGGAAGAGCTGATCTTCGAACCTGTTCGTACTTGGTCACCCGTCGTGCGGACGGGTCCGGTTTTCCCGCCGTAGTGTGGTCGGCAGGGCACAGAATCCCGTCCATGGGAGGAACCATGACCCCGGAGCCGACCACCGCGCACAGCTCCCGCTGGCCGGTGCCCCCGCAGGACGGATACACCGTGGACGATCTGTTCACGCTGCCCGATCTCCCGCCGCACACCGAGCTGATCGACGGGAGCCTGGTTTTCGTGAGTCCGCAGCGAGACTTTCACAGCACGATGATCGATCTGCTGACGACAGGACTGCGCAGTACGGCGCCCCCGGAGGTGAAGGTGCGCCGGGAGATGACCGTGGTACTGGATCGGCGGAACGCTCCCGAGCCGGATGTCTCCGTGGTACGGACCGAGGCGATCACCGGGCTCGACGTGACGCGGTACCAGGCCGCCGACGTCCTCCTCGCCGTCGAGGTCGTCTCCCCCGACTCCGAGGCCCGCGACCGTGAAGCCAAGCCGCACAAGTACGCGACGGCCGGGATCCCGCACTTCTGGCTGGTCGAGATGACCGGCACCGACCAGCACCCCGTCGTCCGGGTCTACGAGCTGGACCCGGTGACGAAGGCGTACGCGCTGACGGGCATCCACCACGACCGGCTGAAGACGGGTGTGCCGTTCCCGGTGGACATCGACGTCTCGGCGGAGGCGCTCGCAGCGCTGTAGAGCGGGCCGGGTTACGCATCCGGCTCCAGGAACTCCAGCCGGTTGCCGACCGGGTCGTGGGCGTAGCAGCGGCGGTGGCCGGGGAGGTCGTCGTCCCATACGACGTGGACGCCGTGGGCCTCCAGGCGGGCCGCGTACTCCACGATTCCCGTCACGCGCAGGCCCGGGTGGGCCTTCTTGGCGGGGCGGAAGTTCTCCTCGACGCCCAGGTGGAGCTGGACGGGTCCGGCGGCGAACCAGCAGCCGCCGCGGGCGGCGAGCACCGGGGGTTTCGGGATCTCGGTCATGCCCAGGGCTTCGGTGTAGAAGGCGCGCAGGGCGTCCTCGGAGCCGGGCGGGGCGGCGAGCTGTACGTGGTCGACGGCGGCGAGGCCGGCAGGGGCGGAGGCGGTCATCACTTCTCCTTGCGGGCGACGGCGAAGATGCGGCGGAACGGGAAGACCGTGCCGTACGGGCCGGGCGGGTAGGCCTCGCGGAGCAGGTCGCGGTATTCGGCGAGGAACGCGTCGCGGGCCTCGGGGTCGTCGGCCAGGGCGGTGAGGACGGGGCGCAGGGCGGTGCCCTTGACCCAGTCGAGGACCGCGTCGTCGCCGTGCAGGGTCTGGAGGTAGGTGGTCTCCCAGACGTCGGCCGCGCAGCCCAGGTCGCGGAGGCGGGTGAGGTAGTCGGCGGGGTCCAGGACGGATGCGGTGCGGTCGCCGATGCCGTGGAGGCGGGGGCGCCAGCGGTCGGATTCGCGGAGGCCGGCCAGGAGGGTGTGGCTGGGGGCGGTGAAGTTGCCGGGGACCTGGAAGGCGAGGGTGCCGCCGGGGGCGAGGGCGTCGAGCCAGCGGGGGAAGTGTTCGGCGTGGCCGGGGATCCACTGGAGCGCGGAGGTGGAGACGATCAGGCCGTACGTCTCGGTGGGCCGCCAGGCCGCGGCGTCGGCCTCGGCGAAGTCGAGCAGGGGCGGGCGGGCGTGGGCGGCGGCTTCGGCGAGCATCTCGCGGGAGGTGTCGTAGCCGGTGATCCGGGCGTTCGGCCAGCGGTCCGCGAGGAGGGCGGTGACGTTGCCCGCGCCGCAGCCGAGGTCGGCGATGCGGGGCGCGGGGTGGCCGGGGAGGTCGCCGATGCGAGCCAGGAGGTCCTGGAAGGGGCGGGTGCGATGGTCCGCGTGGCGCAAGTACTGCCGCGGATCCCAGGTGGGTTCGGGAGTGGGTGTCATGGGCATCAGGATCACGCCGAGACTATCTTGATGTCAAGACACTTGAATTCAAGAGACTTCATGTCGAGGGACCCTCTACACTGATCGACATGGAGGACGAGGTCGACCGTTTGGTCGCTGCATGGCGCCGAGAGCGCCCCGACCTCGACGTGGAACCACTCGAGGTGCTCAGTCGCGTCTCCCGCCTGGCTCGCCACCTCGACCGGGCCCGCCGCATAGCCTTCGCCGAGCACAACCTGGAGCCGTGGGAGTTCGACGTGCTGACGTCGCTGCGCCGGGCCGGCGCCCCCTACCAGCTCTCCCCCGGACAGCTCCTCACCCAGACCCTGGTCACCTCGGGCACGATGACCAACCGCATCGACCGCCTGACCAAGAAGAACCTCGTCGAGCGGCTGCCCGACCCGAGCGACCGACGCGGCGTCCTCGTCCGGCTCACGGCCGAGGGCCGCGACAAGGCCGACCAGTCGCTGGCCGGACTGCTCGCCCAGGAGCGCGCCATCCTCGCCGAGCTCTCCCGCCACCAGCGGGGCGAACTGGCCGGGCTACTGCGCCAGTTGACCGCCCCGTTCGACAACATCCCCACCTAGCGGACGCATCGCCGGCTCCGCCGGGCCGACCCCCGCCCGGCGGGCCAGCGCCACCGCGGCCAGCGTCGAGTGCACCCCGAGCTTGCCCAGCACGTTCTGCATATGGGTGCGCACCGTGTGCGGGGACAGGAACAGCCGCTCGGCGACCGCCTTGCGGCCGAGCCCCGCCACCATGCAGCGCAGCACCTCGCGCTCCCGGGGCGTCAGCGACTCCACCAGCCGCTCGCTCTCGGTGCGGTGCTTGCGGGCGGCGGTCAGCTCCCGCAGTACGCCGGTGAGCAGGGCGGGCGGCAGATGCGTCTCGTCGCGCAGCACACCCCGGATCACCGACAGCAGCCGTTGCAGCGAGCAGTCCTTGGCCACCCAGCCCGACGCCCCCGCCTGGAGCGCCCGCGCGGCGGCCCGCGGGTCGTCCTTCTCGGCCAGCACCACCGACCGTACGGCGGGCCGGTTCGAGCGGACCCCGGCGACCAGCGAGATGCCGTCGACGACGCCCGGCTCCTCCGGCCGGGGCGCGGGCACGGCGGGCGCACCGCCGGTCGCCAGGGCGCCCAACTCGGCGTCCACCAGCAGCACGTCGTAACCGCGCCCCTCGGCGGCCGCGCGCTCCAGGGCGCGCAGCGCGGCAGGGCCGCTGCCCGCGGCGGAGACGTCGACGTCCGGCTCGGCCGCGAGGGCAGCCGCGAGCGACTCGGCGAAGATGCGGTGGTCGTCGACCACCAGAACCCGGATACGCGCCACAGAACCCCCATCGGTGGGGGCGGACAGCTGCGGGTACGGCGTCCGGGGCTTCACTGCGGCCTGCCGCGCCCGACGACCGCCGTCGTCGAACCGCCTGCCGCCCTGCCCCGGACGCCGTACCCGGCTCTCTCGCTCCCCTGAATCGGCACCGGCCCCCACCGGTGCTGAGCATCAGCGTACGGGCGGGGGCCACGGGGGGAAGGCGATTCGGCGAACTGGTGGCCTCAGGTGTTTAGGGTGTGCTTCATGTTCCGTCTTGAGACAGAAGTAGACAGAGAACGTCGCATTCTGCTGAGCGGGCGTCTGCACCAGGACAACGTCGCGGCCTCGGCCGGTCTGCGGGCCCTGCTCGCCACCTCCGCGGAGCACGAAGTGCCGCTGGAGGTCTGGGCGTTGGACGAGCACGGGGCCCTGGCCGGCGGGCTGACCGGGCGGACCTGGGCGTACTGGCTGCATGTGGATCTGCTCTGGGTGGACGCCCCGCACCGGGGCATCGGCCTCGGTGCGCGCCTGCTCGCCGAGGCCGAACGGACCGCCCGCACCGAGCGCGCCTGCACCCGCTCACGGCTGGAGACCTGGGACTTCCAGGCCCCCGGCTTCTACCGCGGGCAGGGGTACGAGGAGATCGGCCGGGTCGAGGACTACCCGCCGGGCGTCACCGAGTTCATCCTGGTCAAGGAGTTGTGAGCCCGGCCCTCCGGGGCGGACCCGGAGGCCCCGGGCTCAGCGCAGCCGGCGCGCCCCGGCCGACGGGACGGCGTCGAAGATGCCCGGGGCCGCGTGTCCGGCCGCCGCGAACGCCTCGCTGACCGCCTTGGCCACGGTGTCGGCCGCCGACGCCTCCACCAGGACGACCGCCGAGCCGCCGAAGCCGCCGCCGGTCATCCGCGCACCGAGCGCCCCGGCCGCGTTCGCCGCCTCGACCACCAGGTCCAACTCGGGGCAGGAGACCCGCAGATCGTCGCGGAGCGAGCGGTGGCCCTCGTTCAGGACGGGGCCCGCCGCCCGGACGTCGCCCGCGTCGAGCAGGGCGATGACCTGCTCGACCCGGCGGTTGTCGCCGACGACATGGCGTACGTAACGGATCACGGACTCGTCCGCCCCGGCGTCGGCGAGGGTGGCGAGCGCCGCTTCGAGACCGGCGTACGGCAGGTCGCGGAGCATCGGTATGCCGAGCAGCCGGGCGCCCTCCTCGCAGCCGGCCCGGCGCTCCGCGTACGCGCCGTCGCCGAGCGCGTGCTTGACCCGGGTGTCGACGACCAGGAGCGTCAGGCCCTGGGCGGCCAGGTCGAAGGGGATCTGGCGCAGTGAGAGGTCGCGGGTGTCCAGGTGGAGGGCGTGGCCCTCGGTGCAGCAGGCCGAGGCCATCTGGTCCATGATCCCGCAGGGCACGCCGACGAAGTCGTTCTCGGCGCGGCGGCCGATCACGGCGAGTTCGGCCGCGGTCAGCCCCAGGTCGAAGAGGTCGTTCAGGGCGAGCGCGGTGACGACTTCCAGGGCGGCGGAGGAGGAGAGTCCGGCGCCCGTGGGCACGGTGGAGGTCAGGGCGACGTCCGCGCCGGTGACCGGGTGCCCGGCCTCGCGCAGCGCCCAGAGGACTCCCGCCGGGTAGGCGGCCCAGCCGTGGCCGGAGTGCGGGACGAGCTCGTCGACGCGGAGGGAGACGACGCCGCCGGGGACGTCGGAGGAGTACAGCCGCAGGACGCCGTCGTCGCGGCGGGAGACGGCGGCGCGGGCGGTGTGCGGGAGGGCGAGCGGCATGACGAAGCCGTCGTTGAAGTCGGTGTATTCACCGATGAGGTTCACCCGTCCGGGTGCCGCCCAGATGCCGTCGGGCTCGGCCCCGTACAGCTCGGCGAAGGTGGCGGCGGGGTCGGCGCCGGACGGCTCGGCATGCTGGGTCATGAGGTGGTCGTTTCCTCTCGGCGGGCGAACTGCCAGGCGTCGGCGATGATTCCGGCGAGGTCGGCGCGGGACGGCTGCCAGCCGAGGCGCTCCACGGCGGTGGCGGCGGAGGCGACGAGGACGGCCGGGTCGCCGCCGCGCCGGGGGGCGGCGGTCTCGGGGACGGGGTGGCCGGTGACCTTGCGGACGGTCTCGATGACCTCGCGGACCGAGAAGCCGTTGCCGTTGCCGAGGTTGCAGATCAGGTGCTCGCCGGGGGCGGCGGCGGTCAGGGCCAGCAGGTGGGCCTCGGCGAGGTCGGCGACATGGATGTAGTCGCGGACGCAGGTGCCGTCCGGGGTGGGGTAGTCGTCGCCGTAGACGTTGATCGACTCGCGCTTTCCCAGGGCGACTTGAAGGACCAGCGGGATGAGGTGGGACTCGGGGTCGTGGCGCTCTCCGCAACTGCCGTACGCCCCGGCCACGTTGAAGTAGCGGAGCGAGACGGCGGCCAGGCCGTGGGCGGTGGCCTCGCCGCTGATCATGTGGTCGACGGCGAGCTTGGACGCGCCGTAGGGGCTGGTGGGGGCGGTGGGGTCGGCCTCGGTGATGGGGCTGGAGACCGGTTCGCCGTAGGTGGCGGCGGTGGAGGAGAAGACGAGGGTGCGCACGCCGTGTTCGCGCATGGCGGCGAGCAGGGCGGTGGTGCCGCCGACGTTGTTGACCCAGTACTTCTCGGGGTTCACCACGGACTCGCCGACCTGGGAGAACGCGGCGAAGTGCAGGACGCCGTCGTAGGACGGGTCCAGATGGCGGGCGGCGTCCTGGATGCGGCCCTCGATGAACGCGGCGCCGGCCGGGACGCCCTCGCGGAAGCCGGTGGAGAGGTCGTCCAGGACGGTCACCGTGTGCCCGGCCTCCAGAAGGTGCTGGGCGACGACGCTGCCGACGTATCCGGCGCCGCCGGTGACCAGGTACTTCTTCGGGTTGCTCACGTTCTGGGGGTTGCTCACTCGCTCGCTACCTCTCGCAGTCGCTCGGCCGCGGCCTCCGGCGGCACGTCGTTGATGAACACGCTCATGCCGGACTCGGATCCCGCGAGGAACTTCAGCTTGCCGGAGGTCCGGCGAATGGTGAAAAGCTCCAGGTGCAGGGCGAAGTCCTCCCGTCCGGGAACCCCGAACGGCGCCTGGTGCCAGGCGGAGATGTACGGGGTCGGCGGCTCGCCGGGTCCGAAGATCCGGTCGAAGCGCCTCAAGAGTTCCAGATAGACCTGTGGGAACTCCGTGCGCGCACCCTCGTCCAGTTCCCGCAGGTCGGGGACGCGGCGGCGGGGGTGGAGATGGACCTCGTAGGGCCAGTGCGCCGCGTAGGGGACGTAGGCGATCCAGTGGTCGGTGGCGAGGACGACGCGTGAGCCGTCCTTCTCCTCGCGGGCGACGACGTCGTCGAAGAGGTTGGAGCCGGTCTCCTCGCGGTGGCGGGCGGCCGAGCGGAGCATCAGCTCGGTGCGCGGGGTGACGAAGGGGTAGCCGTAGATCTGGCCGTGGGGGTGGCCGAGGGTGACGCCGATCTCGGCGCCGCGGTTCTCGAAGCAGAAGACCTGGGTGACCTGGTCGAGTCCGGCCAGCGCGGCGGTGCGGTCGGTCCAGGCGGCGAGGACGAGGGCGGCCTGCTCCTCGGTGAGGTCGGCGAAGGACGCGTCGTGGTCGGAGGTGAAGCAGACCACCTCGCAGCGGCCGGAGTCGCCGGCCAGGGAGGGGAAGCGGTTCTCGAAGACCGCGACGTCGTAGTGGTCGTCGGGGATCTCGCTCTGCCGTCCGTCCCGGGTGGGGCAGAGCGGGCAGGCGTCGGCCGGCGGGTGGTAGGTGCGGGCCTGGCGGTGCGAGGCGATGGCGACCGCGTCGCCGAGCAGCGGATCGCGGCGGATCTCGGAGGAGGTGGAGACGGGATCCAGGGGGCGGTGGTCGACGGCGTCGCGGACGGTGTCGTCCGCGGAGTCGTAATAGATCAGCTCACGGCCGTCGGCGAGAGTCGTAACCGTTTTCTTCACCAGGGTCCTCCACCAGATCCTCCCAACATAATCGCACATAACAAATCACAAGCGAACACCCTCGTCAATGCCGCGGCTCGCCGCGACTGCGACTGGCCTCAGGGGCCACATACCCGGACATTCACCCACACTCAATCACGATCGAACAAAGAACCCCAACGAGAGTGTTCATTTCTCGAACATGGAGGCGTAAGTTCCGTCGGGTTCAGTTCGCGCAACGAAGCGAGTACCCCCCATGCAGACACTGGCCGAAGGGCTTCGGCTCCCCACGAACGGGCTCGACTACGCCATCCTGGCGATCTACTTCGTCGTCGTACTCGGCATCGGCTTCGCGGCCCGTGCCAGCGTCAAGACGAGCCTCGACTTCTTCCTCTCCGGACGGTCGCTGCCCGCCTGGGTGACCGGGCTCGCCTTCGTCGCGGCGAACCTCGGCGCCACCGAGATCCTCGGCATGGCGGCCACCGGCGCGCAGTACGGCGTCGCGGTGGTGCACTGGTACTGGATCGGCGCGATCCCGGCCATGGTCTTCCTCGGCCTGGTGATGATGCCGTTCTACTACCGCTCCAAGGTGCGCTCCGTGCCGGAGTTCCTGCTCCAGCGTTTCGACAAGTCCGCCCATCTGCTGAGCTCCGTGCTCTTCGCCTTCGCGGCGATCCTCATCGCGGGCGTCAACCTCTACGCCCTCTCGATCGTCGTGGAGGCGCTCCTCGGCTGGCCGCAGTGGGTCGCGATCGTCGTCGCGGGCCTGTTCGTGCTGGTCTACATCACGATCGGCGGGCTCTCCTCGGCGATCTACAACGAGGTGCTCCAGTTCTTCGTCATCCTCGCCGCGCTGATCCCGCTCACCGTCCTCGGCCTGAAGCGGGTCGGCGGCTGGGACGCCATGAGCGACTCGCTGACCAAGCAGCACGGCGGCGACTTCATGACCGCCTGGGGCGGCACCGGCATCGGTGACGCCAACCCGCTGGGCGCCAACTGGCTGACGATCATCCTCGGCCTCGGCTTCGTGCTGTCCTTCGGCTACTGGACGACGAACTTCGCCGAGGTGCAGCGCGCGCTGTCCGCGAAGAACCTCTCCGCCGCCAAGCGCACCCCGCTGATCGCCGCCTTCCCGAAGATCTTCATCGTCTTCGCGGTGATGATCCCGGGCCTGGTCGCCGCCGTGATCGTGCCCAAGATCGGCACCCCGGGCTCCGACCTCACCTACAACGACGCGATACCCCTGCTGATGCAGGAGCTGCTGCCCAACGGGGTGCTCGGCATCGCGGTGACCGGTCTGCTCGCCGCCTTCATGGCGGGCATGGCGGCCAACGTGTCCTCGTTCAACACGGTGTTCACCACCGACATCTGGCAGCGGTACGTGGTGAAGGACAAGCCGGACACGTACTACCTGAGGTTCGGACGGCTGATCACGGCGATCGGGGTGCTGGCCTCGATCGGCACGGCGTTCATCGCCGCCAGCTTCTCGAACATCATGAGCTACCTCCAGACGCTGTTCTCGTTCTTCAACGTCCCGATGTTCGTCGTGTTCATCATCGGCATGTTCTGGAAGCGCGCCTCGATGAAGTCCGGTGTCTGGGGCCTGGTCGCGGGCACCGCCGCCGCGATGATCAACTACTTCTGGATCTACAAGGGCGGGATCATCGACATCCCGTCCGACCAGGGCGCCAACTTCGTCTCCGCGATCGTCGGATTCGTCGCCGGAGCCGTCGTCATGGTCGCCGTCACGCTCTTCACCGCACCGAAGCCCGACGCCGAACTGGCCGGTCTGGTGTACGGGACCGAGTCGCCGGACCCCGACGAGGCGCTCGACGAGGCCGACAGCGCCTGGTACCGCAAGCCCGCGCTGCTCGGCTGGGGCGCGGTCGTCCTCGCCGCCGCGTGCTACATCCCGTACTCGTTCTGATCGGAGGAACTCACCATGTCCGACCTGCACAAGGAAGTCTCCGAGCTGGAGCGCAAGTCCGCGACCGCGGCCCGTCTCTTCGACATCCGGCGGATCATCGGCGGCCTGTTCGTGGTCTACGGAGTGATCGTCACCATCGCCGGCATCAGCCCGTCCGACGCCGACCTGAAGAAGGCCGAGGGCGTCCACATCAACCTGTGGACGGGCCTGGCCATGCTGGCGCTCGGCCTGTTCTTCCTGGCCTGGATGAAGCTGCGCCCGGCCGAGGCCCCGGCGGCCCCGGAACCGGACGCCCCGGCCGACCGGGAGTCCGACGCGGGCTGAGCCCGAAAGCCCGTCCGTCCAGCGTCCCGCAGGGGCCGTACGTCACCCGCTCCGCCCGGGGACGTACGGCCCCTGCGGCGTGCCGCCGTGGTCGCCGTTGCCCGCGGCCCGCTCCAGCAGTCCCGTACGGGCGGCGAGCGCGGCGGCCTCCAGGCGGGAGCCGACGCCGAGCTTCATCAGGACCCGCTGGACATGGGTGCGGGCGGTGCTCGGGGCGATGTCCATACCGGCGGCGATCAGCCGGGTGTCCTCGCCCTCGGCGACCCGCACCAGCACCTCCGCCTCGCGCGGGGTGAGCATCCGCAGCAGCCGCCGGCCCTCGTCGTCGGGCTGGACCGCCGGGTTGAGCAGTTCCGCGAAGGCCCCCCGCAGCAGCTGCGGGGCGATGGCGCTCTCCCCCGCCCGCGCCTTGAGCATGGCCCGCTCGACGCCCTCGATGCGCTCGTCGTGCCGGACGTACCCCACGGCCCCGGCGGCGAACGCCGCGGCGATCCCGCGCGGGCTGGGCACCGGCCCGAGGACCACCACCGCGACCTGCGGGCGCTCCTGGCCGATGCGCACGATCGGGTCGAAGACCCCGGGGGCGGCGGGCGACGCCGTACCGAACAGGCAGACCTCCGGGGCCCTGCTGACCACCAGTTCCGCGGTCCCGGAGGTCGGCGCGGCCGCCGCGAGCACCCGGTGCCCGCGCAGTTTCAGCGCCGAGGCGAGTGCCTCGGCGAGCAGTCGGTGATCGTCGACCACCATGAGCCGCACGCCCATCGACCAAGCCTCCCAGCCCTGTACACCCGACCCCCCGGCCGCCTGACCCGGCAAGTTACACGCTTGTTCGACCTCGCGCCGCCCTTACGTGGGAGAAGCCCCCCAGAATGCCGAATTCTGCGTCATTCGGGGCTCGTCGACCGTTGCTCGGTGATCGCTTCGCGGGCGGAAAACGATCGGCCCTGCCGGTCGGTGATCGACCGGCAGGGCCTGGAGCGCGTCTCGCGCCGCTCGTGGCGGCGAGCGGTGGTCAGTCGGTGCGGTAACCGACGACGAGGTAGAGCTTGTCGTCGCCGTCGACGACGCTGCGCTTGCTGATCAGGCGCTTCGACTTGAAGAAGTGCCCTTCGGAGTACAGGAGTTCGGAGTGGTCGCCGGAGAACCGCCGCTCCGCCTCACGGACCGCCTCGTCGTTCGGGTTCTCCATCAGCAGGGTCTGCTTGAAGGTCTCGCCGTCGATGGAGACGATCTGGCCGCCCTTGTCGTAGGGGGGCTCCTTGTACGCGATGATGCTGGTGCCGTCCATCCGCAGCGGGACCAGGCTGTAGCGGTCGCCCGCGTCGGCCCGGGCGCCGAGGAGCTTCCCGGTGGTCAGGTCGAAGGCGACGATCTCGTTGGTGTCGCCGTACTCGCTGGTGCCGTCGTGGTTCTCGGTCGGCAGGTAGAGCCGGTTGTTGCCGACGGCCAGGTTCTGGCAGCGCTCGACCTCGGTGGAGCCGCAACGGGCCGCGTACTGCTCGGCGTCGGCGGGGATGCGCACGATCAGCTTGCCGGTCGCCGCGTCGATCGAGAAGAAGTCGGAGATGCCGCTGCCGTCGCCGGCGGTGTCGCCGACGTCGGCCGCGACCACCAGCGGCTTGGTGGAGACGATGCTCGCGTAGTCGACGCCGGCGGGCATCTGGAACGAGGACAGCGGTGCGCCGGTCGTCGGGTTCAGCGCCTGCACGGTGAGCTGCGGGCTGTCGGACGTACCGCACTTGCGGACCACGGCGAGGGCATCGCCGCCGCCGTAGCCGCGGTCGTAGCAGCCGTCCGCGCCGACCTTCGGCTTCCACAGCTCGGCGCCGGTCTCCAGCTTGAAGGCCGCGCCGCCCGAGGTGCCGCCCGCGGCGACGGTGGACCCGCTGAGCGTGACCTCGTCGAAGCGGACCTGCTGGTCACCGCCGGTGGCGGAGGTGACGCCCTTGCTCCACACCAGCTTGCCGGCGGCCATGTCGATCACGCCGACCTGGTTGCACGACGGGTACTTGTTCTCCTTGGTCGCCTTCGTCTCCTCGAAGACGACCGCGGTCTTGTAGTCCTTGCTCATGTGCCGGGAGGCGGAGCAGACCTCGCCGGGCAGCGGGACGGACCAGAGCTTGGTGCCCTTGTCGCGGTCGTAGGCGACGATCTCGGCGACGCCGGACTTCACGTACGCCTTGTCGGTGATCCAGGAGCCCATGACCGTGGTGACGTCGTCGACCTCCGGCTCCGGGAGCTGGAAGACGACCTTGGACTTGGTGTTGGCGGGCGGCTTCTCGTCGCCGCCGGCCAGGCCGCCCTCGCCGCCCTTGGCCTCGCCGCCGGTGGAGCCGGAGGAGGAGGCCTCGTTCTTGCCGCCCTTGTCGTCATCGCCGGTGGAGGCGTAGATGACCCCGGCGCCGATGATCAGCACCACGGCGACGGCCGCGGCGACGATGATCTGCATCTGGGTGGAGAACTTCTTGCCGCCGCCGGGCTGCTGCGGGGCAGCGTACTGCGGCTGCATCGGCTGGGTCGGGTAGCCGTACCCCTGCTGCGGCATCCCGGGCTGTCCGGCGGGCCCCTGCGGGTAGCCGTAGCCCGGCTGCGGGGCCTGGGGGTAGCCGTATCCGTTGGGCTGCGGCGCGGGCGGGGTGGGGTAGCTGCCCGGCGCCGGGGGCGGCGGGGTGCCGTAGCCCCCGGCGGGCGCGTCCTGCGGTGCGGGGGGCGGCTGCGGAGGCTGCTGCGGCTGCTGCGGCTGCTTGCCGAAGGGGTCCGCGGGCGGCGGGGTCGGCTGTCCGAACCCTCCGGGCGGCGGGTCCTGCGGCGCGCCGAAACCACCGGAGGGCGGGCCGGCGGGCGGCGCCGGGGGCGTGTTCGGCTCGCCCGGGGGCGTGTTCGGCGGCTCGTTGGGCGGCTGCTGCGGTGGCTGGGGCGGCTGGCTCATGGCGTGCGTACCTCGGGGGACGAGTGGGTGTGGGGGCGCGTGGGGCGGGGAAGGGCCGACCGGATGCCGGGAGCGGTCGTGCGGATCGTGCCGGGAGCGGTCGTTCGGATCGTGCCGGGCTCGCGGGCCGTCACTTCTCGAACACCAGCATCGTCGACTGCTCCAGCTCTTCCTTGTCGTTGCTCGCGCTCACGCGGTTGCTGAAGATGAAGGAACGGCCGCCCTGGTAGGCGACCTTGGCCGAGAAGAAGCCGTTCTCGATCCGGCCGGCCGCCTCCGGGTGCTGGAGCAGCGTCTTGGTGGCGCCGCCGGTCGGCGGGAGGGTCACGATGGCGCCGGCGGCGTCGTACTTCGGCCGCATGTAGAGCACCAGGTCACCGCCCTCCATGCCCAGCGGCTTCAGAACGCGCTCGGCCGGGGCGGGCGCTTCCCACTTGGGCTTTCCGGTGTTCAGGTCGAAGGCGATGACCTTGTTCGTCCGGGCGGTCCCGCTGCTGTCGTCCTCGGTCGCGATGTAGAAGGTGTTGGCGTCGGCGGCGACACCGCTGCACCCTTCGAGCTTCTGGCCGAAGATGGCGAAGCTGTTCCCGCAGTCGTGGGTGAGCTTGTCGCCCTTGGCGGGCGCGAGCTGGGAGCGGAGCTTGCCGTTGTCGGTGAGCGCGGCGATGGCGTACTGCTTCTTCTCCTCGTGCTCCAGCCGCACGACGAGCGGGGTGACCGAGTAGACCTTGCCGATCTCCCAGCCGCGCGGCGGCTGGTAGGTCCACTTGGGCTTGCCGGTGGTCGGGTTCAGCTCCTGGACCTGGTGCTGCGGGTTCTTGACGTCGTCGGTGCGGCAGCTGGCCGCGGCGATGAGCTTCGGGCCGCCGGCGAAGGCGAAGGGCTTGCAGTTGCCGTCGGGGTTGCCGAACAGCTCCTTGCCGTCGCTGACCCGGTAGGCGTTGGAGTTGCTGGTGCGTCCCACGGTGACGGTGTCTCCGCTGATCGCCAGACCGATGTCCGACAGGAAGTCCCAGGTGCCGTTCTTCTTGACCGCCTTCTTCCAGCCGGGCTTGCCGGTGTTGAGGTCGATCATCTGGAGGACGGAGCAGTTGGCCTTGTCGGTGGTGCCGTCCTTCACCCCGATGACGATCTTGCCATCGGCGGTGGGGGCGTTGGGCGCGGCGCACACGTCGGCGGGCAGCGGCACGGTCCACTTCTGCTTGCCGTCGGCGACCGAGTAGCCGGAGACGCCGCGATACATGGCCTTGGCGACCACGTCTCCGGCGAACCACGGGCCGTACACGGACGCGCCGCTGCGGGGCAGGTCGACGTCGTTCTTCTGGAGCCAGGCGACCTTCGCCTCGCCCGGCTTGCGCCCGGCGTTGAGGTCGTCGTTGCCCTCGCGGCCGTCGCCGCTGCCGTCGCCCTCGTCGACCGTGGGCGACGCGCTGGGGGGCTTGGGGTCGTTGCTGGTGTTGGCCAGCGGCTTCTTCGGGTCCTCGTCGCCGCTGTCGCTCACGAGGAACCAGGTGCCCGTACCGGCGACCAGGACCACGGCGACCGCCGCCGCGACGATGACGGCGGTCTTGTTCTTGAGGAACCCGCCGCCGCCGGAGCCCGGTCCGCCGGGGGCGCCGGGGTACTGCTGCTGCGGGTAGCCGTAACCGGGCTGGGTCGGCTGACCGTACGGTCCGGGAGCCTGCTGGCCGTACGGGCCCGGGGCCTGCTGACCGTAGGGGCCGGGCTGCTGGGCGTACGGGCCGGTGGGCTGGCCCGGCTGCTGACCGTACGGTCCGGGGGCCTGGCCGGGCTGCTGCGGGTAGCCGTAACCGGGCCCCGCCGGGGGCTGCTGCGGGTAGCCGTACGCCGGGGCGCCGGGCGGGGGCGTCTGCGGCGGACCGGCCGGGGGCGCGGGCGGCTGGGCGGGGGGCGGCCCCTGGGGCGGCTGACCGGGCGGCGTCTGCGGCGGCTTGGCCAGGTTCGGCTGGTCCTGGGGCGGCTGAGGAGCTCCGTTCGGCGGCTCCTGCGGAGCCCCGAAGCCTCCCTGCGGCGGTTGCTGGCTGGGCGGCTGGCTCATCAGCACGTCCCCCTTCGTGCGGTCCGGTGCCCGATCCGGTCTCCCCCGCGATTCCGAGAAGGGTCAATTCCCCTCGGAAAGGAGCGAATCAGGCATGGCTTCCGCGGTGTTACGACAGTCGGGCGGGGCTTCTTTGTACCACCCGTCCGCCACCCGGCACCGGATCGGTCCCGCCCCTGTTCCCAAGGGAGAACCGCCTTGTGATGCCCTCGTTACGCCCCGGACGGAGGTGATGGTCAGTCACCGAAGGTGATGATCGTCCGCACGTCCATCTCCTCCTCGTCGGACTCGCCGCCGATGCGGCCGATGGCGATCAGCGAGCGCCCGTCGGCATAGCGGATCGTGGGATCGAAGACGTGCTCGGTCTTCGCCGCCGACGTCGGATGGCGAAGGACCGTCTGCAGGGCGCCGCCCTGCGGTCCGAGCGCCATGATGCCGCCGCCGGTCGTGGCCTTCGATTCCGGAGCGGCGAGGTACAGCAGCACCTTGCCGTTCTCGACCCGCATCGGCTTCAGCGTCTGCCCGGGCGGCGCCGGCACCTTCCACTTGATCTTGCCGGTCTTCATGTCGAAGGCGACGACGGAGTTGTTGAACGCGCCGTTCACATAGGCGGGCTTCGTCGCGAGGTAGAACGTGTCGCCGCCGGCGGTCGCACCGAGGCAGTCGTCGAGGTTCTCGTCCCGCTGGCCGCACTCCATCTCGAACTCCTCCTTGCCGGGATCGGGCTGGGCGAGGAGGGTGCCGTCGTTGCTCAGGAGCGCGATGGCCCAGTTCGGCTTCGGCTCGTCCTGCCGCAGCGAGACGACCGGCGGGTCGACGGAGTAGAACTTGTCGATCCGCCAGCCCTTCTTGACCTTGTACGTCCACACGGTCTTGCCGGTGGCCGGGTCGATGCGCCGCACTTCCTCGTCGTACGTGTCACTCGGCGCCTTGAGGCAGTCGACCGCGGCGAGCGGGACGTCGCCGCTGGCGAATCCGTACGGCTGGCAGGTGCCCGGCAGCCGGTCCCACAGGTGCTTGCCGTCGCTGATCCGGTAGGCGTCGGTGCGGGTCGTCCGGCCGGCCGTCACGACGTCGCCGTTGACCGCCATGACGACGTCCGACAGCCCGTCCGACATCGAGGAGCGGTCGAGCGTGGCGGTCCAGCCCGCCTTGCCGGTGACCAGGTCGATCATCTGGAGCTTCTCGCAGTCCGCGCCTTCCTCGGTGCTTTCCCTGAGGGCGATGACGATCTTGCCGTCCGGGCTCGGCTGGGACGGCGCGGCGCAGACGTCGGCCGGCAGGCGCAGGCTCCACTTCTGCGAGCCGTCGTCGAGGGAGTAGCCGGACGCCGTGCGGTACATGGCTTTGGCCACGATGCCGTCCGTGATCCACGGGCCGCGCACGGGGACGCCGCCCGACGGCACGTCCACGTCGTTCTTCAGGATCCAGCGGACCTTGGCCTCGCCCTCCTTGAGCTTCTTGTTGAACTCCGCGGCGCCCGGGGCGGGCGTCGGCTTCGGGCTCGGATCGGCGCTGGGGTCCTTCGGGGCGGTGCTCTCCTTCGCGACGGGCTTCTTGTCGTCGGCGCCGTCGTCGCCGCCCACCGCGAACCAGACGCCCGTCCCGATGACGAGGACCCCGGCGAGCACGGCGGCGACGAGACCGGCGACCCGGCCGCGCGAACGCCCGCCGCCACCGGGCCCGCCGGACGGCTGCTGGGGCCGGCCGTACGGCACGGTGGGCGGCTGGGGCTGCGGCTGCGGCTGCGGGTAGCCGTACGGCCCCGTGGGCTGCTGCGGCTGCGGGTAGCCGTACGGCACGGTCGGCGGCTGCTGACCGTACGGTCCGGGCTGCGGTTGACCGTACGGTCCGGGCTGAGGCTGGTGCGGCGGCTGCCCGGGGGCTCCGTACGCACCGGGCTGTGGTTCGTACGGAGCGCCGAAGCCCTCCGGCTCTCCCGGCCTGCCCTGCTGCGGCGGCGGCTGCGACATCGGTGTTGGTCCCCCTCGAACGTACGGTCCCTGCCGCCCCGTTCTACCACCTGCCCCACCGGCCCCACGGGTCCGGTCAGGCGTCCTCGGCCAGTTCCAGCCAGCGCATTTCCAACTCGTCCCGCTCGGTGACCAGTTCGCGCAGTTCGGCGTCGAGCTTGGCGACCTTCTCGAAGTCGGTCGCGTGGTCCGCGATCTGCTTGTGCAGCGTGGTCTCGCGGGTGGAGAGCTTGTCGAGCTGCCGCTCGACCTTCTGCAGCTCCTTCTTCGCGGCGCGTGCCTCCTGCGCGGAGACGGCCGGTGCGGCGGCGGGGGCGGCGGCCCCGGACGAACGGGGGGCGGCGGCGGAGGGGGTGGACTCCTCCTCCATCCGCTGCCTGCGCTCCAGGTACTCGTCGATCCCGCGCGGCAGCATGCGCAGGGCGCGGTCGCCGAGGAGCGCCATGACCTTGTCCGTGGTCCGCTCGATGAAGAACCGGTCGTGGGAGATCACGATCATCGACCCGGGCCAGCCGTCGAGGAGGTCCTCCAGCTGGGTCAGGGTCTCGATGTCGAGGTCGTTGGTGGGCTCGTCGAGGAAGAGGACGTTGGGCTCGTCCATCAGCAGCCGCAGGATCTGGAGCCGGCGGCGCTCACCGCCGGAGAGGTCGCCGACGGGCGTCCACTGCTTCTCCTTGGTGAACCCGAACTGCTCGCAGAGCTGGCCCGCGGTCATCTCGCGGCCCTTGCCGAGGTCGACCCGGTCGCGCACCTGCTGGACGGCCTCCAGCACCCGGAGGTTCGGGTTCAGCTCGGAGACCTCCTGGGAGAGGTAGGCGAGCTTGACGGTCTTGCCGACGACGACCTTCCCGGCGGCGGGCTGCTCGTCGCCCTGCGTACGGGCGGCCTCGGCGAGGGCGCGCAGCAGCGAGGTCTTGCCCGCGCCGTTGACGCCGACCAGGCCGACGCGGTCGCCGGGGCCGAGCTGCCAGGTGAGGTGGGTGAGGAGGGTCTTGGGCCCGGCCTGGACGGTCACGTCCTCCAGGTCGAACACGGTCTTACCGAGGCGGGCGTTGGCGAACTTCATCAGCTCGCTGGTGTCGCGCGGCGGCGGCACGTCGGCGATGAGCTCGTTGGCGGCCTCGATGCGGTAGCGCGGCTTCGACGTACGGGCCGGGGCGCCGCGGCGCAGCCAGGCCAGCTCCTTGCGCATCAGGTTCTGCCGCTTGGACTCCTCGGTGGCGGCGATGCGCTCCCGCTCGGCGCGGGCGAACACGTAGTCGCTGTAGCCGCCCTCGTACTCGTGGACGGCGCCGCGCTGGACGTCCCACATGCGGGTGCAGACCTGGTCGAGGAACCACCGGTCGTGGGTGACGCAGACGAGGGCGGAGCGGCGGGCCCGCAGATGGCCGGCCAGCCAGGAGATGCCCTCGACGTCGAGGTGGTTGGTGGGCTCGTCGAGGACGATCAGGTCCTGCTCGTCGATGAGGAGCTTGGCCAGGGCGATACGGCGGCGCTCGCCGCCGGAGAGCGGGGCGATGACGGTGTCGAGCCCGTGCTCGAAGCCGGGGAGGGCCAGGCCGCCGAAGAGCCCGGTGAGCACGTCACGGATCTTGGCGCTGCCCGCCCACTCGTGGTCGGCGAGGTCGCCGATGACCTCCTGGCGGATGGTCTTCGCCGGGTCCAGGGAGTCGTGCTGGGTGAGGACGCCGAGACGCAGCCCGCCGTTGTGGGTGACGCGGCCGGTGTCCGCGTCCTCCAGCTTGGCGAGCATCCGGATGAGGGTGGTCTTGCCGTCGCCGTTGCGGCCCACGACACCGATCCGGTCGCCCTCGGACACCCCGAGGGACACACCGTCGAGCAGGGCACGGGTGCCGTACACCTTGCTGACCTGCTCGACATTGACCAGATTGACGGCCATTTCACTCCTGCCTAGGTGGTTGATCGACCTTCCCAGGGTACGGCGCGGC
The DNA here is from genome assembly GCF_010548505.1 of Streptomyces sp. SID14515. NCBI lineage: Bacteria > Bacillati > Actinomycetota > Actinomycetes > Kitasatosporales > Streptomycetaceae > Streptomyces > Streptomyces sp. SID14515. The sequence goes on along the minus strand of NZ_JAAGMH010000121.1, from coordinate 140,874 downwards.
GGCGGGGAGCCGGTCGTGCGGCCTCGGCGTCCCGGCCGGAGGGTCGAATACCCTCGTCCGTGGCGTATTCCATGGCCTATGGCGACAGATGTGAAAACGGGGGCGTACGGGTGGTAGTCGTCGCGACGGTGCTGCGGTGGATCTTTCTCGTGGCCGGAGTGGGAATCCTGGTGGCTTTCCTCGTCACCGCCGTCCGGGCCCGCCGCGCGGGCGCCGGCTTCGGCGAGCTGGTCGACGTACTGGAGAACCGGTGGTTCGCCACGAACCAGGTGTTCCTCGCCGTGCTGGCGGGTCTCGCCGGGTCATGGGCCGCGGAGTGGGCGGGCGGAGCGCGCGGGGCCGTCGCCGAGTCCGTGCCCACCCTCGCCCCGCTGGGCATCGTCGCCGCGTTCGTCGTCTGCCGCGCTGCCGGGCCGTTCCGGGTGAAGCTGCTCTCGCTGGTCGCCGCGCCGCTGCTGCTGGGCGGAGTGATGACGGGCTGGTGAGCCCCGGGGCCGGGCCCGGCCCGCCCGGTGACGGTCCCGGGCCGTGCGGTAGCGTGCGCCGACTGATCATGGGGCCTGGGGGGTCGGAGTGGCGGCGACGGCGTGGGAACGGTTCATCGGTCATCGGGTGGCGCCGAGAGCGGCCCTGGTCGTGCTGGCCGCGGTGCTGGTGGCCGGTTTCCTGCTCGTACGGTCCGAGCGGCGCGACGCCCATAACGCCGAGGTCCTGGAAACGGCCTGCGGAGGTGTCCTCCCGCGCGAGACGGTGCGTGGTCTGCTGCCCGGGGACGAGACCTGGGAGCTGTACGACGACCTCGACCTGACCGGGCCGTCCGGGCACGGTCCGCGCACCCTGCTGCGGTGCTCGGTGGGGTGGGACGAATACTGGGGCAGCGCGTCCGGGAGTCTGCGACTCGCGGCGGTACCGGTGCTGGACGTTCCGCTGTCCGGCGTGCGGCTCGGGGACGTCCTCTCCGCGCGGAACGCGAAGGAGCCCGACCGGGCCACCGCGTACCGGACCGCCACCGCCCAGGTCACCGCCGCCTGCCCAGCCGGTCTGCCCGGTTACCCGCACCCGGTGACCCGCTTCCGGGTCCATGCCTCGTCCCTGTCCGACGAGCCGGAGCACGTCCGCACGGCGGAGGAGCTGAGCGACGCGGTGGCGGCCGTCGCCAACCACGTACGGGACCGGGGCGGCTGCGGAGGTCCGGCGGTGAAGCCCTCGGACGTCCAGCCGCCGCCGGAGCCCGTCGCGGACGCGGACGAGGAGTCCGACGAGGACCCGCCGTCCTGCCGCTGGTTCCGGCCGGAGCTGCTCGACGGCAAGCCCCGGGGGCGCGACGATCGGGAACCCGCCGGCGTCACGAGCGACGACGTGGACGCCTGCTCCCTGAGGGTGCCGCGTGTGAAGCCGGCGAATCGACTGGACCACTTCGCCGAAGTGGGTTCGGTGAGCTGGCGGGGGCCGCTGCTGCCCGAGGCGCGCACGGCGTACGGGGCCGAGCTGGCCGCCCTGTCCCCGGCCCCGCAAGCGGAGAGCGGCGAGACGTCGTACACGCTGGCCGTCTGGGCCGAGTCCTCGTGCTCGGGAGCCCGGACGCTGAGCCGGGTGACGGTGACGACGGCCGCGGCCTCCCTCGCCACCGACCGGGCCGACCGGATTCTCGACGCGTATCTGACCTCGTCCGGCTGCCGTGCGGTGAAGGTCCTCGGAAAGGTGTGGAAGTGAGCGACGTCCGTTTCTGGCGCAGGCTACGGGTGCGCCGCACGGCTGCCTGGACCGTGACCGCGGCGGTGCTGGCGGGCGGGCTCTTCTGGGTCTCCGGCGGCTACGACTCCTGGCGCGACGACCGGGCGCTGGACACGGCCTGCGACGGCGACCTGGCGGCCGGCGCGGTACGGGAGCTGTTCGACGGCATCTCCCTTACCTCGTCGGGCAGTTGGAGCGACCGACGGTACTGCACGGTCAGCGCGTCCGACGACGACACGGACACCGGCCTGTCGCTGTGGGCCGGGCACACGGAACGCATGACGAATCTGGAGAACTCCGACGGCTTCGACGCGCCTCTGGGGCACGGCTGGACCGGCTCCTTCCGGTTCGACCCGGACAGCGAGGACCCGGACGAGGCGGGGGCCGTCCTGCTGCTGAGCTGCGGCAAGGAGTCCGGTCACGGGCGGCTGATGACGGTGGACGCGGACCTCGGCCGGGGCGGATTCGACGATCCGGTGGCCCGGGAGCGGCTCGTCGCCGTCCTCACGGAGACGGCGACGGCGTACACCCGGCGCACCGGCTGCGAGGCTCCGGCCGGCGGGCGGGTGAAGGACGTCGGCGTCTCGACGAACCGCAGGGACTACAAACCCGTCGCGGCGGCCACGGGGAGCTGCGCGGGCGTGCTGGACGAGAAGACCGCCGCCCGGTGGGGCGTGAGCACGGTGCGGGAGGTCACGGCGGACCCGGCGCCCTTGGAGAACTGTGACCTGGGCGGTCTGCGCGGTGCGTTTCTGTACGGCTTGACCGCGTCCTACGGGCCGTCCGCCCGGTACGCCCGCATGCGGCTGGACGATTGGCGGGACAGCGACGCCGCCGCCCGCAGGGGCCCGGACGCGCTGAGCGGCTCCTACGCGCTGGCCGCCCGGTGCCCCGGAGCGGGCGGGACGGCCCTGTTCGAGGTGGACACCCTCGGCGACGAGGACAACCCGAAGCTCGCGGCGCCGCTCGTGGACCACCGCGGGCTGCGGGCGGCGCTCCAGCGCTTCGCCGAGCGCTCGGCGAAGAAGCACGGCTGCGAGGCGCCGCGGGCGGTGTAGGGGCGGGGAGGGTGCGGCGGGCGGGCACCTTGCCGCTCCCTCCCAGCTACCTGTACGCTTTTCCGTACGTACAGGATGATGTACATAGAGCACGGGAGGCGATCATGCGCACGATGACCTACACGGAGTCCCGCGCGAAGTACGCCGAGACCCTGAGTGCAGTCGTGGACGACCGTGAAGAGGTCGTGGTCACGCGTGCCGGACACGAGCCCGTGGTGATAGTGGCGCTCGACGAGTACGAGTCCCTCAAGGAGACCGCGTACCAGCTCCGGAGCCCGGAGAACGCCCGTCGGCTGCTGGCTTCGATCGACCGCCTGGAGAGCGGCGGCGGCACTGTGCAGGAGCTTGCGGAGTGAAGTTCGTGTGGGACCAGTCGTCGTGGGACGACTACGTCTGGTGGCAGAACCAGGATCGCAAGATCCTCAAGAGGATCAACACGCTGCTCCAGGACATCGCCCGGAACGGCAACGAAGGAATGGGCAAGCCGGAACCCCTGAAGCACGGCTTCCACGGGTACTGGTCCCGCCGCATCACCGACGAGCACCGGCTCATCTACAAGGTGGTCGACGACGAGGTCCGCATTGCCGCCTGCCGCTACCACTACGGCCACTGACCCCTACCGCACGCCCGCTCCCCGCCCCGCCCGTTCCACCAGCAGCCAGCCGCCCAGGGTCATCGCGACGGCGGCCGGGGCGCTGACCGGGATCGCGATCAGCAGGGCCGTGCGGCCGTCCAGCAGGCCGTTGAAGCCGACCATGGACAGGCCCAGCACGCCGAGCAGGCAGAGCGTCGCGCCGAGCGCCGCGAGGGGGCCGTGGCCCTGGGCGGGTGTGGCGGGGGCCGGGCGTTCGAAGGTGCGGAAGGCCGCGACGAGTCCGGCGGTGAGGGCCGCCGCGAGCGCGATCCGCAGCGGGACCTGGGCCCACCAGGCGGCCGACGCGGGCTCGGGCAGTGGGACGTCGAGGGCGAGCATGGCCCCGTACACGCCGAACATCGCCGTGAGGTGCCAGAGGAACGCGGTCATCGCCACCCCGTTGGCCGCCACCACCGTGCGCCAGACGCGGGGGCGCTCCAGCAGGCGGGCGGCCGGGGCGCGGAGCAGTTCGACCGCGCCGACGAGCCAGAGGCCGTGGGCCAGCAGGGCGAGGGTGGGCGGGGCCATGTTGCTGACCTTCTCGCCGGGCATCCCGACCATGGACAGCGGGTACGGCCCGAACGCCACCAGCGCGCAGGCGGTGACCAGGCCGCCGCCGGCGAGCAGGGCGGGGCGGCGCAGGCGGAGGTGACCGTCGGCACGCAGGAAGCCGAGCTGGTGGACCGCCAGCCAGACGAACGCGAAGTTCAGGAACTCGACGTACGGGACCCCGGCCGCGAAGCGCAGCACGTCCACGGCGGCGGCCGCGGCCACGAGGGCGGCGAACGCCCCCCAGCCGTACCGCTCGTGCAGCTTCAGCAGCGGCGGGGTGAACGCGACCATCGCCAGATAGATCCCGATGAACCACAGCGGCTGGGTCACCATGCGCAGGGTGACGCCGGTCAGCCCGCCGCCCCCGCCGAGGAGTTGGACCAGCAGCGCGGCCACGCCCCACACCAGGACGAAGACCATGGTCGGGCGCAGCAGCCGCTGGAGCCGGGCGCGCAGGAACGCGGAGTAGACGGAGTGGGTGGCGGCCCCTGACGTGGCCTCCGGGCGCTTGCGGAGCAGGGAGCGGTAGGACAGCGCGTGGGAGAAGCCGCCGACGAAGAAGAACACCGGCATGACCTGGAGCAGCCAGGTCAGCGGCTGGAGCGCCGGGACGACGGCGAGCAGATTGCCGACCCCGTCCGGGGTGACGGCGGCCATCAGCCAGTGGCCGAGCACGACCGCGGCGAGCGAGGCGACCCGCAGGAGGTCGACGTAGCGGTCCCGGGTGACGGGGGTGGTCCCGGCCAGTTCACGAACACTTGATCCCATGGGCGTACGGTCGCGCGAGCCGGGTGGGGCGCGGCAGGGTGCGCGTACTCAATTCGACGCCTGAGTAGCCGAGTCGGCGAACCGAAGAGGCCGGAAAGCGCCAGAAAGCGCCGAAACGATTCGGAAGCGTCCTACTGCGGAGTAGATCTGGACAGGCCGGTCATTGGCGAGTAAAACGAGCATAAAATCTGCTCTTCGGGGGAGACGGCGCAGGCCACCAGGGGTTTCGCCGCTCCGCGCGGCCCGGCATCGCGGCCCGCGGGGCAGGCACACCGGCGACCCCTCGGCGATCTGCCGCGGCGCCCGCCGTTCCCGAGAACCGGAGTACCGAAACCGTGCGGATTTCTCGTCACTTCGCCCCTGTCGTCCTGCTCGGCGTGCTCGCCCTGACAGGGTGCGAGGGCGGCACCCGGACCGACGACAGCGCCCCGGCGACCTCGCCCACCGCCACGCCGACCGCTTCGGCCACCCCCACGGCCACTCCCTCCCCCACGCCCACCGCGACCCTCGCGCCCGATCCGGTCGTGCCCGCCCTGCACAGCCGGACCTACGAGGAGGCGCGGGCGGAGTTCACCCGCCAGGACATATCCACCGCGCGCCTGAAGGCCGCCGCCCAGCACAAGGACGTCACCCTCCCCCGGGACCACGACGGCTGGTACATCTGCGACACCAGCCCCGGGCCCGGCGCCCGGCTCACCGCCGACGCCACGGTCACCGTCGGGCTCGCGAAAGACTTCAGCGACTGCACGACCAGCTTCCACGGCTATCTGCACCAGAAGAACGACCCGGCCTACGTCCCGCCCAGGACGGCCGCCCCGAAGCCGAAGCCCACCGCCACCCGCGCTCCCGCCCCGGCCCCCACGAAGGCCGTGCCGAAGCCCGCCGGCGGCTCGATGACCACCTGCTCCGACGGCAAGCCGGGCTACGCCTGCACGTCCAACGGCCACCCCGTCGTCGACGGCCAGTTCTGCGCGAAGGCCGACCGCGGCCGCACCCTCATGGCCACCAACCGGACGATGGTCACCTGCTCCTACGACCCCAGCATCACGCCGTACCGCTGGCAGTGACGCACGAAGCCGCCGTGGCTCACGAGGCCGCCGTGGCCCCCGGCGCCGGCGACACCGCCACGCGCGCCTCGCGGCACGTTCCGGAGGCCTTCAGCGCGTCGGCCACCTTGCGGGCCGCCGTCTCGTCCTCCACCAGAAACGCCGTCGTCGGCCCGGACCCGGAGACCAGCGCGGCCAGGGCCCCCGCCTCCGTGCCCGCGGCCAGGGTGTCGGCGAGGGAGGGGCGCAGGGAGAGCGCGGCGGGCTGGAGGTCGTTGCTCAGGGCGCCCGCGAGCGCGCCGGAGTCGCCGGTGCGCAGGGCGGTCAGCAGGGCGGCGGACGCGGTGGGTTCGGGAACGTCCGTCTCCGCCGTGAGGCGGTCGAACTCGCCGTAGACGGCGGGCGTGGAGAGGCCGCCGTCCGCCACGGCGAAGACCCAGTGGAAGGTCCCGCCGACCTCGATCGGAGTGAGGTTCTCACCGCGTCCGGTGCCGAGCGCCGCCCCGCCGACCAGGCTGAACGGCACGTCGCTGCCCAGGTCCGCACAGATAGCGAGGAGTTCGTCGCGGCTCGCGCCCGTACCCCACAGGGCGTCGCACGCGACCAGGGCGGCCGCCCCGTCGGCGCTGCCGCCGGCCATGCCGCCCGCGACCGGGATGTCCTTGGCGATGTGGAGGTGGACGGCGGGGTCGATGCCGTACCGCTCGGCCAGGGCCAGGGCGGCGCGGGCGGCGAGGTTGGTGGTGTCCAGCGGGACCTGGGCGGCGTCCGGGCCCGAGCAGGTGATGCGCAGTTCGTCGGCGGGGGTCGCGGTGACCTCGTCGTACAGGCCGACGGCGAGGAAGACGTTGGCCAGGTCGTGGAAGCCGTCGGGGCGGGCCGCGCCCACGGCGAGCTGGACGTTGACCTTGGCGGGAACGCGGACGGTGACGCTCACTTGTCGCCCCCGGAAAGCTCGGCCGCCTCCGGCTTGTTCTCCGCGATGGCGGCGAACTCCTCCACCGTCAGCGCCTCGCCGCGCGCCTGCGGGGAGATCCCGGCGGCGACCAGCGCGGCCTCGGCGGCGGGTGCGGAGCCGGCCCAGCCGGACAGCGCCGCGCGCAGCGTCTTGCGGCGCTGGGCGAAGGCCGCGTCCACGACCGCGAAGACCTCGGCGCGGCTCGCGGTGGTGGCGATGGGCTCGGTGCGCCGGACGAGCGAGACGAGGCCGGAGTCGACGTTCGGGGCGGGCCAGAAGACCGTGCGGCCGATGGACCCGGCGCGCTTGACGTCCGCGTACCAGTTGGCCTTCACCGACGGCACGCCGTAGACCTTGTTGCCCGGGCGGGCGGCGAGCCGGTCGGCGACCTCGGCCTGGACCATGACGAGCGTCCGCTCGATGCTGGGGAAGCGCTCCAGCATGGTGAGCAGGACGGGCACCGCCACGTTGTACGGGAGGTTCGCGACGAGCGCGGTGGGCGCGGGGCCGGGCAGTTCGGTGACCAGCATCGCGTCGGAGTGGACGAGGGCGAAGCGGTCGGCGCGCTCCGGCATCCGGGCGTTCACCGTGGCCGGCAGGGCGGCCGCGAGCACGTCGTCGATCTCGACCGCGATCACCCGGTCCGCCGCCTCCAGCAGCGCCAGGGTCAGCGAGCCGAGCCCGGGGCCGACCTCGACGACGGTGTCGTCCGGGCGGACCTCGGCCGTGCGCACGATCCGGCGGACGGTGTTGGCGTCGATGACGAAGTTCTGACCGCGCTGCTTGGTGGGGCGGACCCCCAGCTTGGCGGCCAGGTCGCGGATGTCTGCGGGGCCCAGGAGGGCGTCGGGCTCTGTGCTGCTCACCCGGTAAGCCTACGGCCGCAGTGGGGCCACGGGCTCGCCCCCCGTTGCACGTAGAGCTTCTTCGCCCGGTACGTCTGCTCGGCGGCGGGTGCGTCCTGGGGCCGGCCGCTGCCGCCGAGGGACTGCCAGGTCCCGGTGTCGAACTGGTACAGCCCGCCGTACGTCCCGCTCGGGTCGACCGCGCCGGGCCGCCCACCGGACTCGCAGGCGGCGAGCGCGCCCCAGTTCAGCCCGTCCGCCCCGGCGACCGACGCGGGGCGCTGCCGGGTGCCGGTGCGTACGACGCGGCTCACCGGCCGGTGGACCAGTTCCTCGGCGGCCCTGCGCGGCTTCTGCCGGACGCCGTTGACGGTCCGTACCGCGTACGTGACCCGGCGCACGCCGTTGCGGCCCGCCCGCTCGACGACCTCGGTGCCCCGGAACAAGGCGGGATCCTCGCTGCGCTCGACGGCGTACGGGACGGTCTCCTCGCGCACCTCGCGGGTGTCGGTGATCCGCATGACGGAGATCGTCTGGCCGTCGCGCGGGAAGTACTCGGGGTCGACGGAGGTGGTGTCGTGGCCGTGCAGGGTGATGCCCGCCTGGGCGAGGGCCTCGCGGACGGTGGCGGCGTTGGTGCGCAGGGTGCGTTCCTGGCCGTCGGCCATGAAGGTCACGGTGCGTTCGGTGCGGACGGTCAGGGTCAGGCCGGTGCGGGCGATCCGGGTGGAGCGGGCCGCGGAGAGGTGCGCCCCCTCGGCGCGGATCCCGAATTCGCGCAGCGCCCCCGCCACCGTGTCGGCGGTCGTCCAGACCTGGCGGCGGACGCCGTCGAGGGTGAGGGTGACCGGCCGCCCGTAGCGGATGTGGACCTCGTCGCCGTGGTCGAGGGCGGCGCCGGGGGCCGGGGCGACGACGTCGTGCGCGCCGACGGTGACGCCCTCCTCCGCCAGGAGCTCGGTGACGTCGTCGGCGAAGGTGTGCAAGGTCCGGGGCGCGCCGTCGACGCTCAGCCGGACGGCCTTGTCCTGGGCGACGAACGCGGTGGTGCCGCCCGCCAGGAACGCGACGACGAGGGCCTTCGGGACGAGACGCTTCAGGTTCTCCGGGTCGGCGACGAGCCTCCGGCGACGCTTGGCGGCCCGCCGGGCGTCGGCACGGGTGGGGCCCTGCCGGGGCACCACGGGCGGCGGCCCGGCGAGCGGGGTGTCGACGACCGTCGGGGCGTGGGCGGCGGGGCTCGCCGGCCACGCCCCGTCGGCCAGGGTCAGCTGTTCGTGGAACGCGCCGATGCGCCCGTCCCGCGCAGTACTCACGCCGCTGTCCTGCGAAATGCTCACGCCGCTCCCGAAGATCAGCCCACTGCCGGAGATCCGCCGGCTGCCACCCCGTCGTGCGCGGGGACGATAGCGGAGCTCCGGTCACTCTCCAAAGCGACACGGCTACGCAGCGTGCCCGGGAGGGTTCGGGCGGTGGTCGGGGAGCCGGCGGTCAGAAGTCGAAGGCCCGCGCGGTGTTGTCGTAGACCGCGGCGGCCAGCACGTCCTCGTCCAGGCCCTTCACCTCGGCCATGGCACGGAGCGTGACCGGAATGAGGTACGGCGCGTTGGGCCGTCCGCGGTAGGGGGCGGGGGTGAGGAAAGGGGCGTCCGTCTCGACGAGGACCAGCTCGGCCGGGGCGACGGCCAGCGCGTCCCGCAGCGGCTGGGCGTTCTTGAAGGTCACGTTGCCCGCGAAGGACATGAAGTACCCGGCGCGCGCGCAGATCCGGGCCATCTCGGCGTCGCCGGAGTAGCAGTGGAACACGGTCCGCTCGGGCGCGCCCGCGTCGCGCAGGACCCGCAGCACGTCCGCGTGCGCGTCCCGGTCGTGGATGACGAGGGCCTTGCCGTGCCGCTTGGCGATCTCGATGTGGGCCCGGAAGGACTCCTCCTGGGCCGCGACGCCCTCGGGGCCGGTGCGGAAGAAGTCCAGGCCCGTCTCGCCGACCCCGCGCACCTGGTCGAGGGCGGCCAGCGCGTCGATCTCCGCCAGCGCCTCGTCCAGGGCCGCCTTGCCGCCGGGCTCCCGCGCCCCCTGCCGCGCGGTGCCGTCCGGATCGCCGTGGACGATGCGCGGGGCCTCGTTGGGGTGCAGGGCGACCGAGGCGTGGACGGCGGGGTGGGCGGCGGCGGTGTCGGCGGCCCAGCGGGAGCCGGCCACGTCGCAGCCCACCTGGACGACGGTCGTCACGTTCACCGCGGCGGCCCGGGCGAGGGCCTCCTCGACGGTGGCGTCCTGCATGTCCAGGTGGGTGTGGGAGTCGGCGACCGGAACCCGCAGGGGCTCGGGCAGCGGCGGGGCTTCGGTACGGCTCATGCCGACGACTCTACGAGGGCTCGGCCCCCGTACGACGTCGGCGTCCGGCGTACCGGGAGAGGACGTACCGGGAGAGGGCATACCGGGAGAGGCGGAGAGGCATCACCTGCGCTGGAAGGGGTGGAGCAGGTCGGACAGCCGCCAGTGGCGGGCCGGGTCGGCGGCGGTCGACACCGTACGGTCCTCGGCGGCGGCCTCCGCGGCGCGCGGCGTCTGCTGCTTCCGCAGCAGCTCCTGGACGCCGGCGACCCGCCCCGCCCGCATGATGCGCACCACGTGTCCGCCGCAGTTGGTGCAGGTGGGCGTGGAGAGCGGGGACGGCACACGCTCACCGTCCGCCGTGTAGACGACGAACGCGTGCCCGTGGACGTCGACGTGGTGCTCTATCTCGTAGGACTGCTCCCAGCCGTACCCGCACTTCATGCAGGCGAAGGCATACGCCTCGTGGACAGTGGTCGCTGCGATCTCGCTCATGCCTGCTCCTCCTGGCCGCCGGTCAAGCGCTCCGGGGACGGCCGGCCCGCCCGAGGGGTTCGAACAGGTGGCCCGTCCCTTCCAGTGGACACCTGCACCCGGACGGACGCACCAGCTCAGGACCAATGTTGATGCGTTCTTGGCCTCCTTTTGCCGCCCTTTGCCGGTGCATGGCGCGGGACAGGTCCAGGGCAGGACAGCGCGTGACCGCCGGGCCACCGAGCGCCCCCGAGCGCGCCCGGCGCGGACCGCGAACGCGCCCGCGCACCACCCCCGCCTGAACCCCCCTTCTTCCCCGAATTCCCGGGCTTTCGCCCCGCCCGCGCCCCATGAATTCACCATTCAATTGAATGCGTGATTTACCCGGATGCCGCGCCCCGATTTGCGGCGCCTCCATTCCTCCTTTTCACTCATTACGTCCACCCCATTTCCCACAGGACGGGGAACAACCCATGTTCACCACGGACACCACTGCCACCGACATCGAGCTCGACCTCGACGCCGCTCTCAACCCCGGCGAGGTCGAAGGTCTGTACCGCGACTCCCGCGAGTGCGCCTACCTCGCGCTTCTCGCAGGCGGCGGCGCCCTGCTGCTCTCGCCGCCGACCCCGCGCCCGAAGAAGGGCTAGTCGCCGGCACATGGACCAGACACATGCTTCGTCGCCCCTGGCGGGTGCCGTGCATGACCTGGCAACAGAGGTGGTCCTCGCTCTTCGGAGCGGGGACCACCTCGCCACGGTGTGCGGCGCGGCGGGAATCGACGAGGAGAATCGGACCGGAATCGCTGCGGTACGGGTCATCGGGGCCGACCTGTTGCTGCCCAGTGTTCTTTACGGACGTCATCCGCATCCGGGTGATATCGCCGTACTCGACCGGGCGGTGCGGGAATTCCCGCCCAAGCCCGACGCCCCGGCCGCCACGGCCTGGAGCCACTGGCACATGATCTCCACGCTCCAGCGGATGGCACCGCCTCCACCGGGCATGACCGCTCCGGGCACAACCGATCCGGGCGCGACCGCGTCCGGCACAACCATGTCCGGCACGACCCCTTCCGGGCCCGGGACGGCGTACGCGGAGCCCGATGCCTCCTGGCTGGAGGAGGCTCCCTGGCAGGCGTTCACCCACCAGCTCTCGGTCCTCGCGCCGCTCGCCGTCCCGGCCGCCCCCTCGGCCGTACAGCGGGCCGCGGCGAACCGGGCCGTCGACCTGTCGCGCGGCTTCGTCCGCGCGGTCCGGCGGCGCGACTGGCTCCAGGCGGCGGGCGCGGGCCGCTGGCTCGCGGCCATCGGCGGCGAACCGGCGACGCTGGGCCTGGAGCGCGGCCTCGACTTCGTCGAGCTGATGGGCGGCCACGACCCCCGGGTCACCCTGCACATCCGGGCCGCCCGGCTGATGGCCGAGGCGAGGGCACGGTGACGGCGAGCGCGACCCAGGACCGCCCGGGGCCCGAAAGCCGCCCGAACCGCCCGGCGCACGACCGGACCCCCGGCGCCGCGCTCGCCGTCCTCCCCGACGTCCTGCGCGGGGCCCTCGCCTGGACCGACGCGCACCGGGGCGACTTCGCGCTCCCCGGCGACGTCCTGGAACCCCACACCCAGGTCAACGCCACGCTCAAACCGCTCGGCGAGCTGGCCCAGCTCGGCTCCACGATCCGCCGCACCACCACCCCCGGCACCCGGGAACACGAGCTGGCCGGCGACCTCGTCGCGTACGCCTGGGAGCAGGTGGCGGCAGGCGATCTCCTCCTGGAGCTGCTGCGCGCCGAGCCGTTCGCCGCGTACCCGTACGAGATCTACGCCGCCTTCGCCGGGTACGGGCTGCGCCACGAGGGGTTCGAGGCGCTGGCCCGCCCGCTGACCGCGACCCGCGCCTGGGCCCACACCGAGCAGCACGCCAACCGGCAGCTGGGCCTGGTCAACTCGGAGCGGCGGGTCGGCGTGGTGACCCACACCGACGCGGGCGCGGTCCTGTCCCGGACCTGGCTGGGCGGCCTGTCGGAGCCGTGGATGTTCGAGGGTCCGTCCGGCTACGCGCTGACCCACACCGTCTTCCACCTCACGGACTGGGGCCGGATGCCGGACCGGGTGCCCGGGAAGATCGACGGCTATCTGCGGACCTGGCTGCCCGCGTGGGCGGACGGCTGTCTGGAGAGCGGCCAGTGGGACCTGACGGGCGAACTGCTGGCGGTGGCGGCCTCGCTGCCGGGCCCGGCGCCGGAACCGCTGCTGGACGCGGTGTGGCCGGTGCTCGCCGACGTACAGCACCCGACCGGCTGCGTCCCGGAGACCGGCCCGCCGGCGCAGGACCCGACGGCGCCGGACCCGTACCCCTTCATCGACTGCTACCACTCCACGCTCGTCACGGCCTTCGCCGCGGCCCTGTCCCTGAGGTCGCTGCGGTCGCCGGGGCGGACGGACGGGTTCGCGCCCGGCCGGGAAAGGCGCACCGCATGAGCAGCGGCATCCAGCAGATCCACGACGTCGGGGCGAAGGCCCTGGGCTGGCTGTACGAACACCGGGAGGGGTTCCGGCTGGAGGCCGACCCGTCGCCGGAGGCGGGGATGCTGGACCGCTTCAAGCCGCTGGGCGAGCTGGCGCTGATCGGCAAGGTCATCTTCCGCGAGGGCGTGGCCGGCTCGCAGCAGTCCTCGCTCGCCCACAAGCTCCTGGACCACGGCTGGCACGAGCTGCTGGGCTCCGGGGCGCGCCTGCTGGAGGGCCAGCGGCGCGAACCGCTCTCACCGGTGCCGCTGGAGGTCTACGTACCGTTCCGGGAGCTGGGCTATCGGCAGCCGGACCTGGAATCCGCGATCCGCCTCAACCACCGCCTCGCGAGCTGGGCGGCGCTGGAGGTGCTGCCGGTGCGGCGGCTCGGACTGAGCGCGATCGAGCGGCGGTTCGGGGTGGAGCCGAGCCTTCCGGAGACGGCGGCGCTGGCGCACACCTGGCTGGCGCGGCGGCCCGAGCCGTGGACGGTCGAGGGCCATATCGGCTACGACATCACGCACACGGTGTTCCACCTCACCGACTGGGGCGAGAAGCCGGCCGGGCTGCCCTCCGACATCGCCGAGTACCTGGCGCTGTGGCTGCCGGTCTGGCTGGACGACTGGCTGGACCTGAAGCGCTGGGACCTGCTGGGCGAGCTGCTGGTGGTCGACGCCTGTCTGCCCGAACCGACGCTGGACCCGGCGGCCTGGCAGGGCTTCGCGCAGGCCCAGCAGCCGGACGGGGCGATGCCGGTGGTGGGCGCGATGCCGGAGGGCGACGAGGAGTCGGTGTTCGACCTCGTCTACCACCCGACGCTGGTCGCCGCGTTCGCCTCGGCGCTCGCGATGTCCCGCGCCCTGTCCGACCTCTCCGCCGCACCGGCCCCGGCATGACCGACACGACGGCGGCCCCGGTGACCGCCCCCGGCTCCTCGGCCACCGCCCGCCTCCTGGCCGAGGCGGCGCGGGCCGTCGACGCGCCGGACCTGGTACTCGCGGTCAGCCGCAGCGGGGTGCGCACCGTCCACACCGGCGGAAGCGCGGAGCCGGGCCCGGTGGACCGGGAGCATCTGGCGTACGAGCTGGGCTCGGCGTCGAAGCCGTACGCGGGGCTGCTGCTGGCCCGGCTGGTGGCGCAGGGCCGGGTGCGGTACGAGGACCGCGCGGCGGACCTGCTGGCCCCGGGCTTCCCGGTGCACCCGGCGGTGCGCCGGATCACCCTGCGCCATCTGCTCACCCACACCTCGGGGCTGCCGGGCCTGCCCGCCGACTTCTACCCGCAGGCGGTGCCCCGCTGGTCGACCGACCCGTACGGCGGCTACCCGGCCGACCGGGTGGTCCGGGCCTTCCTGCGGGCCCGCCCGCGCCACCGGCCCGGAACCCGCTGGCACTACTCGAACTTCGCCGTCTCGGTGCTCGGCCACACCCTGGCGGCGGCCACCGGGACGCCGTGGGAGGTCCTGCTGCACCAGCAGGTGCTGGCCCCGCTGCACCTGGAAGCGACCCGGGTGCGCCCGGGCCTGGAGGGCACGGAGGCGGTGGGCCACCGCCGCGACGGCACGCCGGTGCCCACGCTGGACACCGGGGGCTTCACGGCGGCGGGCGCGGTCCGGGCCACCCCGCTGGACCTGCTGACGTTCCTGGAGGCGCATGTGGGCCCGGCGGCGGATGCGGGCGGGTCCGACCCCCGCGACCCGGCGCTGAGCGCCGCGCTCGCCGACGTGTGCCGCCCGCTGCTGCGACGCGGCCTGCGGCACACGCACACCCACACCCTCACGTGGTTCCACCACCCGTCCCCGTACGGCCCGGTCCTCTTCCACGCCGGGGCGACGCTCGGCCAGCAGGCGTTCCTGGGCTTCCGCCCGGACACGGGTCTGGCGGTGGCGGCGACGGCGACGCGGCGGGTGCACCGGGCGGACACGTTCGTGGCGACGGCGTACGGACTCCTGACGGAAACGCCGTAGGCCAGGCGGTACGGCTACGGCTTCGGCGGGGCCTTCTCCGCGTTCTTGGCGGCGACCACCGCGTCGAACACCTCCCGCTTGGGCAGCCCGGCGGCGGCGGCGACAGCGGCGATGGCCTCCTTGCGCCGCTCCCCCGCCTCCTCGCGCACCCGCACACGCCGTACGAGCTCCTCGGCGTCCAGCCCCTCGTCGCCGGAGTCGGTGGCGCCTTCGACGACGACGGTGATCTCCCCGCGTACGCCCTCGGCGGCCCACACGGCCAGCTCGCCGAGCGGACCGCGCTTGACCTCCTCGTACGTCTTGGTCAGCTCGCGGCACACGGCGGCGCGGCGCTCGGAGCCGAAGACCTCGGCCATGGCGGCGAGGGTGTCGTCGAGCCGGTGCGGGGCCTCGAAGAAGACCATGGTGCGCCGCTCGTCCCCGACCTCACGGAGCTTGGAGAGCCGTTCACCGGCCTTGCGCGGCAGAAACCCCTCGAAGCAGAAACGGTCGACGGGCAGCCCGGACAGGGCCAGGGCCGTCAGTACGGCGCTGGGCCCCGGGACGGCGGTGACGCGAATGTCCCGCTCCACGGCGGCGGCGACGAGCCGGTACCCGGGATCGGAGACGGACGGCATGCCGGCGTCCGTGACGAGGAGCACCCGGGCGCCGCCGGCCAATGCCTCGACCAGCTCCGGCGTACGGGCGGACTCGTTGCCCTCGAAGTAGGAGACGACACGCCCCGAGGTGTGGATGCCGAGCGCCTGGGTGAGCCGGCGCAGCCGCCGGGTGTCCTCGGCGGCGACGACGTCGGCCCGCTCCAGTTCGGCGGCGAGGCGCGGCGGGGCGTCCGCCACGTCACCGATGGGGGTTCCTGCGAGCACGAGCGTTCCAGTCGTTCCAGTCACATCAGCCATCCTCGCAGCACGGGCAGCGCCCTCCGCACAGATGCGTTCCCTACGATGGCGCGGTGACGAGTACCGCACCCGAGACCCAGCGGGGCCAAGACGCCGGGGACCCGCTCGGCGAACAGCCGACCTCCTGGCAACGGCGGCTGCGCCGCTTCGGCCATGTTCCGCGCCCGGAGACCTCTCTCCGCGACCGGCTGGACCCGCCGTACACCCGGCCGGGGCGGCAGATGTGGTCGGTGCTCGCGATCCCGCCGCACCTGGCGGACCGCCTGGTGCGCTGGTCCGGCTGGGGCGGCCCCCTCCTGGTCACCCTGGTCGCGGGCCTGCTGCGCTTCTGGAAGCTGGACCAGCCGCACGCGGTGATATTCGACGAGACGTATTACGCGAAGGACGCGTGGGCGCTGGTCAACCAGGGGTACGAGGGGTCCTGGCCCAAGGACGTCGACAAGCAGATCCTGAACGACCCGTCCTCCGTGCCGATCCCGACCGACCCGGGCTATGTGGTGCATCCGCCGGTCGGCAAGTGGATCATCGGCTTCGGTGAGCAGCTGTTCGGCTTCACGCCGTTCGGCTGGCGGTTCATGGTGGCGGTGCTCGGCACGCTCTCCGTCCTGCTCCTGTGCCGGATCGGCCGACGCCTCTTCCGCTCGACGTTCCTGGGCTGTCTGGCGGGCCTGCTGCTCGCGGTGGACGGGCTGCACTTCGTGATGAGCCGGACCGCGCTGCTGGACCTGATCGTCATGTTCTTCGTGCTGGCCGCGTTCGGCTGCCTGGTGGTGGACCGGGACCACGCCCGGCGCAGACTCTCCGACGCGCTGCCGGAGGACGAGGAGGGCGTCCTGCGCCCGGACGCCCGGATCGCGGAGACCCTGCGCCTGGGGTGGCGGCCGTGGCGGCTGGCGGCGGGCGTGATGCTGGGCCTGGCCTTCGCCACGAAGTGGAACGGCCTCTACGTCCTGGCGGCGTTCGGCCTGATGACGGTGTTGTGGGACGTAGGGGCGCGGCGTACGGCAGGGGCTGTCCACCCGTATCAGGCGGTGCTGCGCCGCGACCTGATCCCCGCCTTCTTCTCCACGGTCCCGGTGGCGATCGTCACGTACGTCGTGTCCTGGACCGGCTGGATCGTCACGGACAAGGGCTACTACCGCAACTGGGCGGCCACCGAGGGCAAGGACTCCTCCTGGAGCTGGCTGCCGGACTGGCTGCGCAGCCTGTGGCACTACGAGAACCAGGTGTACGACTTCCACGTGGGCCTGACCTCGGGCCACACGTACGAGTCGAACCCCTGGAGCTGGCTCGTCCTCGGCCGCCCCGTCTCGTACTTCTACGAGGAGCAGACGGGCTGCAAGGAGTCGTCGACGGGCAAGTGCGCCGCCGAGGTCCTGGCCATCGGCACCCCGCTGCTGTGGTGGCTGGCGTGCTTCGCCCTCGCCTACGTGGTCTGGCGCTGGTTCTTCCGCCGCGACTGGCGGGCGGGCGCGATCGCCTGCGGTGTGGTGGCGGGCTGGCTGCCCTGGTTCTTCTACCAGGAGCGCACGATCTTCCTCTTCTACGCGGTGGTGTTCGTCCCGTTCCTCTGCCTGGCCGTGACGATGATGCTGGGCGCGATCCTGGGCCCGGCGACGGACACGGGCACCCGCGCCGAACTGGGCCTCACCACCCACGACCCCACCGGCGAACGCCGCCGCACGCTGGGGGCGATCGCGGTGGGCGTGCTGGTGCTCCTGATCATCTGGAACTTCATCTACTTCTGGCCGCTGTACACGGGGACGCAGATCCCGGAGGACCTGTGGCGGGACCGGATGTGGCTGGACACCTGGGTGTAGCGGGACGGCGGACCACGACCCCCCTCGCGTACCTTGAGCGCCGTCGCAGTCGAACGGGAGGAACAAGGTGAAGGCGTACGACCTGGGGTTCGGGGAATCCGCGGACGAGTTGTCGGTCCGGCCCGGCAAGACCATCGAGATCGATCTGCCCGGGGCCCGCGTCGCCGGGTGGTGCGGTGGTCGTGCGCCGGGTATCGGGACGGCCTCCTGGCCCCGGAGTCCCGTCACCGGGCTGCCGATGACCCACATCATCACGCTCGAACTGCCGGAGGACTACCGGCGCAAGGGCGCGGACCTGGTGGCCGTCGCCCTCTTCCACGCCGACGACCATGTCGCCGATGACATCGAGGGCGTCGCCGAGCTGCTGGCGGGTGCCGAGCCCACCGCGGAGCAGGCCGCCGATCCGTTCCTCGCCGAAGTGGCCGCGACGGCGGCGGCTCGCCATCCCCGGCAGCAGGACCTGGAGGACATGATCGGCGGCACGCACGCGCTCATCTGGCTCACCGCCGAGGAGTTCGCCGCGCCGCGCATCGGTCCCCCGGCCGACATCCGGCCGGACGGGCTCGGCGACAAGTACAGCCGCGGCCAGAACGCCTGGGACGACAGCGCACCCGAGACCACGGTGTGGATCGGCGAGCGCACCGGCGACCCGAACACCGGCATAGCCCCGGCGGAGGACGGCGCCGGCGGCTATGTGGAGGCCTGGTCCTCGGACGACGAGGAGCTCGAAGCGTTCTGGTCGTCCGTCGGCGGCATCTCGCACCTCGGCGGAACGGTGATGCCCTGCCAGGGGCTGCCGGAGGGGCTGACGCCGTACGTGTTCGAGCTGGAGGACGGCGTCGGTGGGTTCAACCTCGGCGGCGGCAACGCGCAGATCGACCTGGAGTCGGGCGTCTTCGACTGGGCGCAGTAGCGGGCGCGGTCGGGGGCGGGGGCGGCCCGGGCTCACTGACGGCGCTACGGGGATCGCCCGGGCTCGGTGGCCGGGCGCGCCCGGCCTCAGTCGCCCCCGCAGCCGCCGCAGCTCGACCCGCAGCCGGAGCCGCAGCGGTTCCTGCTCCGGTCGTCGTCGCGCCGGGTGCTACGGGTCGACGAGGTGCGCGGCGGGTTCTTGCGGCGGTCCTCCGCCTCGCGCCTCGCCCGCTCGTCCGCCGCCCGTCGGCGCGCCGCCTCTTCCTGGGCCTCGCGGAGCCGCTCGCGCTGCCGGGCGGGGCCGTCCGCCGGTTCCCAGGGGCTCAGCCCGTGGCGCCGGTCCGGGCGGAGCGGGGCGGTGGTCACCGTCGCGGACATCCGGCCCGTGTCCTGGTAGCGGTGATATTCGGCGCAGGCGTATTCGAGGACGACCTCGTCGCCCTCCGCGAGGGTTCCGTACAGCACCACTTCGAACGGCTCGTGCCTCGGGTCGATGTCGTGGTGCCCGTTTCCCACCCCGTACGCCGAACCGCTGCCGAGCAGCCGTGTCATGTTCCGGGTGTCGCGGTCGCGGGGGACGTACGCGATCAGCGGCCGCGCCGCGCGGGTGCGGGCGTCCGCGCAGATCCAGTGGCGTCCGTCCGCCCCGGCGCGCACGCCCACGATCAGGGCCGGCTGCTCCTTCTCGTACAGCCGTCGCGCCGCCAGGTAGGCGAGCTGGCCCCAGCCGCCGAAGGTCGTACCGGCCACGAGGAGCACCAGGCCGATGCGCTGCTGCCCGACGGCGTCGTACGCGATGCCGCCCGAGGTCAGGTCCTCGACCAGGCCGTCGGCGAGGATGCCCGCGGCGACGACGCAGAGCGCCAGCCCGAGGTACACCTGCGCGTGGCCTCGGTAGCCGTCCGATTCCGGGACGCGCTCGGGCAGCGGGAAGCGTCGCTTTCCGGCCGATGCGAGGGCCAGGGCCCGCTGTCGGCGGCGGGCCGACAGCCGCAGGCAGCTTCCCGTGAACGCCATGGCGCAGGCGGTGAGGACGACCAGCCGCCCGGCCGTCGCCGCGCCGCCGGAGGCTCCGGTCGAGGCCGTCGACAGGCCCGCCTCCACGGCCACGTACAGCGCCGCCAAAATGGCCGCGACCGGAACGTACCGGTACCAGAAGGGCAGCGCGGTCAGCAGGACCACGCCCGGATACCGCGACCAGTCCGTCCCGTTCCCGGGTCCGCCGCCCCAGACCCCGGCCCCGGCCGCGATCCCGAACAGGAGGACGTACGCCGCCACCACCAGGGCGGCGAGGATCCAGCCGCCCAGGACCGGGGCGAGCACGGCCGGAACTCCTGCCTTCCGCCACCGTTCGGCCTCGGCCACGGGCCAGACGGCGACCCCGCCGGACAGCCGGGAGACCGTGCCGTTTCCGGCCACGGACCAGGTGACGGAACCGCCGTCGGGCAGGATCTCCGGCGGCAGATGCTTGATGTGATACGCCGTCACCGGTCCACCGCCGCGCACCCGTGTATGCCCATGCCGCACGCCCCCCGACGCTCGCTCCCCCGTGCGTTTCCCCGCCAGTCTGCCCACGCCGGTCCTTCGCGACACCGCGGAGAGCGCTTTCCGGCCAAGCATTCCGGTCCGGTAACAACGCCCTCACCATCCGCCACAGCCCTTTAGTCTTCCTCACAGTTGCCCCTTGAACATGTTCAAGGGGCTCTCCTGGGGAGGGGGACTGCGAGATGCGCAGTGGAGCGAAGGTCGCCGTGATCGGCGGAGCGTTCGTCCTGGTGGCCGGCGGGATCGGCTACGGGGCGTACAGCGTGCTCGGGGACACGGGCGACGGGGGCGGCGGTACGCAGAGCGCGTCCGAGTCGTCGAAGGTGAAGTCAGGACCGCCGAGCGCGGAGGAGATAGCCGAGACGTCGAAGGGCTTCTTCGACGCGTGGGCGGCCGGGGACGCGTCGGCGGCGGCGGTCCTCACCAACAACGAGTCGGGCGCGGAGCCGGTGCTCGCCTCGTACGGCGAGGACGCCCACATCGGCAAGGTGAAGATCACCCCGGGCCCGGCGACCGGCACGAAGGTGCCCTACACGGTCAAGGCGACCATCTCGTACGAGGGCAGGTCGAAGCCCCTGTCGTACGCCTCGGAACTGACGGTCGTCCGCGGTCTGACGACGGGCAAGGCGCTGGTCGACTGGGCTCCGACGGTCGTGCACCCGCAGTTGACGGAGGGCGCGACGCTGAAGACGGGCGAGTCCTCGACGCCGACGATCGAGGCCGTCGACCGCAACGGAACGGTGCTGACCAAGGAGAAATACCCCTCGCTCGGGCCGATCCTGGACACGCTGCGCAAGAAGTACGGTGAGACGTCGGGCGGTTCGGCCGGCATCGAGACCTGGATCGAGCCCGCCGACGAGGCCCAGCCGGACATCAGCCTGGTGACGCTCGCCAAGGGCAGGCCCGGCAAGGTGCAGACGACGCTGGACGCGGGCGCCCAGGCGGCGGCCGAGCGGGCGGTGAAGAAGTTCGAGCAGGCCTCCGTGGTCGCGGTGAAGCCGTCCACCGGGGCGATCCGCGCGGTGGCCAACAATCCGGTGACCGAGTTCAACGTGGCACTGGAGGGCAAGCAGGCGCCCGGCTCGACGCTGAAGATCATGACGGCGGCGATGCTGCTGGAGAAGGGCCTCGTCACCGCGAACGGGGCAGCCGAGTGCCCGCCGGACGTCAGGTACTACACCCGCACGATCGAGAACCTGGGCCGCTTCTCGCTGCCGGACGGTTCGACCTTCACGCAGAGCTTCGCCAAGTCCTGCAACACCGCCTTCATCAAAATGATCGACGACGTCGACGACGACTCGGCACTCGCCAAGGAGGCCCGGGAGGTCTTCGGGATCGGCCTGGACTGGAAGACCGGTGTCGTGTCGTCCGACGGCAGCGTGCCGGAGGAGGTCGAGGGCGAAGCCGCCGCCCAGTACATCGGCCAGGGCACCGTCCAGATGAACGTCCTCAACATGGCGTCCATCACCGCGACCGCCCGCACCGGCACCTTCCGGCAGCCGATCATCGTCCCGCAGTCCCTGGACAACCGGGAGCTGGCGAAGGCCTCGCGCTCGTTGCCCGCGTCTGTCGTCCAGCAGCTGAACACGATGATGCGCGCCACGGCGGCCTGGGGCACCGGCGCGAAGGCGATGGGCGCGGTCGGCGGCGACAAGGGCGCCAAGACCGGTTCGGCAGAGGTCGACGGGCAGGACACCTCCAACAGCTGGTTCACCGGCTTCAGCAACGACCTCGCCGCGGCGGCGGTCGTCCAGGTCGGCGGCCACGGCGCCGACGCGGCGGGCCCGGTCGTGGCGGAGGTGCTGCAGGCGGGCGGCTGAGGCGTGGGTTCCGGGTGAGCAGGAGAAGCCGCCGGCGGCACGCCGCGGCGCTCACCCGGAACCAGCCCGCCTCACGGCTGCCATTTCGCAGCCATTGTTCACGGTGAAGCCTCTTCGGCTCCCGATATCGACTGCGCGAAACCACACACAGAAGTGGACGTGATGCATGTCACTGTCCACTTTGGGCAATTAACCACACAGTGGCCACCCGATGCGCAGCCCATAGGCCTGGACCTTTAACTCGGGGTCGAATTATGCTCCGCCCATAAAACGCCCCGGGGATCTCCCTCGCGGCGACTCGCTGCTTGACTTGCATCTCACCAAGAGAAAGTCCAGAGCATCATGAACAAAGCCTTCAGGATCATCGCTGTCACAGCAGGCGCCTTCGCGGCTTCCGTCTCCCTGTCGACACCCGCCAGCGCCCAGACCGTCTATACGAATGACGAATGCAGTTCGAGTACCAGATGCTTCGGCATCATGTACAACAGCCTCCAGAGCGGCGGATTCTTTCGCACCGGATGCTTCCTGACCAACAAGTCGGAGTATTCGCACACCGGCTACCAGTACTCACCCAACGGCAGTTCGGTGGTTACCGTCAGATACCAGTTCGCGAACAACGGAATAACACTCGTCAACGGAAGCGGCTGCGACAACAGTGGACTCGGCGACGGCGTGAAGAACAACGCCGCCGGCGGATCCAATGCCGACAGCCGATCCCATCGGGTCTTCTTCAACACGTCCTACGCGGGCCCGTACCAGACGATTGAGTCCGGAAACAACGAGAACCTGTCTGCGACCCTCAAGAACCAGAACGCAAGCAGCGAGAGGCTGTAGTCATGAAGATCATTCGCATTCTCTCGATCTCGTCGATCGCTCTGCTCTCCGCCTCCCTGGTCGGATGTGGCCAGCAAGGGGCACAGGAGCTTTCGGCAGCCCCGTCCACCGTTGGGGCGGCCGGCTCTCCGAGCTCGCCCGGTCCTCTCGTGCAGCGCCAGGGCTGGCCGGCGGAAGTGCCCACCAGCGGCCTGGTGAAAGGGAAGCAGCTTCCCCTGGAAAAGTTCATGATCTCGTATGCCGATGAAATGCTGATCCAGGAGGCGCGAGACACGGTCGAGCTCTCCTGTATGCAGCGGCTCGGATTTCCCGGCTGGAAGACCGAGACCATCGGCTCCAATCCCCCGCTGAGCAGCAACTCATCGAACATGCAACGTCGCTACGGTCTGAGCGACGCTTCGCAGGCGGCACAGAACGGATACCAGCTCCCGGCGCGCAGCCAGCGTAACGGCGCTCAGGACATAGCCGGCCAAGAAACTCCCGAGGCCGTGGTCGCCCTGACCGGAAAGTCGAACACGGGCGAGAGGGCGAAGGAGCTGAAGGGCAGGTCGCTGCCCGAGAACGGGTGTATCGGCGAGGTCCAGCGGACCGTCGGAAACTCCAACATGGACCTGGTCGAAGAACTGTCCATAAAGAGCTTCGAACAATCACAGGGATCGCCAGAAGTCCGCGAAGCGATGGCTCGATGGTCAACCTGCATGAAGGGCAAGGGGTACTCGGTCAAAACCATCTGGGAGGCGGGCGAGCTCATCGACCCCACCAAGGGTGAATCCGGTGTGGACGAAACCCACCTGGCAGCCTCGGAGGTGGAGTGCAAGGAGCAGACGAGCCTGATCGACATCTGGTTCACGTCGGAGAAGGCAGTTCAGGAGCAACTGATCAAGAAGCATTCCGCCGAGCTGGTTCAGGCCTCGGCCAAGAATGAGGAGATCATCCAGCAGGCTCGGGCCACGGTTCTTCCTTCCTCCTGAAACCGTGTGGGAGGTCTGTCCGGAAAGGACACGCCTGACCGGCCGCCCACTCACCCCGCCCCGCCAGGTCCAGCACCAGGGCGGCGATGTTCCACGCGTCGTCGTCGCCCCGGTGGTGGCGGCCCTCCAGCGGGAGGCCGGCCACCGTCAGGGCCTGGGCCATACCGGGCCGGCGGCTCAGCCCGTACGCGGCGGTGAAGGCGGCCTTGGCATTCGTATGCCGCTGCCCGAAGGGGTATTCCGCACCCGTCGCCCGGCACTGACGGGCGAACTGCTTACGGTCGTAGTCGCCCCAACTGGCCCAGGGCAGCAGCCCCGTACGGTGCTCGGCGGCCAACACCCGGCAGGCCTCGGCGAACGGCAGGCCGCCGTCCACCTCCGCCTGCGTCAGCCCGGTCAGCTCCGTGCAGAACGGGCTGACCGTCGAGCGCTCGGGCCGGACCAACAGGCGGTGCTTGGCGAGCCGTTCGCCCGCGCGCAGGTCGACGACGGTGAGACCGATCTCGATGATCTCGCTCACCTGCCCGGGCGGCGGCTGCCCCTCCCAGCAGGTCGCCTCGACATCGACGACGTTCAGCAGCTGTTCGCCCTGCTCCCCCATGTCCATGGGGCGAGCGTAGAAGCGCCGCCGCCCCGGGGCATCCGGGTTTCACAGCCTCTCAGAGGTCGTCCACGTCGACGAGCCCGTCCTGGACCGCCCGGGCCACCAGGCTCGCCTTGGTCCGTGCGGGGCGGCCGACGTTCGCGTACTTGATGCGCACGCGGTCCAGGTACGAGTTGACCGTCCGTACGGAGATGCCGAGGCGCTGCGCGACCAGCTCCTTCGACTCCGACTGGAACCACTCGATGAGCACGTTCTCCTCGCGCGTGGAGAGCTGCGGGCGGTCGGCGTCGACAAGCCTCCGGAGACTGCTGAAGGCGGGGACGGTCTCGCCCAGCTGCAGATCCAGGACGACCACATCGGCCGTACTGCCCGGGGCGGTCCAGGCCTCCCGCACGGAGGCGCCCGCCGCGACCACGGTGATGAGCCGCGGCGAAGCGCTGTACCACATCTCCACGCCCGAGAGGATAGCGGGATGATCGTCGATGACGACCACGCCGACCGGTGCGTCGATGCTCATGGCAGGTCAACTCCTGATGATGCCGGTCTGCTCCAACTCGCTTCTGCCCACACACTTTCACCGAGTCTGGTTCTTACCACGGATACGTCCGGGTCCCCGGGGCCGCTGTGCGACGGGACAGCCGCTGCCGTGCCGCGGTCGTCCGCGCAGTCCACGCCCACCACGCTCACCACGCTCACCCGGACGGTACGAGGGGTCCACACGACGGTCACCCGCGCCGTCGAGCGGGTACGGCCCAGAGTCACCGCCACCGGGTCGATCAGCTCCCTGCGTACCTCCACCGGCACCTCACCCGGCCGGCCGCGCACGGCCAGGCTCACCTTCACCCCCTGGTGTTCGGCCACGCAAACATTGGGCCGCCCCCGGAGAACAGTGCGACGCCGCGGCAGGGCCTCTGCACCGTGGAGTCCGATCCCGGAGAGATTCCATCGCTCATCTCCTGAGGGTGCGCCGCCTGGCCGGGACCCCGCAGAGCCCACCCCCTTCGACTCAGGAGAACGATGCTCAACTATCAGGACGTGCTTTCTGTCCGGTTGACCCACTTAACCTGGTCCCAGGCCAACCCACACTCCACCGAAAGTATCTACGTGATCACCGACAAGATGGATGACGCCGCCAGCCAGGGAAGCGCTACAGCTCGAGGACTGGCGGGCAAGGGATCATGATCAGGGTGAAGCGGGCCGTCACCACAGCCGCCGCATGCTTGCTGACCGCAGCTGTTGCCGGTTGCTCGGCAGGAGAACCGTACGGATATGAAACACCGCAAGACATTTGCGGAACTGCTGTCGAGCCTGACACCATCAAACCCTTCCTGCCGCCCGGGATGGAACTGAAGAACCTACCGCATGTACCTGGATCCGCCACGTCGTGGGGATGCAACATAAAAGTCGACGAAAATCTCGTCCTGCAGGTGGCGAGCGAACGGGTCGGCCAAGGAATCGATATATCCGACCTGGCGGATAATGGCTCTCTCCATCTCAGAAACCCGAAGTCTGAGACACTCGAGAGAACCTCTCAACTGCAAATCGCCGAAGATGGCGCTCTCATGGAAATCCCGTGCACGGGACACGGTGAGAGCTATCTCGTCACCAAGGTAGTCATCGGCAGTCCGGAACACCGTGCCAAGAGCACGGAGGACCAGAGCGCGGAGATCACCGCGTTCCTCCGTTCCTATGTACCGGAACTCGTCAAACAGAAATGCGACGCATAGCAGCCCTGGGCCCCAGCGCCCGAGGGGCGGCGGTAGAAGCACCCCGCCGCCCCGGTCACCCAGGTTTCGCCGCCCCGCCCCCGGAACCCGCGACGGCCGCGGCCCCCGGCAACTCCGCCCGCGGCACGCCCGGTTCGGGCAAGGTCCGGAAGAACAGCCAGCTCAGCAACGGCATCAGCACCAGCGGTGCCAGGGCCGTCCGCAGGGACGTGGCGTCGGCGAGGCCGCCGATGGCCGGGCTGGCCAGGCCGCCGATGCTGACGGTCAGGCCGAGCGTGATCCCGCTGGCGGTGCCGACCCGGGAGGGCAAGTAGTCCTGGCCGAGCGTCACTTGGAGCGAGAAGGGCACGTACAGGCCCGCCGAGGTCAGCGCCACGAACAGGTAGAAGGCCGGTCCCGGCACCCACACCACGCCCGCGACGGACACGGCCGTGATCAGGTACGACCAGCGCGCGACCACCACCCGGTCCCACCGGGCGGCCAGGGATCCGCCGAGCACCGAGCCGACCGTACTGCCCAGGTAGAGCACGGTCAGGGCCGCGGTGCCCACGGCCGTACCGCCGCCCAGGCGCTGGCGGGCGTACAGCGAGATGAAGGTGCTCAGGCCGATGAACGCGATCGACCGGAAGACCACGGCCAGCGACAGCTTCACGAAGGAGGCGACGTCGTCGCTCCCGGCCGGCGGCTTCGTAGCGGGTTCGGCGGCCTGCCGCTGTTGCAGGACGCGCACCACCGGCAGGCACAGCGCGGCTCCGGCGAGGGCCGGCAGCACGAGCAGGGGCGTCCAGCGCAGCCCACCGGCGGTCATCGCGGCGGCGACCATGAGCGGGGCCAGCGCGAAGCCGATCGTGCCGCCCATGGAGAACCAGCCCATCGCCCGGTGGCTGCCCCGGGCGGCGATACGGGCGACACGGGCCGATTCGGGGTGGTAGGCGGCTACCCCGATGCCCGACAACGCGACGAACGCGAGGGTGAGCGGGTAGGAGCCGCTCAGCCCGCTCAGCGCGATGCCGACACCGCCGAGCAGCGTGCTGACCGGCAGCAGCCACGGCATAGCCCACCGGTCGGTGAGCACTCCGAACACCGGCTGCGCCACCGAGGACAGCAGCGAGGCGGCCAGCACGATGCCCGAGGCGACCGCGAGCGAGTAGGCGCGCTCGGCGATGAAGAACGGCACCAGGGCCGCGACGCAGCCTTGGTAGACGTCGACGCAGGCATGGCCCACGGACAGCAGAACGATCGGCGTGTTCCTTCGCATGCCGTCATGGTCCGGCCGGGGCGGGCTGTCGCGCTTTCGATAAACTGCCAGGTGATGCCGAACATCCGCCACGCTGACGTCGACCACGCCGCCGTACGCCCGGCTGACATCCCCCCGGCCGCCGTCCGTCACGACCCCGTGGCCCCGACCCGTACACGTCGACTGGCTCCCGGCGGCTCGATCGACGCCCACCGGCACGACGACCACCAGATCGTCTACGCGGGCCGCGGCGTCCTGACCATCACGACCGACGCGGGGTCCTGGGTCGCCCCGGGCACCCGCGCGATCTGGGTCCCCGCCGGCGTCGTGCACGCGCACCGGGCGTACGGCGAGCTCGATCTGCATCTGGTCGGGCTGCCCGTCACCGAGAATCCGCTCGGCCTCGACGCACCGACCGTGCTCGCCGTCAGCCCGCTGGTGCGCGAACTGCTCATCGCCTACACCCGCGCCGAGGACGACGACGGCCCCGAACGGGCCCGCCTCCGCGCGGTCCTCCTCGACCAGTTGCGGGCGTCCGCGCAGCAGCCGCTGCACCTGCCCACGCCCACCGCACCCCTGCTCCGCGCCCTGTGCGCCCTCCTCCAGGCCGACCCGGGCGACGGCCGTACGCTCGCCGAACTCGGCCGCCAGGTCGGGGCGAGCGACCGGACCCTGTCCCGGCTGTTCCGCAGCGACCTCGGCATGACGTTCCCGCAGTGGCGCACCCAGCTCCGCCTCCACCACGCCCTGATCCTCCTGACCGAGCGGACGCCGGTGACCGCGGTGGCGCATCAGTGCGGCTGGTCGTCCACCAGCGCCTTCATAGACGTCTTCCGCCGCACCTTCGGCCACACCCCGGGCTCGCATCCGGCAGGGTGAGCCCACTACCCGGAACCCGCTCGCATGCATACTGCACCGACCGCTAGCGTGCAGCCATGAGCACACCCGAACCCACCGAAACCACTCCCGCCGCAGCCGCCGCCCAGGTCTCCCACGCCCACCCCCGGTTCGCCGAGGCGCTGGCCGAACTGGGCCTCCAGGTCGAGGTGCGCCGCTTCCCGGACGCGACCCGTACGGCGGCGGAGGCGGCCACGGCGATCGGCTGCGAGCTGAGCGAGATCGTCAAGTCCCTGGTCTTCACGGCCGACGGCGTGCCCGTGCTGGTCCTGATGGACGGCTCGTCGCGGGTGGACGTCGAGCTGGTACGCCGCGAACTCGGCGCGCAGAAGGTCAAGCGGGCGGACGCGGACCTGGTCCGGCAGACGACGGGTTACGCGATCGGCGGCGTACCCCCGTTCGGCCACGCCACCAAGACCCGTGTCCTGGCCGATCGACGCCTCCTGGACCACGCGGTGGTGTGGGCGGCCGCGGGCACCCCGCACACGGTGTTCCCGCTCGACCCGAAAACGCTGATCGCCCACGCGGGCGCGACGGTCACGGATGTGCGCGAGTCCGCCAAGTGACCCCCCTGGTCGCCCTCGCGGTCCTCATAGCCGCCGTCACGCACGCCAGTTGGAACGCCATCGCCCACGCGATCAAGGACCAGCTGGTGTCCTTCACGCTGATCTCCGGCGGCGGCCTGCTGATCGGTGTGGCGATGGCCCTGTTCGCCCCGTTCCCGGCGGCGGCCGCCTGGCCGTACCTCCTGGTCTCGGCCGCGCTGCACGTGGCGTACATGATGCTGCTGATGCGCTCGTTCACGCTGGGCGACTTCGGCCAGATGTACCCGATCGCCCGGGGCACGGCCCCGCTGGTGGTGACGGTCCTGGCGGCGGTGTTCGTCGGCGAGCGTCCGGACGGCTGGGCGACGGCGGGCGTGGCGGTGGCCTCGGCCGGGCTGGTCGGGCTGGCGCTGTGGGGCATCCGGGGTTCCGGGAAGCGCCCGCACTGGCCTGCGATCGTGGCCGCCCTCGGCACGGGCCTGGCCATCGCCGGGTACACGACGGTCGACGGCGTCGGGGTACGCGCCTCGGGCACACCGCTCGGTTACGTCGCGTGGCTGATGGTCCTGGAGGGCCTGGCGATCCCGGCGTACGCGTACTACCGCCGCCGCGCCGAACTCCTCCCGCAGCTAAGGCCCTTCGCGGTACGCGGCCTGCTCGGCGCGGCCCTCTCGGTGGCCGCGTACGGGCTGGTGCTCTGGGCCCAGACGAAGGCCCCGCTGGCCCCGATCGCGGCGCTGCGCGAGTCGTCGATCATCGTGGGCGCGGCGATCGGCACGCTGTTCTTCAAGGAGCGCTTCGGGGCTCCGAGGATCGCGGCGGCGGGGCTGATGGTGGTCGGCATCGGGCTGATGCTGCACACGAGTTGAGGCTTCTGTCCGTTCGACCGCCCGCTGCTCAACGGGTACGGCGGGAGGGGCTGAGCCAGGAGGGGCTTGTGCGGTCGGGGCGCTGAAAGGCCCCGACCATGTGCCACGGAAGCAACACACGGACGAGGCCTGTCCGGGGCTGCGCTGCTATTCCTCGTCGTTCTTCGGAGGCAACACAAACCCTCGTGTCGGCCGCCCTTGCCTCTTCGGGGCAGGGTCGGGAGTGGACGCGGGAAGCAGTGCCGCAAGAGCCGCCAATGCGTCCGCAGTGATGTCCTTGCGGGTTGCCGGGTCGGTCTGATCGAACACTCGCCACGGGCCTGTCAGGTTCTCGGGGTTCTCCGGGGCGACGACGCCCGGAATACCGAACCGCCGCAACACGCTGCCGACCTGGCGGGCCTGTTCGGCGTCCATGTGCTCACCTTCCGTAGCGGTCCGGGAAGCCTAGCTACTCGCCGGATGCGGCGCACTGGCCCGGACGGACCGTGCCGCAGCCACTGCCCCGCTACTGCATCCTGTGTCCTGTGTCCTGGCACTGGGCGGCGACACTCACCAAGGTCTTGGTGGGGTCCGTCCAGAGTTCCCCGTCGATGGCGTATCCGGCCGGCTCAATGGAAGCAGGCTACGGATCGAGGCCACGGACACGCACGGCGGCAGCGTTCCGCCCGACCCCGTTCCTCGCAAGACCGTATGGGCGGAAATCGACCTCGTACGGTGACGGCTCCCGCCGGGTCGCGCCCTCCCGCGACCCGGTAGACCCCCGACACGCCACGACACACCCGCGACCGGATCGCGCCCGACCGCGACCCACTGAAGCGCGACATCAACCCATCAAAGAAACAAGAGAAATAACCCCACCCAACCGACCCCCTTGGGCACCTGCGGGCACGTCACCCACACGGGTGAGGTTTGCCAACTCGGCTCGCTTTCGGCCCGGTTGCCCGGCATATGCTCACGCCAGCACCACACCGCACATACGTCGGCCCCCGACCGGGAGTGCAATCCCAACCGAGGGCCTGGCCACCAAGGAAGAAAGCCGCTTCCCCGATGGATACCCAGCAGAATACTGCCCTCACCCGCGCCCTGGCGGAGATTCCCGGACCTCTCCCCACCTCCGGCGTGATCCACATCGCGATCCCGCACACCGACCGCTTCACCGTCGTCGGCAACCACCTCGCCCAGCACCCCGACCTCAGCTGCACCGCAGTCGGCATCGCCGTACGCATCCAGTCGCTCCCCGCTGGAACCAAGGTCGGCATCAAGGCGCTCGCCGCCCACTGCCGCGAAGGCGAGAAGCGCATCGCCGCCGCCCTGCGCGAACTCGAAGCCCACGGCTACCTGCAACGGGCCCGGGTCCGTCAGCCCAGCGGCCGGATCGTCACCCGCACGGTCTTCTGCAACCAGCCGCCCGCGCTGTTACGGCCTCGCCCGGCAGTCCAACAACAACAACGGGCCACACCTGCCGAGTTGCCCGCGCCCCCGCCACCGGAGGCGGACACGGAGACGCCCGCAGCCCCGCCCGTACCGCTGTCACCGCTGTCACCGCCTCCTCCGCCGGCCCCACCCTTCGTACCGCCCCCGACCGCGCCCAAGCCGCCGCCCCGGCCCCTCCCCCGGCCCAGCGAGCTCACCCCGGAACTCGCCCGCGCGGCCACCGCGTTCCTCAGCGATCTACGCCGCCACGCACCCCAGTTCGTCCTCTCCGAGGACGACGTCCGCCGACTGGTCCCCGGAGTCGCGGCCTGGCTCGAACGCGCGGCCCAACCCGACGCCATGCGCCACGCCCTCACCTACGACCCGCCCCGCCCGCTCAAGCACCCCGCCAAACTCCTCAAGTACCGGCTCACCGAACTGCTCCCACCACCGCTCCCCGGCATCCACGGCATCCCCACGCCCGCCCGCCCCCGCGTCACCGTCACACCGTTCCAGACCTGCGACGACTGCGACCGGGCCTTCCGCTCCCCCACCCCCGGCCACTGCCGCGACTGCCGCGACTGCCGCGCGGAACACACCCGAGCCGCCGCCTGAGACAGCTCGTTCGTCGTCCGCTCGGTCAGGCGACGAGAAGGCGGAGCCCCAGCTCTGCCCTGTCGAGGGCGACGAGGTCACGGTTGCGTTCGGCCCATCGGCCGGAGGAGAGGTCGTCGCGGAGGCTGTCCACGGCCCGCTGCTCGGCCTCCGGCCCGACTCGGGTCCACACCGACACCGCACGGCGCACCTGTTCGTCCAGGTAGGACTCGGGCCGCCGCCAGTGCGCCTCGAAGAAACCGTCGGCGCAGTCCCAGGGGATGAGCACCGGCTCCGCACGACCGCCGATGGCGCGCGTCAG
Source organism: Streptomyces sp. SID14515 (assembly GCF_010548505.1). Classification (NCBI taxonomy): domain Bacteria; kingdom Bacillati; phylum Actinomycetota; class Actinomycetes; order Kitasatosporales; family Streptomycetaceae; genus Streptomyces; species Streptomyces sp. SID14515. The sequence goes on along the minus strand of NZ_JAAGMH010000121.1, from coordinate 108,992 downwards.
ATCGGCCAGGGAAGGCCAGTCGACGAGGAGGTCGGCGAACTCGGGCAGGTAGTCGCGGGTGAGCCAGAACCGTTCGAGCCACCCGGTCGTGCTCGCGTCGTACGTGAACACGACCACGCGGCGGGCCACGCGCCGCATCTCGCGCAGGCCCGCGATCGGGTCCTGCCAGTGGTGCACCGTGCTGAACGCCATCGCGGCGTCGAAGGACCGGTCCTCGAACGGCAGGCTCTCCGCGGCGGCGGCCACGCACGGGGCCGCGTCCGGCGGACGCTGCGCCCGCATGACCGCCGACGGCTCCACCGCAGTGACGTCACGGTCGCGGGGCTCGTAGGAACCGGTGCCGGCCCCGACGTTCAGTACCGTCCGGGCGTCCCCGAGCGCGTCCCAGACCTGCGCGGCGATCCGCGGATCGGTACGTCGCGTCGCCGGATAGGCGGACCCGATGACTTCGTACAACTGCGCGCCGAACACCTTCAATTGTTCCTCCGGTGTGGTCGTGATCCCCATGGCCCGTGCCTCCAGTTCCCTGTCGATGGCCGCCACCATGCCGTCGGCGCGGTCGCGCTGGGCCACCAGCAGGCCGCGCAGCCGGCGCAGGTGCGCGACCGCGTCGGTGTCCGGGTCGTCGACGAGATCCGCGATCTCACGCAGCCCGAAGCCCAGCCGCCGATAGGCGAGCACCTCGCGCAGCCGCTCCACGTCGCCGGCCGTGTAGGCCCGGTACCCGGCGGCTGTCCGCTCGGACGGCCGCACGAGGCCGATCTCGTCGTAGTGATGCAGCGTGCGGACGCTCACACCGGCCAGCCCGGCCACGCGCCCCACGATCAGGTGTTCCTCCATGGGACGGACTATGTGGCATCACGCCACGTGAGGGTCAAGCACTCCTCCGCGGCCTGACCGGGCCCTGATAATCTGCGATCTTCGCCGGTCGCCCGGACGGAGTCCCCCGGCAGGTCCTTATGCCTTGCTCCGAACAACTCGCCACAGCACTCGACGACTTGGACCAGGCCTTCGCCTCGGAAGAGCCGTTCCGCGTCACAGGGTGCACCCACTGCTACGACGAGCAGGACTTCGCCGAACTCTCCGGGCCGGCGCACCTCATACCCGACAGCCTGGTGTCCTCGGTCGCCGCGGAAGTGCCCGATCACTGGGACGACTTCCCGCGTCTCTACCGCCGTCTCCTCCCGCGCATCATCCGCGCCCTCGTCACCGGCCGGCTCCATGTCGACGAGGAGCTCATCGCCTCCCGCCTGGTGCAGGCGGGCTGGACCACCTGGGACGCGCCGCTGACCGAGGCTCTCCGCACCTTCTGGTCCACCTGGTGGTCGAGCACGCTGCGCACCCATCCCGGCCCCGTACCCGTCCGGGAAGTCCTCGGCTTCCTCACCGTCGCCACCAACGGCCTGCGTCCTTGGCTGAACACCTGGACCGCGACCCGTACCCCGGCCGCCGACGCGCACTTGGAAGACCTCGTCGACGGCGTGATGTTCCAGTTCGAGATCACCGACCTGGCCATGGGCTTCTACGACGAGTACGACGCCGGCACGGAGCTACTCGGCTGGCTCCTCACCGATGTGCGCGACCGCGTCACCGACGCCCGTCTCGACGACCCCTACCTCCAGGAACACCTTCGAGCCGCTGACCGGCGCTGACGAGGCGGGGCGGTCCGGCGGGCGGTCCGGCAGGCGGTCCGGCAGGCGGTCCGGCGGGCTCCGCGACTACCATCCGGCCCATGACGACCACCACGCGCGGCGAAGGCACCCACGGCTCCCAGGAACACCCGGAGAGCGTCGGCCTCGTGGACGGGTACGAGGTCGACACCGATCCGGACCGCATCGACATCGGCCTCGTACACCACTGGCTCTCCACCGACGCCTTCTGGGCGCTCGGCCGCAGCCGTGACCTCGTCGAGCGGTCGATGCGCGGGTCGCTCAACTTCGGTGTGTACGACGGCGACGGGACGCAGGTCGCCTACGCCCGGGTCGTCACGGACCGGGCGACCTTCGCCTGGCTCTGCGACGTCTACGTGGACCCGGCGCATCGCGGCCGGGGCCTCGGCGTACGGCTGGCGACCGCCGTCCGCGACCACCTCGCCCCGTACGAGCTCAAGCGGACTCTCCTCGCCACGCTCGACGCCCACGAGCTGTACGCCAAGGTCGGGTTCGTCTCCGTGTCCGATCCCAACATGCTCATGATCCTGGGCCCGACGTCGTAGCCGACCGAGCGGCACGTGCCGGTCGGCGGCACCTCGGCTCCACATCTCCGCGCGGCTACTGTGTTGCCGGCAGATCGTCCCGCCCGACGAAGAGAGCTGGGTTGTGCTGACCACTACGCACCCGCCGTAGGTACCTCTGGAAAGCCCGGAGGGCCCTACGGAGGCTCCTGATGTCCCGAACTGTCCGCACGACTCCCAGCCGGCTCCGCCGCCGAGAGGGCGCGTCGGAGTCCACGTTCCTGTACGACCTGCGCTACGCGAACGCTGAACTGGCCCAAGCAGCCCGTGAAGGCCGTCGCCCTGCCCCGGTGAAGACGCTGCGCCGGATCACCTCTTGGCAGTGGATGGTGCTGTACTGCAGGAAGGGCTCGTTCTCCGGCGAGATCGCGTCAGCCGAGGGCCGCGCCCGGCTCCAGGGGCGACTGGAGGCCCAGCGGATCCGCGGGCTGCACCGAGCTGGCCACGACCTTGACGACGCGGACATACCGCCGGTCCGCCACCGTCATGGTGTGCTCTGGAGCGCCTGGTAGAGGCAGAAGCACCCAGGACTGGCCGGTACTCACGAGCGCAGGAAGTGCGTACCGGCGACGGCCGTCCGCGCCGGAGGGCGGCGGGCCGTCGAGCAAGAGCCTGCGGTGGTCCGCCGGCCTTGGCCGGTTCGTTGAAGGTGAGGCGGCCGACGACGGCCGCGCAGAGGCGGGGGTGTGGTGTGAGGGATCGGCGGACCGATCCGGCGTTCGAGATGTGCCAGGCGCTGGTGGCCGGAGCGGATCTGGCCTCGTTCGCCGGAGGCGCGTTCGATGTGCGGGCGGTGGTGGCCGGCATCCAGTCCGGGGCCCACGGCAGGTTGCCTCTCGACGCCGTTCCGTGGGGGAACTTCCCTCACGGGAACGAGGCCCGGAAGGCCGTTCACCTGCTGCACACCGGCGAGGGCCCCGCAAGCCACGCTACGGGCGTGCTGGGGGGCCTGTGTGCCAACGACAGCCGGGCCGCCGTCGCCCTCGCCGTACCGTTCCTGATCCCCATCGCCACCGATGCCCACCACCCGCACCGTGCCGCCGCCCTCGGCGTACTCTCCGGCCCGGCCCGTGCCCAGCACTTCGGCGTCGCCTCCCGCGATGAACTCCTGCTCCACCGCGCCGATCCTCGGCGTCACGCCCCCGGCGGCTACGACGGCTACGGCGTCGAGGTGACCGGCTACCCGGCAGGCTGGTCGGTGGCCGCCGCCCGCGCCGTGATCACCGCCGAAGCACCCGTGCTCCTGCCCCTTCTCAACGACTCCGACCCCACCATCCGCATCGACGCCGCCTACGCTCTGGCCACCGCCGCCGACCCCGACCACACGGTCCGAAGCGGCCTCGCTGACAGGTTCGACACGGAGCACGACGCCATGGTCCGTGCCGCCCTGCTCCTTGCCGCCGCGGAGACCCGCCGGGCCCACGCACATCCGCCGACCGTCCGGTGGCTCCGTGAGCGGTGGCAGGACTGGACAGAGGCACCCGAAGTCCGCCTGGCCGCGGCGATCGGCTGGCTCTGCCTCACGGACGAGCCCGCCCCCGAGGACCTCCACCGGACCATCGACACTTTCGCCACAGATGAACGCGTGCACGCCATGGACGCCCTGCCGTGGATGAACGCCGCCGCCGGATCCGGTGAACCGGGACTCCGGCGCTGTATTCGCCGCATGCTCCACCCCGAAGAGCCCGAACCGTCGGACGACCCCTGGGCCTCCTCGCCTTGAGTGCCCGACCTCGCCCCCGGGAGCATCCGGCCTCTCGGCCTCACGATCACCGTGAGACGCGGTCTACCCTTGTCGAGGTGTCGTCCCTCGCTGTCACTGCGTCTTCGCACTCATCGGCATCGGCCGCCATCGTCTACGCGGCGCTCCTGCATGCGGAGTCCTGGCCGCTGTGGTCCGCCCACGCCGACGTCGAGTGGGATGTGCCCGCGGGAATCGACCGACCGGCACGCGTGGGTGACCGGCGCACCATCCGCACCCTCACCGGACGTGTGCACTGCCACGAGCGCGTCGTGGAGATGGTTCCCGACCAGCGGTTCAGCTACGAACAGGCCGCAGGGCTGTTCACCTCTCACCGAGGGTCTGTGGACCTGGCCCGAGCCCTCGATGGCGGCACCGACATCACCTGGTCAGCGACCTACCGGCACGCCCTCCCCCTCTTGGACAAGCTCAGGAGGCGGCGTCTGCGGGTTCTGGTCCACGACCTCGCTTCATACGCCAACTCGATCGTGAGCCGTAACTCCTAGAAGTGCAGCGAAAGTTCAGCTCCGCCACCACCTCCCCGTCCTCCTCCACCCCCGTCGGCCGGAAGCCGAGCGCGGTGTACAGGTGCGCGGCGGCCCGGTTGGCCGGGGCGTAGGAGAGGCGTACGGCGGTGCTGTCCTCGCGGGCGGCGAGCCAGGCCGCCAGGGTGCGTACGGCGGCTGCGCCGATGCCCGTGCCCTGGTGGGCGGCGTCGATCAGCATGCCGCCGATCCAGTACGCGCCGTCCTCCTCGTCCCGAGCCCACATGATGTGGCCTGTCACCTGGTCGCCGGCCAGGACCGCCAGCGAGGTCCAGGTGTCCTCGCGGCTGCTCAGCAGCAGGTAGCGGGCGGCCAGGGCCGGGACCCAGTCGCGCTGGTCGTCGCGGGGCGCGCTGTCGGCGACCGCCCGCCAGTTGTCCGCGTCCACCTCGTGGAGGGTGACGGGGCGGCCGGTTCTGTCGGTGTGTCCGTGGTTGATCATCCGCGCAGGGTAGGTCGCACGGGTGCCGAGCGACCACGGATTTACGGCTGCGCCATCGCCTTCCGGAAGCCCGTGTTCACCGCGAGGATCCCGCCGTCCACGCGCAGCGTCGTCCCGGTGATCCAGGCCGCGTCGGTGGAGGCGAGGAAGGCGACGGCGGACGCGATGTCCTCGGGGGTGCCGACGCGGCCGAGCGGGTAGAGGGCGGCGGCCCGGGCCAGTTCGGCGTCGCGGCCCGCCCAGGCGTCGGTGCGGATCGTGCCGGGGGCGACCAGGTTGACGCGTACACCCCGCGGTCCCGCGTGGCCCGCGAGCGTACGGGTCAGGCTGGTCAGGCCCGCCTTGGCGGCGCTGTACGCGTGGCCGCCGAAGTCCTGTTCGCCGTTGACCGAGCCGATGGTGACGATCGCGCCCCGGCCCGAGGCGACCAGGTGCGGCAGGGCGGCGCGGGCGCAGCGGAACGGGCCCGAGAGGGTGATGTCCAGGTCGCGTTCCCAGACCTCGTCCGTCTCGTCCTCGAAGAGCGGGGTGTCCTGGCCCGCCGCGTAGGCGTTGTTGACCAGGACGTCCAGGCCGCCGAAGGTCTCGACCGCGTACGCCACCGCCGCCTCGACCGCCGCCCGGTCGGCCACGTCGCAGACGAGGGACTCGGCGGTGCCGCCCGCCTCGCGGATCGCCGCCGCCGTGTGGGCGGCGCGCTTCGCGTCCAGGTCGGTGACGAGGACGGAGGCCCCTTCCGCCGCCAGGCGGCGGGCCGTTGCCGCGCCGATGCCCTGGCCGGCGGCGGTGATCAGGACGCTGTAGCCATCGAATCGAGGTCGTGTCATAGCGCCGACCGTACTGCCCTGACCAGGGCCTGGGCACGGGGGTCGGCGGTGACCCCTTTCTGGAGGCCGTTGGTGACGTAGCCGAGTGCGATGCCCGATTCGGGGTCGGCGAAGCCGAGCGAGCCGCCGCGGCCCGGGTGGCCGAACGAGCCGGGGCCCAGCAGCGGCGCGGCCGGGCCGTGCAGCATGTAGCCGAGGCCGAAACGGGTGTTGACGACCAGGACGCGGTCCGGGCCCGCCGACTCCTCGGTGCGGGCCAGAGTGAGCGTGGCGGGGGCGAACAGGCGGCGGTGGCCGTCGACCGGGCCGATCATCGCGGCGTAGCAGCGGGCCAGGCCCCGGGCGGTCGCGATGCCGCCCGAGGCGGGGAGTTCGGCCGCGCGGTAGGCGGGGTCGTTCTCGTCGGGGAACGGGTCGATCGCGCCGAACGCCCGGCGGGTGAGGGAGTCCGGGTCGCGGTAGGCCTCGACGACGGAGCGTTTGGGGCGTACGCGCAGGGCGCCCGAGGCGGCGGCCGCTGCCGGGGGCTCCACAGGGCCGATGCGGCCGATGCGGTGGGCCTCGTCGGCGGGGAGCCCGAACCAGAAGTCGAGGCCGAGCGGGCGGGCGATCTCCTCCGCGATCCAGCGGCCGATGGTGCGGCCGGTGGCGCGGCGGACCAGTTCGCCGATCAGCCAGCTGTAGGTCTGGGCGTGGTAGCCGTGGTCGGTGCCGGGCTCCCACTGCGGGCGCTGGGCGGCGACGGCGGCGGGCCCGGAGACCCCGTCGGCGGCCTCGGCGGGGGTGAGGGCGGTGTCCAGGGCGGGCACCCCGGCCCGGTGGGCGAGGAGGTCGCGGACGAGGACGCGTTCCTTGCCGTTCGTCTTGAACTCCGGCCAGTAGGTGGAGACCGGGGCGTCCAGGTCGACCTGCCCGCGCTGGTGCAGGAGGAGCGGGACGGCGGCGGCGATGCCCTTGCCGGCCGAGCGGACGATCTGGACGGTGTCGACGGCCCACGGTTCGGTGCCGTCGACGTCTCTCGTACCGGCCCACAGGTCGACGATCTTGCGCCCGTGGCGGTAGACGGCGACGGCCGCGCCGCGCTCGCCGCGCTGCTCGAAGTTGCGGACGAAGGCGTCCGCGACCGGTTCGTACCCGGGGGCCACCGTGCCCCGTACGTCCACGGCCCTGGACGCGTTCACCGCCTCCGTGCCCGCCTCCGTGCCCGCTCCCGGTTCCGCTGCCGCGCCCGCCGTGCTCACTCCCGCGCTCCCGCTCATCCCCCCATGGTGCACGTCCCGGCGGGGTGTTCGCGGGGCGGGTCGCCGTGGCCACCGCACTGTCACGAGCTGTTTACGGCCACGATCCGTTCACGGCGATGGAACGGTGACCGAACGCGGGTCGAAGCCGAACGGCAGCTCCAGCCGGTGGGAGCGCATCAGCTTCTCGTCGCAGAGGAGGTGCTGCGTACGGTCGTCGGCGGCGATGACGCCCTCGCTGAGGATGACGGCGCGCGGGCAGAGCTCCAGGGCGTACGGCAGGTCGTGGGTGACCATCAGCACGGTGACGTCCAAGGAGCGCAGGATGTCGGCCAGTTCGCGGCGGGAGGCCGGGTCCAGGTTGGACGAGGGTTCGTCCAGGACGAGGATCTCGGGCTCCATCGCGAGGACGGTGGCCACGGCGACGCGGCGGCGCTGCCCGAAGGAGAGGTGGTGCGGCGGCCGGGCGGCGTACTCCGCCATGCCGACCTGCTTCAGCGCGCGCAGCACCCGCTCCTCCAGCTCCGGGCCGCGCAGTCCGGCGGCGGCCGGCCCGAAGGCGACGTCCTCGCGGACGGTGGGCATGAACAGCTGGTCGTCGGGGTCCTGGAAGACGATGCCGACACGGCGGCGGATCTCGGCGAGATTCCTTTTGGCGACCGGGAGTCCGGCGACGCGCACCGTGCCCGAGCCGGCGTCCAGGATGCCGTTGAGGTGCAGGACGAGGGTGGTCTTGCCCGCTCCGTTGGGGCCGAGGAGCGCGACGCGTTCGCCGCGTCCGACGGTCAGGTTCACCCCGAAGAGGGCCTGGTGGCCGTCGGGGTAGGCGTAGGCGAGGCCGCTGACTTCGAGCGACGGGGCGTCGGCCGGGGCGTCGCCGGAAACGGAGGTAGGGGTCACAGGGTCCATCCCAGCAGACAGACAGTGAGGGCGAGTACGGGGAGGGCGGCGGCGTACGCCCACTGGGTGCGGGTGGCGGTCGCCCGGTCGATGACGGGCATGGTGCCGGTGTAGCCACGGCTGACCATGGCGAGGTGGACGCGTTCGCCGCGTTCGTAGGAGCGGATGAACAGGGCGCCCGCCGAGGCGGCGAGCACCCGCCACTGCCGTACGCCGCGCGCCTCGAAGCCCCGGGAGCGGCGGGCGATCGACATGCGCCGCATCTCGTCGGTGACGACGTCCCCGTACCGGATCATGAAGGAAGCGATCTGCACGAGCAGCGGCGGCAGCTTGAGGCGCTGGAGGCCGAGCAGGACGGCGCGCAGTTCGGTGGTGGCGGCCAGGAGCACCGAGGCGGCGACGCCGAGGGTGGCCTTGGCCAGCACGTTCCAGGCGCCCCAGAGGCCGGGGACGCTGACGGAGAGGCCGAGCACGGTCGTCTGTTCGCCCGGCACCACGAACGGCATGAGCAGGGCGAACGCGACGAACGGCACCTCGACGACGAGCCGCTTCAGCAGGAAGCCGGCGGGGACGCGGGCCACGGCGGCGACGGCGGCGAGCAGCACCGCGTACAGCCCGAAGGCCCACATCGCCTCGCGCGGGGTGGAGACGACCACGAGCACGAAGCAGAACACGGCCGTGAGTTTGCAGTGCGGCGGCAGGTCGTGGACCGGCGAGGGTCCGGGCCGGTAGAGCTTGTCGGCGTGGCCCGCACCCATGTCAGCTGTTCTCGTGCTCGCGGGAGGCGATGGCGTTCTCGTCCTCGCGGCGGCGGCGGACCACCCAGAACACCCCGGTGCCGACGACGACGGTGGCGCTGACGCCGATCACTCCGGCGAGGCCGCCGGAGAGCCGGGCGTCGGCGATGTCGCCGACGCCGTAGTCGGCGAGCGGCGAGTCGGCCGCGCCGTGCTCCTCGGCCTTCTCGTCGATGCCCTGGTCGGCGGCGACCTTCTCCAGGCCGTCCGGGTCGGCGGAGGCGTAGAAGGAGACGACGCCGGCGAGCAGGAACGCGGAGACCAGTCCGGTGATCAAGAACCCGCGGTTGGAGCGGGCGGCCGCGGGCTCGGGCTCGCGGGTGGCGGCCGGGGCGTCGACCAGTTCGCCGTCGATCCGGAGCTTGAGGGGGGCGGCGAGTCCGCTGACGCCGTGGACGAGGTCGGGGCGCACGGCCAGGACCGCGCCCACGGTCAGCGCGGTGATGACGGCCTCGCCGATGCCGATCAGGATGTGTACGCCGACCATGGCCGTGAAGACCTTGCCGATCGGGATGTCGGTGGTGCCGCCGATCCAGTAGAGGAGCGTGAAGGCGGCGGCCGCGGCCGGTACGGAGACCAGGGCGGCGACGAAGGCGGAGGCGGTGGCCGACCGCCGGGTGCGCGGGAGTACGCCGGTCAGCAGCCGGAACAGGCCGTACGCAACGAGGACGGTGACCACGCCCATGACGGTGATGTTGACGCCGAGGGCGGTGAGCCCGCCGTCGGCGAAGAAGACGCCCTGCATCAGCAGCACCACCGCGACGCAGAGCACCCCGGTGTAGGGCCCGACGAGGATCGCGGCCAGCGCCCCTCCCATGAGGTGGCCGCTGGTACCGGCCGCGACGGGGAAGTTCAGCATCTGCACGGCGAAGATGAAGGCGGCGACGAGCCCGGCGAGCGGGGCGGTGCGCTCGTCCAGCTCGCGGCGCGCGCCGCGCAGGCTGACGGCCACCGCACCGGCGGCCGCCACCCCGGCGGCCACGGAGACAGGTGCATCGATGAATCCATCGGGTACATGCATGGGAGGCTCCGCTTCCTGCGGGGGTCCACGCGGTCTCCGCGCCGTGCGGACGCGGTCCTGCGGGGCGGGGTCATGAACCCATCAATAATAGTGCCCTCCTGCGAACCATACGCAAGAGCAGAGGTCCAGCATCTGGGCTCCGCGAACCCCTCGGGCTCACCCGCTGTCACGTGAGCACACGCTCACCGTGCCACTTCCGCAAAATATGGGACATTAGAGGGCAGAGCTACACATATAGGAGGAGCCGGCCTATGTCCCCTGTCGTCGAAGTACATGCTCGGGCCCGGCTCATCACCGATGGCCCTCTGACCCGTCCGGTCCCCGTGGACCTGCGCTACGACCCGGCCGACGAACGGCGCACCGTCCACATAGGGCTGCCCGACGGCATCGACTGGGCGTTCGGCCTCGACCTCCTGGAACGCGGCCTGCGCACCCCGATCGAGCGCGGCGCCGTCCGCGTCTGGCCGTGCGGCCGTACGCAGCTGATCGTGGAGCTGCACTCGACGGACGGCGTCGAGGTGTTCCAGTTCGAGATCCGGACGCTGATGCGCTTCCTGGCCCGTACCCGCGCGCAGGCACCGGCCGCGCCGAAGGACTCCGGCCGGGGGCCGCAGCCGCCGTCACGTACAACCGCCACCCGCCCGGAGCGAGGCGCGCAGCCGGCCCACGGCTGAGCCCTCGCACCCCCGAGAAACACGGAAAGCCCCCGTGCTGTCAGCACGGGGGCTCTCGCTGTGCCCCGGTCCCCGTCCCCACAGGTAACCGGCGCTTCCGGGGCCGCGCTCCGCTCAGACGCGGACCCCGGAGCCAGAAGGGCTCACAGGCCCCACGGGGATCGGGTCAGACGCGGACGAGCTCGCGCTCGCCCTCGCCGCCGCCGTCCCCGGACCCCTGCCCGGAGCCGGGCTCGTCGGTCAGCTGCTTCTGCAGCTTCTCGCCCTCCACGTCCACGTTGGGCAGCGCCCGGTCCAGCCAGCGCGGCAGCCACCAGGCCTTCTTGCCGAGCAGGGCCAGGACGGCGGGCACGATCGCCATACGCACCACGAAGGCGTCGAAGAAGACGGCGATGGCGAGCGAGAAGCCGATCATCTTGATCATCTGCTCGCTGGAGCCGATGAAGCCGGAGAAGACCGCCATCATGATCACGGCCGCGGCCGTGACCACGCGCGCCCCGTGCTTGAAGCCGGTCACGATGGCCTGGCCCGGGCTCTCGCCGTGGACGTACGCCTCGCGCATCCGGGTGACGAGGAAGACCTCGTAGTCCATCGCCAGACCGAAGACCACACCGACCATGAAGATCGGCATCATGCTCATGATCGGACCGGTCTGCTCGACGCCGAAGAGCGAGCCGAGCCAGCCCCACTGGAAGACCGCGACGACCGCGCCGAGGGCCGCGACCACCGAGAGCAGGAAGCCCAGGGCCGCCTTCAGCGGGACGAGGATCGAGCGGAAGACCAGCATCAGCAGCAGGAACGCGAGGCCCACGACGAGCGCCAGGTAGGGCAGCAGCGCGTCGTTCATCTTCTGCGAGAAGTCGATGTTCATCGCGGTGGCGCCGGTGACCAGGACCTCGGCGCCGGTGTCGGCCTTGATGTCCTTGCCCGCGTCACGGATGTCGTGGACGACCTCCTCCGTGGCGTGGGAGGAGGGCCGGTCCTTCGGGATGACCGTGATCGTCGCGGTGTCGCCCGCCTTGTTGAAGACGGGCGGGATGACGGCGCTGACGCCGAGCGCCTCGATCTCCTCGGCGACCCGGTCGGCCGCGGCCTTCCCGTCGGAGCTGTTCTTCGTGTCGACGACGGTCAGCAGCGGACCGTTGAACCCGGGGCCGAAGCCGTCCGAGAGCATGTCGTACGCCTGGCGCTGCGTGGTCGACTTCGGCTGGGCGCCGTCGTCGGGCAGGCCCATCTCCAGCGAGGCGGCCGGTACGGCGACGATGCCGAGGCCGAGGACGCCGACGAGCATGACCCAGACCGGCTTGCGCAGCACGAACCGCGCCCAGCGGGTGCCCATGTTCGGCTTGGCGTCGGGGCTCTTCTCCGCCTCGGCGGCCTTGCGCGCCTTGCGCCCCATGATCCGCTTGCCCGCGAAGCCGAGGGCGGCCGGGACGAGGGTGAGCGCGATGAGGACGGCGATGGCGACCGTACCGGCGGCGGCGAGGCCCATCTTCGTCAGCATCGGAATGTTGACGACGGCGAGGCCGGCCAGGGCGATGACCACGGTCAGGCCCGCGAAGACGACAGCGGATCCGGCGGTTCCCACGGCCCGCCCGGCGGCTTCCTCGCGCTCCCGGCCCTCCGCCAGCTCGGCGCGGTAGCGGGAGACGATGAAGAGGGCGTAGTCGATGCCGACCGCGAGGCCGATCATCATGGCGAGGATCGAGGTGGTGGAGCCCAGGTCCATCACGCTGGCCAGCGCGGTGATCGTGGAGACCCCGATGCCGACCCCGACGAGCGCGGTCACCAGCGGCAGCCCCGCCGCGATCAGCGAACCGAAGGTGATGACGAGGACGATGGCGGCGATGACGACGCCGATGATCTCGGCGGTCCCGGTGTGCGGCATGACCTGGAGGGCGTCGCCGCCGATCTCCACCTTCATGCCGCTGCTCTGCGCCTCCTTGCCCACGTCCTCCAGGGCGTCCCGGGTCGCGTCGGTCAGCTCCATGGAGTTGACCTTGTAGGAGACCGAGATGTACGCCGTCGAACCGTTCTGGCTCACGGCCTGCTGCTGGAACGGGTCGGCGACCACGGCGATCTGGTCCGAGCCGGACCGCAGCTCCTTGACGATGCCGGTGATCTCGCGCTTGTTCTCGGCGTCGGTCACCTTCTCGCCCTCGGGCGCCTGGAAGACGACCCGGGCGGTCGCGCCGTCGGCGCTGTTGCCGGGATTGCGCTGTTCCAGCAGGTCGAAGGCGCGCTGCGCCTCCGTACCGGGGATCGAGAAGGAACTGGAGGTGGCGGTGGACGCGGTGGCCGCACCGATTCCGGCGACCGCCAGCAACGCCACCCAGATCAGGGCGACGAAGCGGCGGCGGCGGAAGGTGAGCCGTCCGAGCTTGTAGAGGAAAGTGGCCACGGGGGCGTACTCCCGGTCAGGTCGTATGAGTGGAAATCGGGCGTGAGGAACCAGCCCGACGACGAGAGCGGCGTGTCAGGTGGAGCGTCGGGGAGAGGGCCGTGCGGGTGGGACGGGCCGTACGCGGGGAACAAGCCGTACGGGCAGTGGTGCGGGGACGTCAGACGCCGAGGGCGGGGAGAACCACGGAGTCCACGTAATCGATGAGGAACGCCTGGTCGACAGGACGGTCCTCGATCAGCTGCCGGGCGGCCAGCGCGCCGACCAGCATGTGCGGGATGTACTTCAGCGCCGGATTGTCCGGACGCAGTTCACCCCGGTCCACCGCCCGTTGCAGCAGCTGGTCGAGACCGGTCATCTCCGGTTCGATCAGCAGCTCGCGCAGGGCCTGGAGCAGCTCGGGGTACTCATGGACGGCATGGCTCAGACCCCGCATCAGCGCGGCGTCCTTCTCCATCTGGCAGTCGTCGGTCCGGCTCAGCGCGGCATGGAAGTCCCCGCGCAGCGAACCGGTGTCGATGTCCGCGAGGCTCCCCGGCTTGTTGTGCCGCAGCGCCTTCGCGACCAGCTCGGGCTTGGAGCCCCACTGGCGGTAGAGGGTGGCCTTGCTCGACCGGGTGCGGGCGGCGATGGCGTCCATGGTCAGGGCGTCGTAGCCGACCTCGCGGAGCAGGTCGAGAACGGCCTCGTAGAGCTCGCCCTCACGCTCGGGGGTCAGCCTGGTGCGTGCCATGTGCCGACCTCCTTCGCTTCACCTGTCCGGTGTCCCGCTCATTCTCACTCAGTCCCGCTCAGCATCGAACGAAACTGTTTCGTACACCTGAACCGTACCCCCACCGCCCAGCGAAACGAAATCGTTTCGCTTGTGTCGTGCACCACAAGTTGCCCCGGGCCCTTCTCGCGGAAAGCATTGGGGGGTGAGTGACGACGTCGCGTATCTCCGTTTCCCGCACCTTCACCAGGACTTGCTGTGCTTCGCGGCCGAGGACGACCTCTGGGTCGCCCCCCTCGCCCCCGCGGGGCACCGCCCAGGACGGGCCTGGCGGGTGACCGTCGACCGGACCCGGGTCAGCCATCCGCGCTTCTCTCCCGACGGCGCCTCCATCGCCTATACGACCTGGCGCACGCTGGACCCCGAGATCCACCTCGCCCCGGTGGACGGCGGCCCGGCCCGCCGGCTCACCCACTGGGGCTCGACGGACGCCCGGGTCTGCGGCTGGAGCCCCGATCCGGGCGAGGCCTGCCAGATCCTCGCCGTGTCCTCGCACAACCAGCCGTTCTCCTACTTCTCCTGGGCCTACAGCGTCCCCACCGACGGCGGCCCCGGCGGCAGGCTCCCCTGGGGCCCGGTCTCCGACATCGCGGTCGCCGACATCGACGGCGAGCGCCGCACGCTGCTGCTCACCGGCACGCCCCCGCACGAGCCGGCCGCATGGAAGCGCTACCGGGGCGGGGCCATGGGCCGCCTGTGGCTGCACGGCGAACGCCTGCTCCCGGACATCGACGGCCACCTCGCCAACCCGATGTTCGTCGGCCGCCGTATCGCGTTCCTCTCCGACCACGAGGGCGTCGGCAACCTCTACTCCTGCCTGATGGACAGCACCGACCTGCGCCGCCACACCGACCACGACGCCTTCTACGCCCGTAACGCCTCCAGCGACGGCCACCGGGTGATCTACCAGTGCGCCGGCGACCTCTGGCTGGTCGAGGACCTGGAGGCGCCGGACGCCACCCCGCGCAAGCTGGAGGTACGCCTCGGGGGCCCGCGCACCGGCCGGCGCGTCCACCAGGTGCCGGCCGCCAGCAACGTCGACTCGCTCTCCGTCGACGAGACGGGCCGGGCCAGCGCCGTCACCGTACGCGGCAGCCTCTACTGGCTCACCCACCGCGACGGCCCCGCCCGCACCATCGCCGACACCCCGGGCGTACGGGTGCGGCTGCCGGAGATGCTCGGCAGCGGCGGGCAGGTCGCGTACGTCACAGACGCGGACGGCCCGGACGCGGTCGAGATCGCCTATCTGCCGCGCGCAAGCGGCGACCGGCCCCCGCGCAGGCTGGCCACCGGGCAGCTGGGCCGGGTGCAGGAGATGATCTCCGACCCGGACGGCGAACGCCTCGCCATCGCGTCGAACGACGGCCGCCTGCTGCTCCTGGACACGGCGGAGCCCGAGGCGGAAGCGGAGGCGGAGGCGGGGGCCCCCGCGGAGAAGGCCCCCAGCGGCTCGACCCGCGCCGACCTCCACGCGGCCACGGGCGCGGCGGCCCCGGACAGCGCCGCACCGGTCGACGAGCACCCCGGCCTCACCGAGCTGATCCGCTCCGTCAACGGCCCGGTCCGCGATCTCGCCTTCTCCCCCGACGGCGACTGGCTGACCTGGTCGCACCCGGGCGTCGGCCGCTCGCTGCGGCAGATCAAGCTGGCCCGGATCTCCGGCCCCGGCGCCCCGGTGATCGTCGATGTCACCAACGGCCGCTTCGAGGACGAGAACCCGGTCTTCACGGAGGACGGCCGCTACCTCGCCTTCCTCTCCTGGCGAGGCTTCGACCCGGTGTACGACGTCCACACCGGCGACCTGTCCTTCCCGCTCGGCTGCCGCCCGTACCTGGTCCCGCTCTCCTCGGCGACGCCCTCCCCCTTCGCCCTCTCGCCCGACGGCCGTCCGGCGGCGGGCGGCCTGGACCCGATAGACGTTCCGGAAGGAGGGGGTACGGGCGAAGGGTCCACGGTCATGGTCGAGTTCGAAGGCCTGGAGAGCCGGGTGACGCCGTTCCCGGTCTCCGCCTCCAAGTACTCGGCGCTGGCCCCGGTGAGCGGCGGCGGGCTGGTCTGGCTGCGCTGGCCGATCTCGGGGGCGCTGGGCGAGACGTTCGCGAACCCGGCCGACATGTCGGGGCGGCCGACCCTGGAGCACTTCAACATCGCGAAGGCGCGCAGGACCGAACTGGTCGACCACCTCGACTGGTTCGCGGTCAGCGGCGACGCGACCCGGCTCGTCGTGATGGACGACGGCGAACTGCGCGCCGTACCCGCCACCGAGCCGGGCGACACCGACTCCACGGTCTATCTGGACCTGCGCCGCATCCTGCACGAGGTCGACCCGGGGGCGGAGTGGCGGCAGGCGTACGGCGAGGCGGGCCGAATCATCCGCTCCTACTTCTGGGAGCCGGACATGTGCGGCATCGACTGGGACGGCGTACTGGACCAGTACCGACCGCTCGTCGAACGGGTGGCCTCGCCCGACGAGTTCGCGGATCTGCTGCGCGAGGTGCTGGGCGAGCTGGGCACCTCGCACGCGTACGTCTCCCCCGCCCGCCGCAACGAAGGCCCGCCGCACTACCAGCGGGCGATCGGCCTGCTGGGCGCCAACCTGGTCTGCCGGGACGGAGCCTGGACCGTCCAGCGCATCCTGCCCGGCGACTCCTCGGACTCCAAGGCGCGTTCGCCGCTGGCGGGTACGGGCATCCGCGAGGGCGCGGTCCTCACCCACGTGGACGGCCGCCCGGTGGACCCGGTGGCGGGCCCGTACCCCTTGCTGACGGCGGCAGGCGGCACAACGGTCGAGCTGACCTTCTCCCCGGCCGGCGGCGGCCCTTCCCGCCGGGTGGCGATCATGCCCCTGATCGACGAACGCCCGCTCCGCTACCAGGACTGGGTGGCCAAACGCCGTGACGTCGTGCGGGAGTTGAGCGGCGGCAAGTGCGGCTACCTGCACATCCCGGACATGGGCGGCTCGGGCTGGGCCCAGTTCAACCGGGACCTGCGCCTGGAGGTCTCCCGCCCGGCCCTGATCGTGGACGTCCGGGGCAACGCGGGCGGCCACATCAGCGAGTTGGTCGTGGAGAAGCTCACCCGCAAGATCCTCGGCTGGGACCTCACCCGCAACGCCCAGGCGGTGAGCTACGCCTCCAACGCGCCGCGCGGCCCGGTCGTCGCCCTGGCCGACGAGGCGACGTCCTCCGACGGCGACATGATCACCGCCGCGTTCCGGCTGCTGAAGCTGGGCCCGGTGGTGGGCCAGCGCACCTGGGGCGGCGTGGTCGGCATGACCGGCCGCCACCGGCTGGGCGATGGCACGGTGATCACGGTCCCGATGAACGCGGCCTGGTTCGACACGTACGGCTGGTCGGTGGAGAACCACGGCGTGGAACCGGACGTGGAGGCCCTGCGCACCCCCCTGGACTGGGCGGAGGGCCGCTACGCGGTCCTGGACGACGCGGTCCGCCTGGCCCTGGACCTGCTCGCCGCACACCCGGCATCGACCCCACCGTCGTACGACACGGCCCCGGACCTACGGAGGCCGCCGCTGCCGCCGCGGAAGGCCTGAGGGCGGGGCACCCCCGGGGGAAGCCGTCAGAACTCCCGGGCCGAAGCGCGAAGGAGCTTCCCACGTCTTGCATTCGACTGCGCTGCGCATTCCGCCCGGTAGGTTCTCCTGTTCGTGGCTCTCCAATAAAGCGTGATGCACAAGGTCGCGAGCGATCTGATATGCGATCTCGTCGAGTTCATGGACTGCGGCGGGTACGACCCAACCGCCCAAATGGTTTCGTCGGCGAGAGGCGGCACGCGTCCACCGCAAAGCGGTCTGGGACGCCTTGCCACGGCTCAAGGACGGCCTTGGCCTCGACGACGTGAAGAAGATCGGGAGAAGCCTCCTCGAAATGGGGCGTGTTCTGGGAATCGGCATCACGCTGGATCTCGCGAATCAGGAAGGGCTGGAGCCTCCCTTCATTGCCCTCACAGCCATGCCGCACAGCGGCCCGAACAGACCATAGAGAGGTGAATTCGGTGGAGCTCTCGATTGTCAGCCTGTTCTCCAGTGGGCCGGTAATTCGACTGATCGAACTTGCGACCGCAGTACAGGAATCGAGAGGCGAACTCTCTCTGGACGATGAGATCCGACGCTACATCCGGTTGACCGAAACGAACTGGACGGCGAACTGGATCTGCCCCGTCTACACAGCAGCGGCCGCACTGGACCTTGCCGGGAAATCCGTATCGGCATCGGGAACGCTCGATGATTACCCTCCAGAGTTCAAGGAGAAGGTCACACGGGCAGCCGAAGGAATGGACCCCTCAGAATACCTGCACATCCTTGCCGAAATAGTCAGGAGTCTGAATCGCGGCCCTTACCCCGAATACGATCAACTACCCATGGCCGGCTGGGAGTTCTTGCAGACGTTCCCATCGCTGTACGGTTTCGATGCCGTCCTCATGGACGAAGGAGACCTCCCGTTCTCCGGCCTGGTCCGGAGGTTCGTGGCGGCCGAGCACCCGTACTGCAACGAGCGAGCGGCCGCGCTGTCCGCACAGGCGCAATACGCCCTCGCACTCTTCCCCGGAGAGCAGTGCATCGCGCGACATCTTTCCTGGGCCACTCGCGCCGGGCTCCTCGAACTGATCGACACGGTCAACGAACACATGCAGCGAGAGCATTCATGACAGCAGTCCGAAACCGGTCCGCCACCTACCCGGACCGCGACACAGCCCAGTGGGCCACCCGACAGGTGGTCACGCAGAACGAGCAACTGATCCACCGATGGCCGGCCCGGTCCACCCGGCGGCGACTGACTGTCGAAGCGGCCTGGCCCGTCCGAACGGGTTCGCCGTGCACTCCACCTTTCCGATCTACCTCCAGGGGAGCCGGTGTCTCTCAGCCCGTTCGAACACGACAAGAAGTACGGCGAGCTGGACCAAGTGGTGCGGGCTCACGTGCTCGTTCAGCACGGCAGCCTTCATCGTGTCCCGTGCGGCGGCGACCGGCTCGCCGCCCGGGTGTGCCCGGGTCAGCGGTCGCTCGGCACACAAGAAGGAGGCGCACCCGGTCACCCGGGTGCGCCTCCTGACGCGACGCGTACGCACGCGCGAACCGCAGCGCGCACGCGTCACACCTCAGAGACCGTCAACGGTCAAAACGCTCGCGCGCCTGGTCCGCCGCGTCCTGGGCACGGTCCTTCATGCCCGAGGAGGAGTCCGACTTCTGGTCGCGGGCCTGCGAGGCGCGGTCCTTGGCCTCGTCCTTGCCCTGGCCGGCCTTCTGCTTGGCCTGGTCGGCGAGCTCCTGCGCCTTGTCCTTGAACTGGTCTGCGATACCCATGCTGTTCACTCCTGTGGGATGCGTGGGGTACGTGTGGGATGGCCCCCCTGCGGGGCCGTGCCCAGCGTTACACGACCCGACATCTCACGCATTTCGGACCGCTACCCACCGTCACCCACGGTCCGCACGCTCCGCTCGCGCGTCCTGGTCCGCCGCTCCTCCGGCCCCCACCAAGCCCTTCGACACCGTGTGGAGGCGCGGCTCGAAGCGCCGCATCTCGCGCTGTCCGCCGATCGCGATGACGGAGGGCAGATAGCCGCGGACCGACTGCATGCCGCGCAGCCACCACTGGGCGTACACATGCGGGGAGCGCCGCGCGATGCCGTCGACGATCCGGTCGACGGCCGGGCCGAGCGGATACGTACGGTTCATCGGCCACGGCAGCCGCTGGCGCAGCTCGCGCATCACGTCGTCCTGGTCCGCGCCGCGCACCATGTCGGTGTCGGTCCAGGAGAGATAGCCGACGCCCACCTTGACGCCCTTGTAGCCGACCTCGGCGCGCAGGCTGTGCGCGAAGGCCTCGACGCCCGACTTGGACGCGCAGTACGCGGTCATCATCGGGGCCGGGGTGATCGCGGCCAGCGACGCTATCTGGAGGAAGTAGCCGCGGCTCTCCATCAGTACCGGCAGGAACGCCCGGCCGGTGACCGCGCCGCCGATGAGGTTCACCTCGATGACCCGCCGCCAGGCGTCCGGGTCGGAGTCGACGAACGGGCCGCCCGAGGCGACGCCCGCGTTGGCGACGACCACGTCGACCTTGCCGAAGCGTTCCTTCACCTCGCGCGCCACCTGGGCCATCGCCGCGTGGTCGGTGACGTCGGCGAACCAGTGGTCGCTCTCGCCGTGCAGCCGCTCGGAGACGTGCTTCAGCTCGTCCGCCTCCAGGCCGACGAGCGCCAGCGTCGCGCCGCGCGCGGACAGCTTGCGGGCCAGCAGCTCGCCCACGCCCCGGGCCGCGCCGGTGACGACGACGACCTGGCCCTCCAGATTCCGCCTGCTGCTCATGCGACATCCTCCCTCTCCGCCGTGGCGGCCGTGCCCGTGGCGGCCGCCCCCGAGGCGACGTACCGCGTGACCAGCTCCCTGATCTTCGCCGTGACGGCCTCCGGGGCCTCCACCGGCGTCATGTGCCCCATGCCGGCCAGCTCGGTCAGGCCGAGGCCGACCGGCAGCGCGGCGGCGATGGTCCGGGCGTGGACCGGCGGGGTCAGCCGGTCGTCCGCGCCGGCGATCACCGCGGTCGGCACCCGCAGCTCGCGTACGCCCGCCGCGAGGTCCAGTTCGGCGAGCACATGGCCCCACTCCACCCTCGCGCGGCGCGGGCAGGCGTGCACGATGCGCGCACAGGCGTCGACCCGTTCCGGAGCCGAACCCCGGCCCATCGTCGCGTACTTGAGGACCTTCTTCGAGACCGGGTTGACCGGGCCGAGCGGTGCCTTCGCGCCCAGTACGGCGGTGGTGAGCCGGGTGCGCAGCGCGCCCGCGCGCAGCGGCAGGACCCGCGCCTCGGCGGTCAGCCGCGTACTGCCGGTGGAACAGAGCAGGACGGCGGCGGCGTGCTCGCGCAGCCCGGGGCGGGCGGCGGCGGCCATCAGCGTCATCCCGCCCATGGAGTGCCCGGCGAGCACCGCCTTGCGGCCCGGGGCGAGCGTCGCGGCGAGGACCGCTTCGAGGTCGTCGGCCAGCGCGTTCGTGCTGTAGCCGCCGGGGCCCGGTTCGGGGGTGAGCCCGTGGCCGCGCTGGTCGTAGGCGATGACCCGGTGGTCGGCGGCGAGGTCGCGTATCTGGGCGTCCCAGAAGCGGGTGTTGCAGGTCCAGCCGTGGGCCAGGACCACCGCCGGGGCGTCCTCGGGGCCGTGCAGTTCGACGTGTATCCGCGAACCGTCGGCGGACCGCGCGGTCAGTTCGGCCGCGGGCACCGGTGCGGGTGCGTCGCGGTGCAGGAGGCGGCTCATCGCGCGGCCTCCTCGGCGACGGACGCGGCTTCCGACGCGGCGGTCACGCTCTCGCGGTCGGTACGGCCGGGCTGTTCGGGTACGCGCCCGGACCCGGCGGACCGCCGCGCACCGCCCGCCGCGCCGGCCCGGATGACGTCGTACTCCGCGAGGTCCACCGAACGCGTCTGACGCCGGAACTCGCCCGTCGTGCCCGGCCAGACGGTGGTGTTGCGGCCCGCCTCGTCCAGATACCAGCTGGTGCAGCCGCCGGTGTTCCACACCGTGCGCTTCATCCGCTGCTGGACGCGGTCGTTCCACGCGGTGACGGAGGCGGACCGGGCGCCGAGCGCGGCGCGTCCGCCGAGGACGTTCAACTGCCGCAGATAGTCGGCCATGTAGTTCAGCTGGGACTCGATCATCAGGATCATCGAGGAGTTCCCGAGGCCCGTGTTGGGGCCGATGATCGTCATCCAGTTGGGGAACCCGGCGGCGGTCGCGCCGCGCAGCGAGTTCATCCCGTCCTTCCAGGACTCGGCGAGCGTGATGCCCTCCTCGCCGACGACCCGCTCCGCGATCGGCATGTCCGTCACATGGAAGCCGGTGCCGAAGATGATCGCGTCGACCTCCGCCTCGGTGCCGTCGGCGGCGACCACCGTGGAGCCGCGTATCTCGCTGAGCCCGGAGGCGACCACGTCCACATTGGGCTGGGCGAGCGCCGGGTAGTAGGTGCTGGAGAGCAGGATCCGCTTGCAGCCGATGCGGTAGTCCGGGGTCAGCTTGGCCCGCAGGGCCGGGTCCTTGATCGCCCGCGCCATGTTGGACTTGGCTATCTTCTCCACCAAGCCGAGCTGGTCCGGGTGCTTGGTGAAGGCGCTGACCTGCAACTCCCGTATGCCCCAAAGCAGTCCGCGGCGAGCGGTGCCGGTCACGGGAACGGCCCGGTGGAGCGCCCGCTCGGCCTTGCTGATGGTGCGGTCCATGCGCGGCATGACCCAGGGCGGGGTGCGCTGGAAAAGCGTGAGCTTCGCGGTCTTCGGCTGTATCGCCGGGACGATCTGGATCGCGGAGGCGCCCGTTCCGACCATCGCGACGCGCTTGCCGGCCAGATCGTAGTCGTGGTCCCAGCGCGCGGAGTGGAAGACCTTGCCGGGGAAGGAGTCGAGCCCGGGTATGTCCGGCATCTTGGGGTCGGAGAGCGGACCGGTGGCGGAGACGACGACATCCGCGTGGAGCGTCGTGCCGTTGGCCGACTCGATCACCCAGTACAGATTCTCCTTGTCCCAGCTCATCAGCTTCACCTCGTGGTTCAGCCGGATGTGCGGGCGGAGCCCGAAGGTGTCCGCGACGCGCTCCAGGTAGGCGCGGATGTGCTCCTGCCCGGAGAAGGTGCGCGGCCAGTCGGGGTTGGGGGCGAAGGAGAAGGAGTAGAGGTGGGACGGTACGTCGCAGGCGCAGCCGGGATAGCTGTTGTCGCGCCAGGTGCCGCCCACCGAGTCGGCCCGCTCCAGGACGACGAAATCGGTGATGCCTTCGCGGCGCAGCCGGACGGCGGCCCCCAGGCCCCCGAATCCGGTTCCGATCACCGCCACACGTACGTGCTCCTGCTGGGCCATGCTGCCGCCTCCCGCGGTACGTCACGCGACTCTGCCAGCAATCACTGGCATTGTTCGGAGAGTAGAGCAGGACCGTACTGATGGGTAGGGGTCGGACCGAGGAAAGTTACCGGCGGTACAACATAGGGTGCCCTTGTGGCTGAAGGACGCGAGCACCGCGAATACCGCATGGAGGAGCTGGCCAAGGAGGCCGGCATCACCGTGCGGACCCTGCGCTTCTACCGGGAGCGCGGGCTGATCCCACCGCCTCGCCGCGAGGGCCGCATCGCCTGGTACGACGACCATCACCTGGCCCGCCTGCGGACCATCGCGGGCCTGCTGGAGCGCGGCCACACTCTCAACGGCATCGCCGACCTGGCCGCCACCTTCGAGAGCGGCCGCGATGTCGCCGAGGTGCTGGGCCTGGGCGAGCCGACCGAGGAGACCCCGGTCCGCCTCACCCCGGAACAGCTCGCGGACTACTTCGAGGGCGAGGTCACGCCGGAGAACCTCGCCAGCGCGCTGGACCTGGGCTATCTCGCCACCGACGGGGACGAGATCGTGCACATCAGCCGCCGCCTCCTGGAGGTGTCGGCCGAGCTCGTACGGGAAGGGGTGCCGCTGTCCACGGTGCTCTCCTCGGGCCGCCGCGTCCGCGAGCACGCGGACGCGCTCGCCGAAATCTTCGTACGCGTACTGCATGCCCACACGAAGGAGACCGAACCGGCCCAACTGCGCCCGCTGGCCCGCGCGGTGGTGGACGCGGAGCTGTCGATGGCCCTGGACCGGAGACTGCGCCGCGAGGACGGCACACAGCCCCCGAAGGCGTAACGCCTCGCGGTACGGCCTCCGGAGGCATGACGCCCCGCGGCACGACCTCCGGAGGCTGGACGTCCCGCGGCACAGCCCCCGAAGGCGTAACGCCTCGTGCTACCGCTCGTAGACGACCGTCACCGGCGCGTGGTCGCTCCAGCGCTCGCCGTGCGTGGCGGCCCGCTCGACCCAGGCCTTCACCGCGCGCCCGGCCAGCCCCGGGGTCGCGATCTGGTAGTCGATGCGCCAGCCGCTGTCGTTGTCGAAGGCCCGCCCCCGGTACGACCACCAGCTGTACGGCCCCTCGACGTCCGGGTGCAGCCGCCGCACGACGTCGACGTACGCGGCCTCCTCCAGGACGCGGGTCAGCCAGGCGCGCTCCTCGGGGAGGAAGCCGGAGCTCTTGCGGTTGGCCTTCCAGTTCTTCAGGTCGGCCTCCTGGTGGGCGATGTTCCAGTCGCCGCAGACCACGACCTCACGGCCGTCCGCCGCGGCCCGCGCCTTCAGGCCCTGGAGGTAGGGCAGGAAGGCGGCCATGAAGCGCTCCTTCTCGTCCTGGCGCTCGGTGCCGACCTCGCCGGAGGGCAGATACAGGCTCGCGACGGTGACACCGGGGAGGTCGATCTCCACATACCGGCCGCTCGCGTCGAACTCCTCGGCCCCGGGAACACCGAAGCCGCCGAAGCCGATCTGGACCCGCTCGGGGGCCTGCCGCGAGTAGAGCGAGACGCCGGCGCGACCCTTGGCGGCCGCGGGCGCGTGGACGGTGTGCCACCCTTCGGGGGTGCCCACCTCTTCGGGCAGCTGGGCGAGCTCGGCCCGCACTTCCTGGAGGCAGACCACATCGGCGTCGGTGCCCGCCAGCCACTCGACGAAGCCCTTCTTGGCGGCGGCGCGGAGCCCATTAACATTCACGCTGGTAACGGTGAGCATCCCGAAACAGTACCCACTCCACCCCTACGCATAGATGTACGATACATGGCATGATTATTCAGACGCGGCCCTTCGACCACCCCGACGCCGTCAAACTCAACGACCAGGTGCAGCTCGAATACGACGAGCGCTACGGCGATGGGGGCGATCTCACACCGCTCGACCCCTCGATGTTCCTGCCGCCTCACGGCCTGTACCTCCTCGCCTACGACGAGCAGGACCGCCCGGTGGCGACCGGCGGCTGGCGGACCCAGAACCGCAACGACCAGGGCTACTGGGACGGCGACGCCGAGATCAAGCGGATGTTCGTGATCCCCGAAGGGCGCGGCAGGGGCCTGGCCCGGCGGATGCTGGCCGCCCTGGAGGAGGACGCACGCGCCGCCGGCCGCATCCGGATGGTCCTGGAGACCGGCGACCAGCAGCCCGAGGCCATCGCGCTGTACGCGTCGAGCGGCTACACGGTGTGCGAGAAGTTCGGCCACTACCGGGAGTACGAGAGCAGCATCTGCATGGCCAAGCCGCTCCGGCAGCCCGGAGCGTGACCCTTCGCCCCGGGGCCACGGACTCCGGGGCGGGGCCGGCGCACCCGCGCGACCCTCGGTCAGCGCACCCGCGCGACCCCCACGTAGAACCCACTGCGCTCCTGGGCGGGCGCGGGCTGCTCCTGGTACCACTCGGCGGCGGGCACCAGACCCGGCGCGACCAGCTCCAGCCCCTCGAAGAACGGCTCGACCTCCGCGCGGGTCCGCATCCGCAGGGCGATGGCCCCCTTGCGGTACGCCTTCTCCGTCTCCTCCCGCAGCTCCGGGTGCTGGTCCGCCGTGCCGTGCGACAGCACGAGGAAGCTGCCCGGGGCCAGCGCGCCGACGAGCGTCCGCGTGATGCCGTACGGATCGTCCTCGTCCCGCAGGAAGTGCATCAGCGCGATCAGCGACAGGGCGATCGGCCGGTCGAAGTCCAGCACCTTCCGCGCCTGTTCGAGGATCGCCTCCGGCTCGCGCACATCGGCGTGCAGATAGTCCGTCGCCCCCTCGGGACTGCTGACCAGCAGCGCCTCCGCGTGCCGCAGGACGATGGGGTCGTTGTCCGCGTAGACGATCCGGGCCGTCGGGGTGATCCGCTGGACGATCTGGTGGAGATTGGGGGCGGTGGGTATCCCGGTGCCCACGTCCAGGAACTGGTCCACCCCCCGCTGCGCCAGCCAGGCCGCGGACCGGTGCATGAACGCCCGGTTCCGCGCGGCGTTGGCCCTCGCCTCGGCGGGCAGCTTCTCCCCCACCTCCTGGTCGACCGCGTAGTTGTCCTTGCCGCCGAGCAGCCAGTCGTAGACGCGCGCCGGATGGGGCTTGCTCGTGTCGATCGGGTCGCGCTGCGGGGCGGACGTCACAGAAGCCACTCCTCCGTACGGAACCGGCGCCGGGACCTCCGCCGGCGCCCCGGAAAGCGTACGCCGCCCTACGGTCAAGTAACCACTCGGGAGCGGCCGTTGATCAGGCGCTCCCGCCCAGCACCAGAACGACGTGCTCGTTCTCCCCGTGCTTCACCGTCTCCGTCGCCACGAAACCGCACTTCTCCAGCAGGCGCACCGATCCGGTGTTCCCGACGACCGGGTCCGCGTACAACGGGCGGACCGTCTCCCGCTCCAGGAACGCGGTCAGCGCCCGGGTGCCGATGCCCCGGCCCCAGTACGGACGGCCGAACCAATAGCCGATGAAGCGCCGGTCCTCCTCCCACCAGGCCACGACGTTCCCCGCCGGCTCGCCGTCCACGACGACCGTCTGCACGAGGACCGTGGGGTCGCCCAGCACCCGCGTCTTCCAGTGCGCCATGAACGCCTCCCTCTCCCGGGGAGGGAACCGCGACTTCTCGACCGCCTCCGGGTCGTGCTCGTACGCGAGAAACGCCTCCAGGTCGGCCTGTTCGACATCCCTGAGCCGCACACCGTTCTCCATGGTCTCCATGCCGACCGAGTCTGGCACCCGCCACTGACAATCGGCCCGACAGCTCACCTCGGGGTGGCCAGCACCTGGGTCCAGTAGGGGCCGCGCGGGGAGTCGGCGATGCCCACGCCCACGTGGACGAAGTCGCAGTTGAAGATGTCGTCGTCGCGGCCGGGGCTGTTGCGCCACTCCTCGACGACCGCGGCGGGATCGCTCATACCGGTCGCGATGGTCTCACCGACGGCCGACCAGTCGTAGCCCGTGGCGCCGACCCGGTCGCCCGCGCCCCGGCCTGAGGAGTCGGTGTGGCCGAAGTAGTTCCGCGCGGCCATGTCCTCGGAGTGCCGCTGGGCGACCTGGGTCAGCCGGGGGTCGGTCTCCAGCTCCGGGCAGCCGTTCGCGGCGCGCAGGGTGTTGACCCGGGTGACCACACCGGTGTCCGGGCCGGGGCGCGGCTTGCTGGGCGCGGGCGATGCGGAGGGCGACGGGGTGGCGGCGGGCGGCCGGGAGGCGGAGACCGTACGGCTCGGCGACGGCGAAGGCGTGGGCGAGACCGTGGAGGGCGAGGGCAGTGGCTCGGCGGGGGCGTCCGCGGGCGGCGGGGGCGCGGGGCTGTGGGTGACGCCGCCGCCCCGGGCTTCGGGCGGGGCGGGGGCGGAGGGCCAGATCAGTACGGCGAGGGCGGTCACGGCGGCCGCCCCGGCTATGAGCCCCGCCGCCTTCCCGACCGAGAACGCGGCGGACGCGGAAGGGGCGGCGGCGGACGAGGTCGCCGCGGACGCGGTGGCCGGCGCGGCGGACGAGGCCGAGGAGGCGACGGCCACCGCCGCCGACTGCCCGCTGTCGTAGAGCGGCACCACGAGGGCGAGCCCGGAGAGCAGGCCCTCCGGCGGGACCAGCCCCGCACTGCCGTCGGAGCAGGAGGCGCAGCCGCGTACATGGCGGGCGATCCGCTTGCGCCACAGCGGCGTCGGCGTACCGTCCCAGTCGCCCAGCAGCTCCTCCAGGGCCGGGCAGCGGGGGTCGGAGGCCAGGGCCCGGACGACCGCGCGGCCGACGTCGAGCTGGTTCTTCACCCGCTGGACGCGTACGGCGGCGTGCTGCGGGGAAAGGCCGAGCGCCTCGGCGAGCTCGGACCGGGTGAGGTCGCCGGTCGTCTCCAGCCACCACAGCGACAGCACATCGCGTTCGGCGTCGTCCAGCCAGCGGGTCGCCTCGGCCGTCTCGCGCCGCTGCCCGGAGAGTTCGAGGCGCAGGATCGTCAGGTCGACGAAGTCGGCGGCGGGGTCGGCGGCGTCCTCGGTCGCCTCCAGCGGTGCGGGACGGTGGCCGAGACCGGACCATCGGGTGCGGACCTGGTTCATGGCGATGGCGACGAGCCAGGAGCGGAAGCGGGCCGGATCGCGCAGCGAGGGCAGTCCGGACAGCGCCCGGAGCATGGTCTCCTGCACGACGTCGTCCACGTCCGGATGGCCGTTGAGGGCGCGCCCGACGACGTTGTAGACCAGGGGGAGGTACTGGGCGGCCAGCCGTTCCCCGGCGGCCCGGTCGCCGTTCCTCGCCGCGATGACCAGAGCGGTGCTGTCCACGCCGTTCACGCCCTTCGTTCGGTTCGCCGCCGGATGTGGGACAGGTCACCCCTGAGGGATTTGTTATCCGCCACCCGTCCGGTGGTCAACCAGTATGCGGGGGCCTGTCGGCCGTCCCGCCGAGAGGCTGCCGGAAACGGGAGGGACATGTCGAGCAGAACGGACACCGAAGAGGCGCGCGCCACCGAAGCGCGGGTCACCGATACGTGCCTCACCGACCCACGCGCCACCGAGGCGCATGCCACCGCGGCGCGGACGGGCGAGGCCATCACCACCTCGGCCCTGCACGCGGCGGCGACCGGCGCCGACACCTTCCCCGGCGTCCTGCGGGAGGCGCTGAACCGCCGCGGGCTGTCCCTGGAGCGGGTGAGCGAGCGGCTCAGGGTGCGCGGCATCACCATCAGCCAGGCCACCCTCAGCAGCTGGCAGCGCGGCCGCAGCCAGCCCGAACGGGCCCGGTCCCTGCGGGCGGTGGACGTGCTGGAGGAGATCCTGGAGCTGCCTGCCGGAGCCCTGCGCTCGCTGCTCGGCCCGCGCCGCCCGCGCGGCCGGATCACCCCGCCCGGTGCGGAGGGGGCGGCGCTCCAGATCCTCGGGGAGGACTCGGTGGTGGAGAAGGCGCTCGGCGCACGGTTCCGCCACTTCAACCAGGAGACCAGTTCGCTGCTCGTCCACGACATCGTGAAGATCGGCGAGAGCGGCACGATGAGCGGGATCTCCACCACGAACGTGCTGCGGGCCAGCCGGGCGGGGGCGGACCGGGCGATCTTCGTGCTCAGCTTCGACGACGAGGCGGCCGAGCCCGTCGACATCAGGGTCACCTGCGGACGCCTCGTCGAGGCCACGTACCTGAAGGGGCTGAAATCCCTGGTGCTGGAGATCCACTTCGGCCGGGAACTGGCCAAGCTGGACACCACGGTGGTGAGTTACGCGGTCGATGTGAGCCCGTCCGACACCCCGGCCACACACTACGAGCGCTGGTCGCGGACGAACCTCCACGAATACCTCCAGCAGGTCTTCTTCCACCCGGGCGCCCTGCCGACGGACTGCCACCGCTACGTCCGGGACAAGGTCGGCGAACCGCCCCGCGGCCGGCGGCGTATCCCGCTGAGCGACGCGCACAACGTCCATGTGCTCACCTCCCGGTGCAAGCCCGGGGTCCACGGGGTGGCATGGGACTACGGGCCGGGAACAGGTGGAACGGGAGACCGCCCAGGATGAGTGGACGGTCTCCCGCGTCTGGGGGGTGGCCTTGGCCGGTCTTGAACTGCGGTGCTGTTACTTGGTGTTGAGCGTCAGCCCGTAGTACGCGAGGGCGTCGTCGAGCGGCTGGAAGTAGGAGGAGCCGGGCGAGTTGACCTGGCCGTTGCAGCGCTGGTTGCTGGGACCGCCGGACGTCATGCCCTGGGCCTGGTCACCGGAGATGTACGCGCCTCCGCTGTCCCCTCCCTGGGTGCAGACGCTGGAGCTCGCCAGGCCGGTCACGACGGTGTCCGGGCCGCCGTTCTGGTCGGTGTAGGTGACGCTGACGTTGTACGAGCCGACCTTGCCGCAGGTCCACTGGGTGGTCTGGCCGGACTTGCAGAGCGCCGCGCCGGAGGGGGCCCGCTTGCTGCCCTTGACCGGGACGGTGCCGGCCTTGCCGTACGTGGTGACGTCGAGGCCGATCGAGTTGCCGGCGTCGACGGCGGCGATGCCCATGTCCACGCTGCGGGTGCCCAGCGCGAACCGGGTGTGGGTGCCCTTGGCGAACCGGGTGCCGTTGTAGGCCAGTTCGGGCAGGTCCTCGATGCAGTGCCCGGCGGTCACGAGCACCTGCTTGCCGTTGCGGTCCTTGGCGCCGTAACCGACGGAGCAGAGGTAGCCGTTGAAGGTCATCCGGCTGCCGGGCGGAACGACGGCCTGGGTCTCCAGCTTCTCCTGCCCCTTGACGACGCGTACGGCGTCGCCGTTGCTCTTCGCGGCCTTGAGGAAGCTGCGGGTGGCGGCGTCGGAGTCACCGTTGACCTCGACGGTCACGGTGTCCGAAGCGAGGTCGACGGACCACGCGGACACCCCGGCCGGGGCGCTCTTGAGCGCCTTGGCGTCGAGCTCGGCCTTGATGCGGTCGAGCTTGCTCTCACCGCGCTCGGGGACCCGGGCCTTGAGGCCGGCAGCGCGGACTTCCTCGGCCGCCTCGGCGTCGGCGGCGTTGACGACCAGCGAACCGTCGGCGGCGAAGAAGGCGCCGAGCGTGCTGACCCGGTCCTTCCGCAACTCCGCGAACCGGTCCTGCTGCTGGGCCTCGCGGTCCAGCCGCTGCACCGCGGCCTTCTCGCTGACGCCCAGGGTGGTGGCGAGCGCCTTGACCATCTCCGGCTGGTACGCCGGCGCCGAGGGAGCCGAGGATTCCGTCGTCGAACCGGCGTAGGCCCCTGTGGCGACTCCGGCCGACAGAAGGGCGCCGATCGAGGCGGCGACGATGTATCTGCGCGCGTTCTTCTTCCTGCTGTGCTTCACGCGATTCCTTCCGCTACGCAGGCGAGCGTCCAGACAATGGGGGGGTGGCCACACCGCGCCTGGGGAAGCGCGATGTGTTCCATGGACACTGCCCGGCGGCGATGACATGTTCCTGTCGCCGCGCCTCGAACTCTGGCGCAGCCGGAACTGCCGCGACAAGAAGCGACGGCGGGGCTCTTTTCTACAGAACTGGCCGAGAACTGTAGAGAGATCGGCGAAAAGCGCAGGTGCAGACCTTTGCGCCCGGCAATGCGAGCGCGTCCGAGTCCAGCCCGAACACCATTCCCCAGCAGTAGAGTTGCCTTCCGAATAAGGAAGGACGCGGCCGTGAACAGTGCCCGAAGAACCGTACTGATGTGGACGGGCCTGGCGGTCGCCGTGCTCGCCGGAGCGCTGTCCTTCCTCAGCTGGGACCGGGCCGATCAGGTGGCCGGGGTGATCTCCGCCGTGGTAGGCGTGGCCGCCCTGGGGGTCGGCGTGTACGGGGCCCTCGGCCCGCCCCGCGGCCCCGACGTGCAGGTCAAGGCAACGGGCGGAGCGATGTCCCGCGGCGGCGAGGCCAACACCGGCTTCATCGCCCCGGCCTCCACCGGCACGCCGGGCGCGGTCTCCGTCAGCGACACCGGCGACGCGGAGGCCGACGGGGGCAACGCGAACACCGGCTTCCGGCAGGGGTAGCGGCGCGGTGGCCGAGGGCAGGATCGGGGTGAAGGGAACGGGCGACGCGTCGGCGGAGGGCGGCGTCGCGTTCTCGAACACCGGGGTCTTCATCGGCTCGGCGAACATGGCCGCACCACGGATCGCTGTGTCGGGCTACCTGCTCCAGGTCGAGCGGGTGGCCGCGGCCGATTTCCGTGGACGTGAGGCCGAGCTTTCGGAGTTGGCGTCCTTCAGTACGGAGACACGCTCGGAAGACGTCTCCGGAAAGAACTACTGGCGCTGGCTGGCCCCCGCCTGGGCCGGAAAGTCCGCCCTGCTGGCCGACTTCGTCCTGCGTCCGCCGCCCGGAATCGACGTCGTCTCGTTCTTCATCACCTCCCGCATGGCGGGCCAGAACGACGCGGCGGCCTTCTGCGAGGTCGTCCAACGGCAGCTGTACGCCCTGCTGCGGGAGGAGGAGCCGCTCAGCACACCCCACACCCGCGACGAGCAGATGCGGCTCGCCCTGAACCGTACGGCGGAACACTGCGCCGCACAGGGCCGCCGGCTCGTGCTCGTGGTGGACGGGTTGGACGAGGACCACGGCATCACCTCCGGGCCGGGCGGCCACAGCATCGCCGCGCTGCTGCCGCGTACGCCTCCGCACGGCATGCGGATCATCGTGGCCGGCCGCCCGCACCCGCCCGTACCGGAGGACGTGCCCGCCGACCACCCCCTGCACACCACGGAGATCAACCACTGGCTGAAGCCCTCCCCGCACGCCCAAGCAGCCCGCCGGGACGCGGAGGAGGACCTGCTGCGGCTGCGCGACGCCGGCGGTCTGGGATGGGACCTCGTCGGCCTGACGGTGGCGGCCGGCGGCGGTCTCAGCGCGAGCGACATCGCCGCGCTGTCCGGGAGCCGGCCCCGCCTGGTGGAGCGCGAGCTGTCCGCCGTCAGCGGCCGAAGCTTCCGCCGCCGCTCCGCGCACTGGACGCCGGACGGCCCCGAGGTCTACCTCCTGGCCCACGAGGAGATCCAGCGCAGCGCCGCGGACCTGATCACGGCCGCGGAGCTGACGGACTGCCGCGCCCGCCTGCACCGGTGGGCACAGACGTACCGGAGCGCGGGCTGGCCCGCCACGACACCCGAGTATCTGCTGCGCGGGTACGCCCAGCGCCTGCGAGAACTGGGCGACACCGGGCGGCTGGTGGAGCTGGTGTGCGACGCGGAACGGCACGAGCGGTTGTGGCAGGTCACCGGGGCGGACCTCGAAGCGCTCAGCGAGTTGTCGGCTTCCCTGGACCAGCTGCTGTCGGACGGCACGCGGAACGGGGACGTGGACGTCTCCGCCGCTCTGCGCCTGGCCGCCGCCCGCGACGGGCTGCACGAACGGACGGGTGCCCTGCCGCGCGATCTGATCGGCCTGTGGGCGCGGCTCGGGCATACGGACCGCGCCGTCAGCATGGCGAAGTCGCGGCACGATCCGGGCACCCGGGTGAGCGCTCTGGTGGCCGTCGCCCTAGCGTTCGCCGCATCCGGGCAACCGGCTCGGGCCCTCGAGCTGACGTACAACGTGGAGACCTTCAAGGACCGGGACCTCCTCCTGGCGGCGACCGCGGAGGGACTGGCGGAAGCCGGCCGGTACACCGATGCCCTGCTGATGACGTCCGTGGTGAAGGACGAGGAACGGTGGACGGAAGCTCTCGTCGCCGTCGTCAAGACGGCGGCCGAGGCAGACGTACGGCGGCAGCCGGAAGTGAGGGCGACTGTCGTCCAGCACGCGGCCGAGGCAGTACGGGCCGTCGATTCCGCTGCCGACACCACCCACCACCCTGAGCTGTACGCCGACCTAGCCTGCGCGTTCTCGTTGCTCGGGGAGGACGGCCAGGCTCAGGCGGCGATGGAGCGCGCTCTCTCCTCCACGGCGGACGCAGAGGTGTTCCGACAGGCTCAGAACCTCAGCTTCATCGCCGTACGCCTGGCGAAAGCGCCTCGCCTCGCGGCGTCGGCGGCCGAGATCGCCCTCAGATCCGCCGAGTTGGCCGCGACGACAACGGACCTGCAGGAGTTCGCCTGGCTCTTCCCCGAGGTCGCCGCCGGCCTGGCAGCGGTCGGGGAGCACGAACGGGCGGAGCGGATCGTCGAACGGTTCCTCCCCGACCCGGCCGACCGCGACGAGGAGCTGTGCGCCATCGCGACGGCCATCGCCGAATCAGGCGACCCGGACGGAGCGCTGGAGTCGGCCGAGCGGATCGCCACTCCGGTCTTCCGGTCGAAAGCTCTGACCGCCGTAGGAACGGCATGGGCGAAGGCCGCACAGCCGACGCTCTGCGCGCACCTGGCGGTGCGGAACCTCCATGCGATCAGCCAGGTGTCCTCCCCGGGCTGGCAGGTGGACCTTCGGGTCCGTCTGGCGGAATCACTGCTCCGAGCGGGTCGCCCGGAGCTTGCCGAACCGGTGGTGGCGGCGGCCACGGACCTCGCGCGGGTCAGCCGGGCGCCGCGCGGCAAGGTGACGCCGCAGATCGCGGTGGCCGGTGCACTGATCTCGGCGGGCGCTGATGACGCGGCGTACGCCCTCGTGCGGTGGGCCGAGGAATCGGCCGAGCCGGAGGACGGATACGCCCGGGTGCTGGACATGGTGGAGGTGGTCAAGGGGCTGCACCACACCGGCCGGGACGACCGGAAGAACGCTCTGCTCGCCTCCCTGCTCGAAGAGACCCGGCAAAGGCTGTCCATCTCGCAGTACTCCCACGCCATGGAGAAGATCGCCATGGCGTTCGGCGCGACGGGCAGCCCGGACCGGGCCCGCGAGGTGGCTCAGGAACTCCTGTACGAGGCAAGAGCCCTGGACAGCCCCTACCAGCAGAGCTGGCACAGGTACAGCGCCGCAGGCGCCTTCCTCGCGGCGGGGGACATCGATGAGGCCCTGGCTCTCACCACGTCTCTGCCGGAGGACATAGTGCACGAATTCCTCTCCGCCGTCGTGGCGAAGCTCGTCGAGACAGGCGATCTGAACCGGGCGGAACGACTGACCGAGGATTCGTTGGGGCCCGGTGCGGACGAACACGGCCTCGGGCACCTGGCGGCGGGCACAGCAGCCGCCGGCGACCTCCCCCGTGCCATCGCCCTGCTCGACGAGATCTTCAGCCCCGCCCTGCGGGACAGGAGCACGGCCGATGTCGTCCAGGCCGCGGCCCGGGCGGGCGCGACGGAGGCAACCCTCGCCCTGGCCGACTCCATCAGCGAGCCGGACAGCCGCAGCGAAGCCATCGGAGCCATCGCCCACTCACTCGGCCCCACCCCGACGGCCCGTCTCCTCCTCGCCAAGGCACTGTCCCTGGGCCCCTGGGACCAGTTGGTCGAGGCGATCGCCGGTGTGGCGCCCGAGCAGCTGCCCCTGCTGGCGTCCCTGTCCCGGGGCGAGCGGTAGTCCCGTCCCGGGCGGGGATGCGGCGACGAGTGGCCGGAAACGACGAGATCCCGCCCCGCCTTCCGGCGGAACGGGATCTCGTGACGTTTCTTGAGAGCTACTCAAGAACTGTCGGTTGTGGACCTGTGGGGATTTGAACCCCAGACCCCCTCGATGCGAACGAGGTGCGCTACCAGACTGCGCCACAGGCCCTTGCGACGTGTGAAACTCTAGCACCCTCATGGGGGTGCTTGGAAATCCGTTCCTCCGCTGGTCAGCGGTGTCGGGCTTCCCGGGCCCCCGGCGCCCCCGCCGCCTCACTCATTGGCCGCGCGCGGCCGGTCCTCGTCGTCGTACTGGTCGAAGAGCGGGGTCCGGCCCCGGTCGCGGTTGCGGCGGGACTGGTTCGTGCGCTGGCGCGGGGCCGGGTCGACCGCGGGGGGCGTCGGGTGCGACGTGCCGGTCTGGCTGGGCTCGGCGGTGCTGGAGCGGGCCGCGCTCCAGGTCTCCGGGTCGCCGACCTCCACGCCGCCCGTGGCCCGGGGGGCGACGGGCGCGGTGACATAGGTGGGCAGCGGTACGGGGACGGGCTCCCAGCTGTCGCCCTGGACACGGCCGCGTTCGCGCTGCTGGTCCACCCACTCCGCGTGGTCCGTCTGCTCGACGAGGGCGCGCCGGCCGGCCTCCTGGGGGGAGACCGTGGGCGTGGGCTCCGGCTCCGGGTGGTGGGCCTCGGAGTCGTCGTCAGGCTCGGCGGGGGCGGGGGCCGCGGGCTGGTGCCTGCGGGGACGGTTCTCGCGCAGGCGCTGGGCCGCGACCTCGGCCCGGCGACGGTCCATCGTGAAGGCGAACCGTCGGCGTTCCTGGGCGCGCAGATGCACGATGTACGTGCTCAGCAGCACGGCCGGTACCGCCGGGGCCCACAGGAAGCCGAGGCCGCCGACCGCCGCGACGACCGCGCCGGCGGTGAAGGCCAGGAAGAGGACGACGGTGGTCCGCCTGCGCCGGGCCAGGACCTGGGAGCGCTGGGCGCGCCGGGCCCGCTCGGCGTCGGCCGCGCCGGAGCGGGGTCGCCGCTGGGCGGGGGGCGCGTGCTCCGCGGGGCGCTCACCGGACCGGCGTTCGTTCGGCTGACGGTCCGACGGCTGATGCCCCGCCCGACGATCGTGCGCCGGACGGTCATGCGCCGGACGGTCGTGCGCCTGGCGGTCGGAAGCCTGGTGGTCCGGGACGCGCTCGGGCGCGTGCGCCGGGTCGCTCAGCCTGGCTTCCGTGTGCGCCGGAGGCGCGGCAAAGGCCCGGACGTCCACGGATTCCATACGGTCCGTTTCCCGGTCCGGGTCGACGTCGGGCGCCGCCTCCTCGGCGGTGCGCTCCCGCAGCTCCTTGGCGTACCGGCGCTCCATCGCCGCCCGTCCGGACACCAGCCGGATGGCGGTGCTGAAGCGTTCCGTCGGACGGGCTTCGTTGAGCTCGTCCTGCCTGCGGAGCCACATCGGCACCAAGTAGGCGGCCCAGGCCCCGACGATGACTGCGTAGATGAGGCCGCTGCTGCTCACGCTCACACCGTAGAGGGGTTTGCGCGGAAGGATCCGCCAATTGGCTCGGTGTGTCGCACGATCCGGCTGATATCACGGACTTTTTTTGTGATTGTTCGGATCAACAGCCGCCGATAGCCCGACCCAATGCGGTCATCCGACGGTCATCCCGCGATCAAATTCGAACACTTATTTTATTTCGTCGGACGGTCCGGGGCTTCTCGGCGTCACCGGGCGCGACCGGCGCCAGCGCCGGAGCATCCCCTCGGGCACTTCCTCGGCGGTGAGGGCGAAGATCAGGTGGTCGCGCCAGGCCCCGTCGATGTGGAGATAGCGCGGGCGCACGCCCTCCGAGCGGAATCCGAGTTTCTCCACCACCCGGCGGCTGGGCCCGTTCTCCGGGCGAATGCAGACCTCGATGCGGTGCAGGCCCACGGTGCGGAAGCAGTGGTCCACGGCGAGTGCCACGGCCGTCGGCATGACCCCGCGCCCGGCGACGCCCCGGTCGACCCAGTAGCCGATGTGCCCGGAGCACATCGAGCCCCAGGTGATCCCCGCGACCGTGAGCTGACCGACCAGCCGGCCCTCGTACTCGATGGCGAACGGCAGCATCCGCCCCGCGTTCGCCTCGGCGCGCAGATGGCGGACCATCTGCCGGTACGTGGGGCGCTGCGCCATCGGGCCGCCGGGGGCGGGCGGCGGGACGGTGGCTTCCCAGGGGCGCAGCCAGTCGCGGTTGCGCCGGTTGACCTCGCGCCACATCCGCTGGTCACGCATCTTTATCGGGCGCAGGACGATCTCGCCGTCGGTCAGCGTCACCGGCCAGGTCGCGATGTTCAGCTCGGGCTCCCCGGTCGGGGGTGGTCGCCGCCGCGGAGCTGGTCGACGGCGTGCACCAGAAGCCTGCCGAGGACCGCGAGTCCGTCCTTCACCCCGCCGGTGGAGCCGGGGAGGTTGACGATCAGGGTGCGGGAGGCGACGCCCGCGAGGCCCCGGGAGAGGGCCGCGGTCGGAACCTTGGCGAGGCCCTCGGCCCGGATCGCCTCCGGGATGCCGGGGATCTCGTGGTCGAGGACGCGGCGGGTGGCCTCGGGGGTGGCGTCGGTGGGTGAGATGCCCGTACCGCCGGTGGTGACGATCACGTCGTACCCGGCGGCGACGCCCGCGCGCAGGGCCGCCTCGACCGGGTCGCCGTCGGGGACCACCTGCGGGCCGTCGACCGTGAAGCCGAGGCCGGTCAGCGCCTCGGCGATCAGCGGGCCGCCCTTGTCCGCGTACACCCCGGCGGAGGCCCGGTTGGAGGCGGTGACGACGAGGGCGGCGTACGGAGAGAGCAACGCGGCTCCGGTGGGTTCCGGCCCCCCTGCCGGCTGCTCGTGGCCGGAGGCCCCTGGCCCCGACGCCTGCGCGTGCCCCTCGTGGCCGGAGGCCCCGGGCCCGGGCGCCCGCCCTTCGTGGCCGGACGCGGCCGGCTCGGGCGGCGTCACGCGTCCGGTCCCTCCGGCGCGGTGCGCCGGTAGTCGCCGGACTTGCCGCCCGACTTCGCCTCGACCCGTACGTCGGTGATGACCGCGCTCTTGTCGACCGCCTTGATCATGTCGACGACGGTCAGGGCCGCCACCGACACCGCCGTCAGGGCCTCCATCTCGACGCCCGTACGGTCCGTCGTCTTCACGGTGGCCGTGATCTCCACCGCGTCGTCGGCCACGCTCAGGTCGACCGTCACACCGGAGACGGCCAGCGGATGGCAGAGCGGGATCAGCTCCGGGGTGCGCTTGGCCCCCATGATCCCGGCGATCCGGGCGGTGGCGAGGGCGTCGCCCTTGGGGACTCCCTCGCCGCGCAGCAGCTCGATCACGCGCGGCGAGACGAGCACCCGGCCGGCGGCCCGGGCGACGCGGGTGGTGACGTCCTTCTCCGACACGTCGACCATGCGGGCCGCGCCCGCCTCGTCGATGTGCGTCAGCCTGTTCTGCGTACTCAACTCACTCCGCCTAGCGGTAGGGGCACCGATGGGCCTCGGACCCGGAGGGGGTCCCCCGGAAGGCACGGCGGCAGATACCGTACCGCCACCGGGCGGCGGTCAGCGGAGCAGGATCACGTCCGTCTCCGTGCCGGGCTCGACCGAGGTGACGTCCTCGGGCACCACGATCAGCGCGTCCGCCTGCGCGAGCGCGGCGATCAGATGCGATCCGGAACCGCCGACCGGAGTGACCGTGCCCGCCTCCGCGTCGTAGCGGCCGCGCAGGAACTGGCGGCGGCCGTCCGGCGAGGTGAGCGCCTTCTCGGCGCTCAGCTCCGCGCGGGCGGTGGGGCGGTGCACATCGGTGAGGCCCATCAGGGCGCGGATGGCGGGGCGGACGAACAACTCGAAGGAGACATAGCTGGAGACCGGGTTGCCCGGCAGGGCCAGCAACGGGGTGTGGTCCGGGCCGATCGAGCCGAAGCCCTGGGGTTTGCCCGGCTGCATGGCGAGCTTGCGGAACTCGATCCCGCTGCCCGGCTCGTCCTCGTCGCCGACGGAGGACAGCGCCTCCTTGACCACGTCGTACGCGCCGACGCTGACGCCGCCCGTGGTGACGACGATGTCCGCGCGGATCAGCTGGTCCTCGATCGTGGCGCGCAGCGTCTCGGCGTCGTCGGCGACCGCGCCGACCCGGTAGGCGATGGCTCCGGCGTCCCGGGCGGCGGCCGTCAGCGCGAAGCTGTTGGAGTCGTAGATCTGGCCGCCCGTCAGCGTCTCGCCGGGCTGGATCAGTTCGCTGCCGGTGGACAGGACGACCACGCGGGGGCGGGGCCGTACGACCACGGTCGAGCAGCCGATCGCCGCGAGCAGCCCGATCTGCGGCGGGCCGACGACCGACCCGGCGGCCAGCGCCAGATCGCCCGGCTTGACGTCGCTGCCGCGCTCGCGGACATGGGCGCCGGCGACGACGGGCCGGTGCACCCTGACCTCGCCGGTGGCGTCCTCGGGCGCGTCGCTGTGGGCGCGCATGGCGGCGGCCGGGCCCTCGCCCGTACCGCCGTCCGTCCATTCGACCGGGACGACGGCCTCCGCACCGGCGGGCAGCGGTGCGCCCGTCATGATGCGGGCGGCCTGTCCCGGTCCCACGACCTGGTCGTCGGCGAGCCCCGCGCTGCCCGCGGCGACGTCGCCGATGACGGTGAGGACCGCGGGGAACTCCTCGCTGGCGCCCTCGACATCGGCGATCCGGACCGCGTAACCGTCCATGGAGCTGTTGTCGAACGGCGGCAGGGCCACCTCCACGACGACGTCCTTGACGAGCACGCAGCCCTGGGCGTCCGGCAGCTGCAGCTCGATGGGCTCCAGCGGCCGCACCGCGGCGACGATGTCGTCCAGGTGTTCGTCGACCGACCAGATCGTGCTGCTCACGGGGTTACATCTCCTCAGCGACGTACTTGCGCAGCCAGGTCCGGAAGTCCGGCCCCAGGTCTTCACGTTCGCACGCCAGTCTGACAATGGCGCGCAGATAGTCGCTGCGGTCGCCGGTGTCATAGCGGCGGCCCTTGAAGACGACGCCGTGCACGGGGCCGCCGGTCTTCTCGTCGGCCGCGAGGAGCTGGAGCGCGTCGGTGAGCTGGATCTCGCCGCCGCGGCCCGGCTCGGTGTGTCGCAGTATGTCGAAGACCGCGGGGTCCAGGACGTACCGGCCGATGATGGCGAGGTTGCTGGGGGCGTCGGCCGGGTCCGGCTTCTCGACCAGGTCGGTGATGCGGACCACGTCGCTGTCGACGGTGGCGTCCGCGGCGGCGCAGCCGTAGAGGTGGACCTGCGAGGGGTCGACCTCCATCAGCGCGATGACGCTGCCGCCCTCACGCTCCTGGACCTCGACCATCCGGGCCAGCAGGGCGTCGCGCGGGTCGATCAGGTCGTCGCCGAGGAGCACCGCGAAGGGCTGGTCGCCCACGTGGGGGGCGGCGCACAGCACGGCGTGTCCGAGGCCGCGGGGGTCACCCTGGCGGACGTAGTGCATGGTGGCGAGGTCGCTGGACTCCTGGACCTTGGCGAGGCGTTCGGCGTCGCCCTTGCGGGTGAGCGCGGACTCCAGCTCGTAGTTGCGGTCGAAGTGGTCCTCGAGGGGACGCTTGTTGCGACCGGTGATCATCAGTACGTCGGAGAGTCCCGCTGCCACGGCCTCCTCGACGACATACTGGATGGCCGGCTTGTCGACGACAGGCAGCATCTCTTTCGGAGTGGCCTTCGTGGCGGGCAGGAACCGGGTGCCGAGACCTGCTGCCGGGATGACGGCCTTGCTGATCCTGGAGGGCGACTGAGTCATGTGCAGACCTTAACGGCTGCACACGGCCGGAAGCTGATATTCCGGTTAACTTCGTCCTTAAATATGCCCATACGAGAATCGTGCGAGTCTCTATTGAACACCGACAAGTCCGGCAAGGCGTCCGCGAAGAGCTCCCTGCGGCGCGAACTGCTCGCCGCGCGGGCCCTTCTGACGAAGGAGGACGCCGTGCGGGCCGCCGCGGTTCTCGCCGAAGCGGCCCTGGGCCTTCCCGAACTGGCCGACGCCCGTACGGTCGCCGCGTACGTCTCCGTGGGTCGCGAGCCAGGCACCCGTGCACTCCTGGAAGCGCTGCGCGGGCGCGGCGTGCGCGTGCTGCTGCCGGTGCTCCTGCCCGACAACGACCTGGACTGGGCGTCCTACGAGGGCCCGGAGCACCTGCTGCCGGCCGGGCGGGGGCTCCTTGAGCCGGACGGCCCACGGCTGGGCCCCGCCGCCGTCCTGGACGCCGACGCGGTGCTGCTGCCCGGCCTGGCGGTGGACGGGGCCGGGATGCGGCTCGGGCGGGGCGGCGGCAGTTACGACCGGGTGCTGGCCCGGCTGACGGCCGCCGGGGCGCACCCGGCGCTCGTCGTGCTCCTGTACGACGACGAGGTGGTCGCACGGGTTCCCTCGGAACCGCACGACCACCCGGTGGACGCGGTGGTCACACCGTCCGGAGCGCGGCGCTTCGCATCCTGAACCCCGGACAGGCGCCTGAACCCCGGACAGGCGAAAGCCCCTAGGGGCTCACGCGTGAGCCCCTAGGGGCTTCCTACCGGGCGCTCTTGGCGATCCCTACGGTTTCAGCGTCAGCGTGTCGACGGTGGACGCGTCGACCGCTTCCGTCCCGAAGGACCAGTCGAGCAGTTCACCGTCGACCCACTTGTCGGTCTGGTCGGTGTAGTGCGCGCTGAACGCGTGCCCGGAGGCCCCGCTGAGGTTGATCCAGCGGGACTTGTCCCAGTCCCCCACGTTGACGACCATCCGCATCGACGGCACCCAGACGACCTCGTAGCCGCTCGCCGCGTTCCAGCCGGTGGCGTTGACCGCCGCTTCGCCGCCGCCGAGGTTCCAGGGGCCGCGGTTGAGCGCCCGCTGGAGCAGGCCGGGGCCTTCGGTGCCGAGCGTCTGGTTCTTCAGCGTCAGGCGGTGCAGCCGGCCCCAGCTCCAGGTGGAGATGTTCTTGCCGAGCTTGGCCGTCAGCTCCCAGCGCGCGTCCTCCATCGCCCGGGCGAAGAGGTCGTCCCGGCTCTCCAGGGCGTCCTCGCGGCCCCGGGCGGGCGCCTTCCACCACTCGTTGTCCGGGTCGTCCATGATGTCGCGGACCACCTGGAACCAGCGGTCGCCGCCGTCCGGCTGCGCGGTGTCGCCGTCGCGCTGGCCGCACTCGCGGACGAGCTTCTTCTGCTGGTCCACCGGGCCGCTGTTCTTGGCCGGCGGCACATTGATGCAGTCGCCCTCGACGCGCATCTCCTTGGGAAGCTTGTTACCGAAGGCGAGCTTCAGGATGTTGCGCCAGACGCCGTTGAAGTACGCGGCGGCGGCCGAGTCGGGTTCCTGGGTGTAGTCCCAGCCCTCCAGCAGCTTCTGGGCCTCGCGGACGCTCGGGTCGGAGATGTTGATCTTCTTCAGCTCGGGCACCAGCAGCGCGGCGATCTCGCTGAAGTTGTCCATCTGCATCTTCTGCATGTCATCGGTCGAAACCTTCTCGCCGCCCTTGATCTTCTGGGCGAGGAGGTCGTTGATCCGCTGGCTGCGGGCTCCGTAGCCCCAGTCCTTGGTCAGGAGGTGCGGGTACTTCTTCTCGTCGATGACGGCCTGGTTGGCGGTGACGATGTAGCCGCGGTCCGGGTTGTACTCGTAGGGCAGCTGGTCGAAGGGGATGTAGCCCTTCCACGCGTACTTCGGGTCCCAGCCCGGGGCCGGGACCGTGCCGTCGTAGCCCTCGGAGCGGACCGGGATCTTGCCGGGCGCCTGGTAGCCGATGTTGCCCTCGGTGTCGGCGTAGATGAGGTTCTGCGAGGGGACCTCGAAGTACTCGGCGGCCTTCCGGAAGGTGGCGAAGTCCTTGGCCCGGTTGAGCGCGAAGACCGCGTCCATGGACTTGCCGGGCTCCAGCGCGGTCCACTTCAGCGCCACCGCGTAGCCGTCGGCCCGGTCGGGTGCGGCATTGCTGACGGGCGCCTTCTGGCCGACCTTGTCCAGTTCCTTGCTGCGGTCGGAGACCAGGGGGCCGTTGTTCGTCTCGCGGACGGTGATCGTCCGGTCCCTGCCGCCGGCGACCTTGATGGTCTCGTCGCGGGTCTTGAACGGCTTGGTCTCGCCGTCGTACAGATAGCCGTCGCCGGAGACCTTCTCCAGGAAGAGGTCGGTGACGTCGGCGCCCAGGTTGGTGAGGCCCCAGGCGATGTCCTGGTTGTGGCCGATGATCACACCGGGCATACCGGAGAACGTGTAGCCGGCCGTGTCGTACTGGCAGGTCTTGGAGAGCTCCCGGCAGTGCAGGCCCATCTGGTACCAGAGGGAGGGCAGCATCGGCGCGAGGTGCGGGTCGTTCGCGAGCAGCGCCTTGCCGGACGTCGTGTGCTTGCCGTCGACGACCCAGGAGTTCGAGCCGATGCCGTTGCCGTTCGGGCCGAGCAGCGCCGGGATCTCGTCGAGGGTGTCGGAGAGGGCGGAGAGCTGGGTGTTCAGGCCCTCGGTGGCGCCCTCGGGGGTCGTGGAGCCGACGTTGTCCGACGGGTTCGCCTCGGGGTCGAACTCGCCCGTGACCGGGGAGATCGCGCCCTGCTCGACGATCGGCCTGTTCTTCTTGTACGGGTAGCCGGGGTACAGGTCCTCGATCTGGTCCTTGTCGAGGCGGCTGGTCAGCAGCGACCGGTCGATCTCGTCCTGCATGTTGCCGCGCAGGTCCCAGGCCATCGCCTTGAGCCAGGCCACCGAGTCGACCGGGGTCCACTCGCCGGGCTTGTAGTCGTTGGTGAAGCCCAGCGCCGCGTACTCGACCGAGATGTCCCGGCCTTCCTTGCCCTTCAGGTACGCGTTGACGCCCTCCGCGTACGACTGGAGGTTCTTCTTGGTGCTCTCGTCGAGGACCTCGTCGTACTCCTTCTGCGCCACCTGCCGCCAGCCGAGCGTCCGCAGGAAGGAATCGGTCTCCACCTGGCCGGAACCGAACATCTCGGAGAGCCGGCCGGACGTCATGTGCCGCCGGACGTCCATCTCCCAGAAGCGGTCCTGGGCCTGGACGAAGCCCTGGGCGCGGAAGAGGTCGGCGTCGGAGTCCGCGTAGATCTGCGGAATCCCGTAGGAGTCACGTTTGACCTCGACGTCGCCGCTGAGGCCGTCGAGAGTCATCGACCCGGTGGTCTGCGGGTACGAGGCCCGCACGGTGGACACGGACCAGTACGCCCCGTACCCGACACCCGCGACGAGCGCCAGCACCAGGACGAGCACGATCAGGCGGGCGCGTCGCCCCTTCTTCCTGCCGGGCTTCTTCGCGTCGGAAGGGCCGGAAGAGGCGGTTGTGTTGGCGGGCATCGCTGTCCTTCGAGGGGCAGGGTGGTCCTGGGAGTGCAGGAGCAACCATAGGCGCAGCGGAGAAGCCACTCGGACGCGGTATGGGGATGCATCCATTTGCGTCTTCCTCGTACGAACACTCGAAGCCGTCAAGGAATCGTTAACGATTAGGTAAGGTAACGAAGTAACTGGCTGCCGGAGGACGATCCGGCAGGCGCACGCAGGGAAGGAACGGACCCTGACTGTCCACGCGCTCAACGAACTCCTGCTCGTCTGCTCGCTCGTCCTGCTCGTCGCCGTGGCGGCGGTACGGATCTCCTCGCGCAGCGGGCTCCCCAGCCTGCTCCTGTATCTCGGCATCGGGATCGCCCTGGGTCAGGACGGCATCTTCGACGTCAAGTTCGACAACGCCGAGCTGACGCAGGTGATCGGCTATGCCGCCCTGGTCGTCATCCTGGCCGAGGGCGGACTCGGAGCGAAGTGGAAAGAGGTCCGCCCCGTCCTGCCCGCCGCCGCGGTGGTCTCGACCGTCGGCGTCGCCATCAGCGTGGGCATCACCGCCTCGGCCGCGCACTATCTCGTCGGCCTCGACTGGCGCCAGGCCCTCATCATCGGCGCGGTCGTCTCCTCCACGGACGCCGCGGCCGTCTTCTCCGTCCTGCGCAGAGTGCCCCTGCCGTCGCGGATCACGGGTGTCCTGGAGGCCGAGTCCGGCTTCAACGACGCTCCGGTCGTCATCCTGGTCGTCGCGTTCTCCGCGGTCGGCCCGGTCGAGCACTGGTACGTCCTGGTCGGCGAGATCGCCCTGGAGCTGGCCATCGGCGCCGCGATCGGCATCACGGTGGGCTGGCTGGGCTCCCTGGGGCTGCGGCACGTGGCGCTGCCCGCCTCCGGCCTCTACCCGATCGCCGTGATGGCCATCGCCGTCTCCGCGTACGCAGCGGGCGCCATGGCCCACGGCAGCGGGTTCCTCGCCGTCTACCTGGCCGCGATGATCCTCGGCAACTCCAAGCTGCCGCACTGGCCCGCCACCCGCGGT
Organism: Streptomyces sp. SID14515; assembly: GCF_010548505.1. Lineage (NCBI taxonomy): Bacteria > Bacillati > Actinomycetota > Actinomycetes > Kitasatosporales > Streptomycetaceae > Streptomyces > Streptomyces sp. SID14515. The sequence goes on along the minus strand of NZ_JAAGMH010000121.1, from coordinate 64,324 downwards.
TTCGCCGACGGGCTCGGCTGGCTGGCCCAGATCGGCATGTTCGTGCTGCTCGGCCTGCTGGTCACCCCGCATGACCTGGTCGACGACTTCTGGCCCGCCATCGTCGTGGGCCTGGTGCTGACCATGGTGGCGCGACCGCTGTCGGTCTTCCTGAGCCTCGCGCCGTTCCGGATGCCGGCCCGCGAGAAGGTCCTGATGTCCTGGGCCGGGCTGCGCGGGGCGGTGCCCATCATCCTTGCGACCATTCCGATGGTGTCCGGGGTGGAGGGCAGTACGAGAATCTTCAACATCGTGTTCGTCCTGGTCATCGTCTACACCCTGATCCAGGGTCCGACGCTGCCCTGGGTCGCGAGCAAGCTGAAGATCGCCGACGATCCGGCCGAGGCCGACGACCTGGGCATCGAGTCGGCCCCGCTGGAACGGCTGCGCGGCCATCTGCTGTCGGTCGCCATCCCCGCGAAGTCGAAGATGCACGGCGTGGAGGTCGGCGAGCTCCGGCTCCCGGCCGGCTCCGCGGTCACGCTGGTGGTCCGGGAGAACAAGAGCTTCGTGCCGTCCCCGGCGACGGTGCTGCGGCGCGGTGACGAGCTGTTGGTGGTGGCCACCGATCCGGTGCGCGACCGGACGGAGGAACGCCTGCGGGCGGTCGCCGAGGGCGGCAAGCTGGCCGGCTGGCTGGGCACGGGCGGATCGCCCGCTTCCGGCACGCCCGGTGCGGCGGGCCCCCAGGGCGGATCCGCCATCCCACAGGCGATGAAGCTGGCCAAGAAGCTCGGCGGGGCCGGCGCCGGCGCCAATGCCGGTGCCAACGGAAGCGGAAGCGGCGCGAAGACCCGCCCCTGAGAAGGCGTCGCAGATCACAGGCTGAAACGGAAGCCCTGTGTGCAATCACAGGCGCACAGGTCTTCCTGCCTGTAGCATGAAGGCAAACCTGATCGACCAACTCTGTCTGAAGCAGAGCTGGCGCGACCGTATGGCGGTCGTGGTGTCTCTTCGCCCGGCGTTTCTTCGCCGATTGCAGCGAGTCGCCCGGCATCTACCGCAGTTCCGCGCGAAGAGGACAGCTCTCGGCCGCTTCCGTCCGGCCCGCCCCACAAGGGCGCCGGGAAGCAGGGCTACCAGGCGGCAGAAAGGCAAGGACCGTGGCAACCACGGTCTCCGACCGCCCCGGATACGGGCAACTGCTGCGCACCCCCGGTGCGTGGACCTTCCTCCTCCCGGGCTTCGCCGCACGGCAGCCCTTCGCGATGCTGACCATCGGCATCGTCCTCCTCGTGCAGCACACGACCGGCTCGTACGGCAGCGCGGGCGCCGTCGCGGCGGTCTCCGGCGTCTCCATGGCGCTGTTCGCCCCGCAGACCGGCAAGCTCGCCGACCGCTTCGGCCAGCGTTCCGTCCTGCTGCCCGGGGTTCTCCTCCACGCCGTCTCGGTGAGCGCCCTGACCGTCCTGGCGCTGGCCGACGCGCCCCTGTGGGCGCTGTTCGTCGCCGCGGTGCCGACCGGCGCCTCGATCCCGCAGATCGGCCCCATGGTGCGGGCCCGGTGGGCGGCGCTGCTGGGGGCCACCCCCGACCGGCCCGCCTCGCCGCTGATGTCCACCGCGGCCGCGTTCGAGTCGGTGACGGACGAGTTCACGTTCGTCCTCGGCCCGGTGATCGCGACCGCGCTGTGCACCGGCGTGCACCCGGCGGCCGGCCTGATCACGGAAGCCGCCCTGACTCTGGTCGGCGGTCTGTTCTTCGCCGCGCAGCGCGCCACCCAGCCCGCCCCGCGCAACGCCGCCACCGCGGCCGAACCGCACGCCTCGGCGCTCTCCGTACCGGGCGTGCGCGTCCTGGCCATCACCTTCCTGGGCATCGGCGCGGTCTTCGGCGGAATGCAGGTTTCGCTGACCGCGTTCTCCGAGGAGATCGGCCACCCCGGCGTCAACGGTGTGCTCTACGGCATCTTCGCCGCGGGAAACATGCTGGCCGGCATCGCCTGCGGCGCCATCGCCTGGAAGAGCAGCCCGCGCCGTCGACTGATCGTCGGGTACGTGGCGCTGACCCTGACCGCGTCCGGCCTGTGGGCCGTCCACTCGGTGCCGCTGCTGGCCGGGCTCGGCCTGCTGGTCGGCCTCTGCATCGCCCCGGCGCTGATCAGCGGCTACACCCTGGTCGAGTCGCTGGTGCCCGCCACCGCCCGTACCGAGGCCTTCACCTGGCTGACGGGCGCGGTGGCGCTCGGACAGGCCGCGGCCGTGACCGTGGCGGGGCAACTCGCCGACGCCCATGGCGCGAGCACCGGATTCCTGGTGCCCCTGGCCGGAACCGCACTGGCCCTGGTGACCCTGCTGGCCCTGCGCTCACGGCTGACCCCCCGGTCCCCGGGACGCACCGTGGCACGTGGGATCGGTCACCGCGAGCCGGTCACGGTGGACTGATTCAAAGGAATACGTCAGTATGGAGCGTCGTTAGCACTCATTGAGTGAGAGTGCCAGGAGGAGCAAGTGCCGACCTATCAGTACCAGTGCACCGAGTGCGGCGAGGGCCTCGAGGCGGTGCAGAAGTTCACCGATGATGCCCTGACCGTGTGCCCGAGCTGCGACGGACGCCTCAAGAAGGTGTTCTCCGCGGTCGGCATCGTCTTCAAGGGTTCCGGTTTCTACCGGAACGACAGCCGTGGCTCGTCGTCGAGCAGCACGCCGGCGTCGGCGACCTCGAAGTCGTCCGACTCCACGTCGTCCTCGTCGTCGGGTTCGGACTCGAAGGCGAGCGCATCGTCCTCGTCCTCCTCGTCCGGCTCCTCCTCGTCGTCGGCCTCCGCGCCGGCCTCGTCGAGCGGTACGTCGGCCGCCTGAGCCCGCGTACGCCCCACCTGCTTTTCACCGGACCCCGCCGAGACCACTCGGCGGGGTCCGGTCGTGCGTCCCGGGAAACGCTCCTCCGGATACGGTGACCGCATGGCGAACGCACATACGGAATCGGGCTCCGGTACGGGTACCGAGGGTTCCGCGGAGATCGGTGTCATCGGCGGCTCGGGCTTCTACTCCTTCCTGGAGGACGTCACCGAGGTCTCCGTGGACACCCCTTACGGGAAGCCGAGCGACTCGGTCTTCCTCGGTGAGCTCGGCGGCCGGCGGGTGGCCTTCCTGCCCCGCCACGGACGTGGCCACCATCTGCCGCCGCACCGCATCAACTACCGGGCCAACCTGTGGGCGCTGCGCTCCGTCGGGGTCCGGCAGGTGCTCGGGCCGTGCGCTGTGGGCGGGCTGCGGCCGGAGTTCGGGCCGGGCACCCTGCTCGTCCCCGACCAGCTGGTGGACCGCACCAAGACCCGCGTACAGACCTATTACGACGGTGAGCCCCGGGCCGACGGGACCGTGCCGAACGTCGTCCACCTGGGCTTCGCCGACCCGTACTGCCCCGAGGGCCGGAAGGCCGCGCTGGCAGCGGCCCGCGGACGCGACTGGGAGCCGGTGGACGGCGGCACCCTGGTAGTGGTCGAGGGGCCCCGCTTCTCGACCCGCGCGGAATCGCGCTGGCATGCGGCGATGGGCTGGTCGGTCGTGGGCATGACCGGGCACCCCGAGGCGGTCCTGGCCCGTGAACTGGGGCTCTGCTACACCACGATGACCCTGGTGACCGACCTGGACGCGGGGGCCGAGGCGGGCGAGGGCGTCTCGCACGAGGAGGTGCTCCAGGTGTTCGCGGCCAATGTGGACCGGCTGCGCTCGGTGCTGTTCGACGCGGTGGCCGGGCTGCCGGAGAACGACAGCCGCAACTGCACCTGCGCCCACGCGCTGGACGGGATCGACACCGGGATCGCGCTGCCGTAGCGGGCAGCAGGGCGGGACTCACCGGGTCACAGGGCAGGCTTCACCGGATCAGGTGACGGAGTTGTCCACAGTGCGGGGACTGTCCACAGGCCTCAGCGGGTTCTGCTCGGACCGTGGAAAGTGAGGGGAGTCCGGCCGGGTCACACCGGCCGGACTCCCCTTTCCCTTGCGCTTTCCTCGCGCTCGTCCGCCCCGATCCCCAGGTGGTGCCATGTCCTCGTCCCTGTCCACTCCCCCGTCCGCCTGCTCCTTCCCGGCACCGGTGCCCGCACCGTGCGGGGTCGGGCCCTTCGCTCCGCTGCGGGTGCGGGGCGGCGGCGCGGACCGGCTGCGTCGGATGCTGCGCCGACAGCGGCGTGCGGCGGCTGCCGGGCTCGCGCTGGCGGGTGCCGCGCTGGCCACCACGGGCCTGAGCAGCGCCGACGGAGGGTCCGCCGCACCGGACGCGCCGCCGGGTGCCGACCGGTCGTCCGAGCGGCTGGTCTCCGCGCCGGTCCGGATCGCGGACCCGGAGACCGTACGGCTGCTGCGGCCGGGAGATCGGGTCGATGTGATCGCGGTCGGCGATACGGGCGACGACGACGCGCGCGTGGTGGCACGAGGGGTGCGTGTGGCGAAGGTGCCGCACACAGCCGCCAGACCTGGCGGCCACGCGGCGGGCGGTAGCGGTGAAGCGGGGGCCGGGGCGCTGGTGGTGTTGTCCGTGGAGCGGCCGACGGCCACGGCCCTGCTCGGCGCGGGCACTTCGGGACGGTTGGCCGTGGCGGTGTCCGATGCGAACTGACGCCCTCTCAAGTCACTCGTGGGAATTAGCGGATTGGACAGTGTCGCCTTCGTCCGCCTTAGGTGGCGGAGCAGTTTGCTCCCCCTACCGCCCATGCGAAAGAAGGCTCACCTGTGAGCGAGAAGAAGGTCAGTCTGCTGGACGGCTTCAAAGCCTTCCTGACGCGCGGCAATGTGATCGACCTCGCGGTGGCTGTCGTCATCGGCGCAGCGTTCACCAACATCGTGAACGCGGTCGTCAAGGGCGTCATCAATCCCCTGGTCGGTGCGTTCGGCACCCAGGACCTGGACAACTACAGCTCCTGTCTCCAGGGCCCGTGCACGACGGACCCGAAGACCGGGGAGATGGACGGGATCGAGATCCTGTGGGGCTCGGTGCTCAGCGCCGCTCTCAGCTTCCTGATCACCGCTGCCGTCGTGTACTTCCTGATGGTGCTGCCGATGGCCAAGTATCTGGCCCGGCGGGCGGCGGCGCAGGCCGCCAAGGAGGGCGTGCAGGAGACGATGGAGGTGAGCGAGCTGGAGGTGCTGAAGGAGATCCGCGACGCCCTCCTCGCACAGCGCACCGGTGGCGCACCGGGCCGGCTCGGGCCGGACTCGGGCGAGGGTCCTGGCGGGACCGGCGGGACCGGCGGGGCTGGGGCGGGCCCGGTCGAGGACCGGTAGCCCTCCGGGCGGCCGCTCAGATGTGGTGGGGCGGCTTCTCGTCCAGGAAACGCGCGAGGTCCGCGGCGCTGCCTCCGGTGAGAGGCCGCTCGCCCCACCCCTGGTCCGTATCGTCCGCGGACTGCCGGTCCAGCGGATCGTCGAAGATCAGAACCGGCTTGGGCTTCGGTTCCTGGTGCGGCTGCTCTTCCGGCTGCTGCGGCTTCTTCGCATCACGCGGTCGGGGGGCGGGGGCGGCGCTCATGTCTCCAGGGTACGGCGGCTCACCACGAGGTGTGAGCCGCCGTGGAGCAGGGCGGTGGGCGTCAGCGGTCCTTCGGATCGAGCAGCCACAGGCCGAGCACGACCAGGAACGACAGACAGAGGAAGCCGGCCCCCCACCAGGCCGTGCCGGTGTTGCCCTCCATCCACTCGTCGATCAGGATCGTCAGCCCCCAGAGCTGGCCGATGACGACGGTCATGGCCAGAGCGAGCCGGGCGGTCAGTTTCGAGGAGCGTTCGGGGTCCTGGTCGGTGCCCGCTCCGGGCCCGGGGCCGGTGTGCCGGACGCGGGGGTCCCCGTATCCGCTGGTGGGGCGGATCTGCGGATAGCGCTCGTGGACGGGCCGGTTCAGTACGGGGTCCGCGCTGCCGGGGTGGTAGGTCGGGTAGTGGCTGCCCGGGGGCGGCAGCGGCTGCTCGGGGTGCGGGGTGTCGTTCATGTCCGCCTGCCCGGGTTCTCGGCGGTGGCGGACACCGCACCGGTTCGCCGGCCGGGGCCGGTGGCCCGGGGCGGGGATTCGGCTCCGCCGCCGATGTCGGGGCAGCCGATACGGGTCGCGAGGTCGGGGCGCTCGCCGCCGAGCTGGCGACAGAGGCCTTCCTCGACGCTCTCGCCGGAGCGGGTGGTGCCCACGGCCCAGATGCTTCCGTCGCCCTGTTCGATGACCACGACCTTCGGCAGCCCTCGGGGCGGCGGCCCGGCGGTGACCTCGCCGGACCGGGCGTCGAAGACTCCCTCGTGGCACGGGCAGTACAGCTCGCCCTCGCTGCCCCGGTCCTTGCGCCACAGCACGGCGCAGGCGAGGTGGGTGCAGACGGCCGAGTAGCCGACGAGGGTGCCGTCGTCGAGGCGGACGGCCACGGCCCGGTCCTCCTCGCCCGGGTAGCGGAACGCGATCGACTCGCCGGGCAGGAGCTGCCCGGCGATGCGCTTCGGCTCGGAGGCCTTGCCCTCCTCGCCGTCGCCGTGGCGGTGGAGGATGCCGGCCGCCACTCCGATGCCGCCGACGGCGAGACCGCCGGAGACGGTGGTGACGATCCGGAGGTAGTCCCGCCGGGTGGTGAGGGAGTCGGCGGCGATCCGGTCCTGGAGCGCCTCGCGCGGGTCTCCCCCGGCGGGGTGCTCGCCGCCCGGCTGCTGGTCGGTGACGCTCATCGGCGGACGTCCTTCCCGTTGATCTCGACGACGGGAAGGCCGCCGGGGACCGGCCACTGGACCCGTTCGGCGGGGACGACCATGGCCACGCCGGTGCGGACCTCGGTCTCGCCGAAGACGAAGGTGTCGGCGACCTGGACGCCGGGGCGCTCCGCCTGGAGTTCCTCGACGGTTCCGTAGAAGAGCGCTCCGGTCGGGCAGACGGTGGCGCACATGGGGGCGAGGCCGTAGGCGGTGCGGTCGTAGCAGAGGTTGCACTTCATCTGGAGCTTCGCCTGGAGGTCGATCTTCGGTACGCCGAAGGGGCAGGCGTTGACGCAGTTGGAGCAGCCGATGCAGCGGGTGGTGTCGGCCTGCTGCACCACACCGTCGGCGGTCACCAGGATCGCGTCGGCGGGGCAGACCTCGGCGCACGGGGCGACCGGGTCCTCGCAGTGCATACAGACGGTGGGAAGGGAGGCGACGGAGTGGCCCTCGTCGGTGTAGTCGAGGTGGATCATCGATTTGCCGCGGTGCGAGTCGCATTCGCGGCAGGCGGAGACACAGGCCTGGCAGCCGATGCAGCGCCCCGGGTCGATGAAGATCGTTCTTCCCATCATGGGGGATCAGCTCCTCTCCGAGGTGCCACGGCCTTGTGGGGCCGTGGGAGGCAGCGGGTCGGTACGGGAGACCTGGGTCTCCGGGTAGGCGACATGGCCGGGGGCGACCGGCGGGGCGGGGACCTCGTCGATCCGCTCGGCGTGCTCGATGCGGCAGGCGCACACCTTGTACTCGGGGATCTTGGACCGGGGGTCGAGGGCGTCGATGGTGAGGGCGTTGGCCGCGGTGGGGACGGGCCAGTGGTACGGGACGAACACGGTGTCGGGGCGGATCGCCTCGGTGACCAGGGCGGGGAAGACCTCGCTGCCGCGCCGGGTGACGACGCGGACGGGCTCGCCGTTGCGGAAGCCGTGCGAGGGGTGGATCTCGGCCCAGGGGCGCGGGGTCTGTTCGACGAGGGCGCCGAGCCTGCGGGTCTGGTTGCCGGAGAGGAAGTGGGCGACGGTGCGGCCGGTGGTGAGCGACATGGGGTGCTCGTCGTCGTACGGGTCCATCGGCGGGTGCCATTCGACGACCTGGAGGTGGATCTTGCCGTCGGGGTGGTAGGTCTTTCCGTCCTCGAAGAGCCGGGGGGTGCCGGGGTGGTCGGTGGTGGGGCAGGGCCAGGCGATGCCGCCGGTCTCCTCCAGCCGTTCGTAGGTGATGCCGTAGTAGTCGTTGACGGTGCCGGCGGAGGCGATGCGCAGCTCGTCGAAGACCGACCGGGAGTCGGGGAAGTCGAACTTGTCACCGGCGCCGAGCCGGCGGGCGAGTTCGCAGATCGCCCAGGTGTCGGTGCGGACGCCGGGGGGCGGGTCCTGGGCCTTGTTGTGCTTGACCACGCGGGCTTCCGCGTTGGCCATCACCCCTTCGTCCTCGGCCCAGGTGGTGACGGGGAAGACGACATGGGCGTTGGCAGCGGTCTCGGAGAGGAAGAAGTCGAATTGCGCGTGGAACTCGGTGGTGTCGTACCCCTCCTTGACCACCCGGTAGTTGGGCAGGGAGACGAAGGGGTTGTTGCAGATGCCGATCAGGCCGCGGATCTCGCGGCGCTGCATCTGCCAGACCATTTCCATCATGGAGGTCCCGGCGAGCGGGAGTTCGGACTCCTCGATGCCCCAGATCTCGCAGATCTGGCGGCGGTGCTCCTCGTTCATGATGGAGCGTCCGCCGGGGAGGAGGTCGGACTTCTGGCCGTGCTCACGGCCGCCCTGCCCGTTGCCCTGGCCGGTGATGGTGCCGTAGCCGGCGCCGGGTTTGCCGATGTGACCGGTGGCGGTGCAGAGGTTGATCACGGAGAGGCAGTTCTCGACGCCCTGCGAGTGGTGTTCGATGCCTCGGGCGTGCCAGGCCATGGCCTTGGGCGCGCGGGCGAAGGTCCGGGCGACCTGGACGATCTGCTCGGCGGGGATCCCGCAGATCGCGGCGGCGCGGGAGGGCGGGTATTCGGCGGCCTTGGCCTTGACCTCCTCCCAGCCGGTGGCGTGGGCGGCGAGGTAGTTCTCGTCGGTGAGCCCTTCCTCGATGACGACGTGCAGGACGGAGGTGAAGAAGGCGGAGTCGGTGCCGGGTTTGAGGGCGACGTGGATGTCGGCGGTCCGGGCGATGGCGGTCTCGCGCGGGTCGATGACGATGAGGCTGGCCCCGCGGTCCCGGGCTCCCCAGACGTACTGGGTCATCACGGGGAAGCACTCGCCGACGTTGGAGCCGGCGATGAGCAGGCAGTCGGTGAGGAGGATGTCGGAGAAGGGGTTGCCGGCCCGGTCGATGCCGAAGGCCAGCTTGTTGGCGCCCGCGGCACTGACCATGCAGAGGCGGCCGTTGTAGTCGACGTGCCGGGTCTTGAGCGCGACCCGGGCGAACTTGCCCACCAGATAGGTCTTCTCGGAGAACAGGCTGGCCCCGCCGAGGAGCCCGAAGGCGTCGTTGCCGTGCGTCTGCTGGATGCGCTTGATCTCGGAGACGGTGAAGTCGAGCGCCTCGTCCCAGGAGACCTCGCGGAACTCCTCGTCGCGGGAGCGGCGCATCAGCGGGGCGGTGAGCCGGTCGGGGTGGTTGACCTGCTGATAGGCGTTGATGCCCTTGGGGCAGAGCCGCATCCGGTTGATGTCGTGGTTGCGGGGTTCGACGCCGAAGACCTTGCCGCCCCGGTCCACGCGCAGATACATCCCGCACTGGACGCCGCAGAAGCAGCAGTGGGTCGGCACGAGCGTCTCGCCGTTCTGGTCGGCGTGCCACTGGTCGGCCGGGATGCCGCCGGCGTCCCGGAAGGCGCGGGTGCCGGGTGGGGCGAGGGAGGGGTCCAGGGGGATGAAGGTGCGGCGGTCGGCAGCAGCTCGCGGTTCCGCGGTCACTTGAAGCCCTTCTTCACATGGGAGAGGTAGGCGCTGCCGCGCAGCACCCGCTTGCAGCGCGGGCAGTACTCGGCCCAGGAGTCGAAGTCGAGCCGGAGGTCGCGCATGGTGCCGCGCAGGTTCTCGACGTAGGGCCCGGTGTCGATGGGTTCCTCGCAGCGGCGGCAGGCGAACACCTCGTCGTCCTTGCGGCCGGTGTACTTGAACAGCTGCATGCCGACCGCGGCCGGGCGCTGGACGATGTGGAAGAACTTGCCGAACGGGATGTAGATGAGGGTGAAGACCACCGACACCATGTGCAGGATCGCCAGGAACTGGTAGCCGCCACCGTGCAGGAAGACCGAGGAGAAGGTGAGCAGCAGACCCGTCACGGAGATGACGATGAGCGCGATCAGCGGCACGAGGTCGTAGGCGAAGCGCTGGCCGGTGATGGCGCCGCGGTCCTTCATCCGGCGCCACAGGAAGTACGAGGCGCCGGGGATGACGAGGACGGCGGCGATGTCCAGGCCGTGGAACATCAGCCAGCCGAGGAGGTTGAGGGAGTCGAAGCCGAGGATCTTGAAGCCCCAGATCCGCATCTCGTAGCCGGGACCCGAGCCGCTGCCGGAGGTGAAGGTGAACCAGCCCCAGGTGAGCGGGAAGGTGATCAGGGCGGCGAGGATGCAGCCCCAGAAGATCAGCTGGTGGGCGGCCCAGCGGGCGTGGGAGCGGGCTCCGAGGAACTTCTGGAAGCCGAGATAGGTGGCGATCATCTTCGGCAGGGCGGTGGGCGCCCGACGGAAGTTGTCCAGGGAGAAGAAGCTGCGCCAGCCCTGTTTGAAGAGGCGTCGGGCGCCGGGGGCGGAGATCCACACTGTGTACCGGTAGGCGACGCCGAACGCGAGGAAGACCGTGGCCACGGCATAGGGGAGGAGGGCCGAGTCGAAGTTGCGGAGCATCCGGCTGCCGAGCACGATCGCGAGGATCAGCAGGGCGGAGACCGCCGCTCCGACGAGCGTGGCCCGGGTGGTGACGGACCGGGGGCCGGTCGCGGCGGGGGGCGTGGCCGCGGTTCCGTCGGGGGCGTGGGGCTCGGCTGCTGCGGTGGCTTCAGAGGGCTCGGTCACCCGGCCACCGTAGGACTGTTTGGGCGGATTCAACCCGTTTTGGAGGGTGAGAGGGTGAGCGGGTCGCCCGGACAGTCGCAAGGGTCGCCTTGCCTGGGCCGGGTCCGGACCCCCTGCCCGTGCGGGGCCTTGCGCACCGCTGCCGGCTCGCCGGTACGTTCGAGGCGCATCGGCCCGTGCTCCCCCGCGGGCCCCGATCCCGACCGGAGGAGCCGCACATGACCCACGATGACAAGGCCCCCGCCCTCCCGCCCCTGCTGGACGCGCTGACCGATGTGGCCGGGATCCGCGTCGGCCATGCCGAGGTCGCCGGAGCGGGTGCGTTGAGCGGTACGACCGTCGTCCTGGCGCCCGAGGGCGGGGCCGTGGCCGCCGTGGACGTGCGGGGCGGCGGGCCGGGTACGCGGGAGACGGACGCGCTGGATCCGCGCAATCTGGTGCAGCGGGTCGACGCCGTCGTCCTCACGGGCGGCAGCGCGTACGGGCTCGATGCCACGTCCGGGGTGATGGCCTGGCTGGAGGAGCAGGGCCGGGGTGTCCGGGTCGGCGCGGGCCCCACCCAGGTGGTCCCGGTCGTTCCGGCCGCCGCCCTCTTCGACCTCGGCCGGGGCGGCGACTGGCGGGCCCGCCCCGACGCGTCGACCGGCCGCGCGGCGGTGGAGGCCGCGGCCGCCACGGGGCCCGGGGAGCCGGTCGCCGAGGGCGGCGTGGGCGCGGGTACCGGCGCGGTGGCCGGGCAGCTGAAGGGCGGCATCGGCACGGCGAGCGCCCGCCTCGCCTCCGGGGTCACGGTGGCCGCCCTCGTCGCGGTGAACGCGGCGGGCTCGGTGGTCGACCCCCGGACCGGGGTGCTGTTCGGGGAGTACGGGGCCGGGGAGCCGCCGGCGCAGCCTCCGGCCGAGGTCCACGCGGCGGCGGAGCGCCGTCTCGCCCGGGAGCGGGAAGCGGCGGAGGAGGCCGGGGGCGGGGTTCCGCCGTTCAACACGACGATCGCGGTCGTCGCCACGGACGCGGACCTGACCCGGGCGCAGGCCCAGAAGCTGGCGGGCACCGCGCACGACGGCCTGGCACGCGCGGTGCGCCCGGTGCATCTGCTGACCGACGGGGACACCGTGTTCACGCTCGCGACCGGGCAGGCGCCGGTGCCGTCGGGCGATCCGGTCGCCGTCAACGAGATCCTGGCGGCGGGCGCCGACGTCCTGGCGCGGGCCATCGTGAAGGCGGTGCGCGCGGCCCGGAGCACCGAGGGGCCGGGCGGCAGACTCCTCTCGTACACGGAGCTGTACGGCGGCAAGGCCTGATCCGAACGACAGGTTCCGGGGGCGCGCGGCGCGAGCGAGGGGCGCGCGGGCAGCCGACTCACCCTCGGCGCCCGGGAGTTCACCCCAAGCGCCCGAAATGCACCGGGAACACGCGGGGAACTTTCTGCGTGCGCCCTACGTTTTTACCAACCCCGGTCACGATGTCGGACCCAGGGACTACGTTAAGCACGCATCAAGTAACACGCGGCGACGGCCTGGAGACACCACCTTGAGCGATCCGTACGAGACAACCGAGCACCACCTCGACCGACTCCTGCGACGCGCCCTCAACTCCTTCGACCTTCCCGACAGTACGGTCGACCGGCTCGGCACCGCGCTCGCCCACAGCAGTTCGCTGCACTCGTCGCACCACAGTTCCGTGCTGCACCGCGAGACCTACCGTCACACGTATCTCCTCGCCGACGGCTCCGCCCTGACCCTGTGGGAGCTGGTGCACAGCGGAGGGCGGGATGTGCGGGCCCCGCGCCGGCACGAGCTGTACGACGAGGAGGGCGACGCCCGCATCGCCGCGTCCCGGCTGGCCGGAAGTTTCTCCGACTCCCCGCTCTTCGGCGACGAGGGGATACAGGAGGCGCAGGGGGATCTGGAGATGCTGACGGTCCTGATGCCCGCCCCTCCGGCCCCGCTCCCCCGGACGTACGCGCCGGACAACTCCGCGGACCACGCCCGCCGGGTGCTGCGCCGCGCGGAGAACGCCGACCGGCCGGGCGAGCAGAAGGCGCGGCTGCTCCGGTCCGCCTTCGCCCACCACATCACCCAGATCTTCGGGCGGCAGTGCCACGTCGACGGCCGGACGGCCGGATTCACGCTCTACGAGCACGCGTTCCTGCTGCTGGACGGCAGCGAGACGAGCCTGTGGGAGGTCGAGCACACGGCGACGCCCGACGGCCGCCACATGTGCGAGGTGTACGAGGACGAGCACACCGCCCGTGCGGCGATGGAGAGCCGCACCCGGATCTGCTGACCCGGGCCGGCGGTCAGTTCGCGTCAGCCTCTGTGGACGCGTCGTCCTCCACGTGGGCGCGCGGGCGGGCGGGCAGGGCGAACATCACCAGGAAGATCACCGAGAGCACTCCGGCCACCCACCACAGCGACTGCTGGAACGCGTCGACGAACGCCGGGCCGACCGCCTCCGGGGCAAGCCGGTCGCCGATCGCGCCGAAGAAGACGACGGACACCAGGCCGAGGCCGAGCGCCGTCCCCATCTGCTGCACGGTGTTGATCAGGCCGGACGCCGAACCGGCGTGCTCCTTGGGCACTTCGGAGAGCACCGCGTCGGTCAGCGGAGCCACGATCAGCCCCATGCCCGCGCCCATGACCACCAGCGGGACGGCCATCTGCCAGGACGTGATGCCCATGCCGTACTGCTCGCTCTCCCAGAGGTAGATCAGCAGCCCGGCGACCATGAGGAGCGCACCGGCCTGGAGGACCTTGCGGCCGAAGCGGGGCACCAGCTGCTGCACGGAGATCCCGGCGGCCACCGAGACGGCGACGGAGAACGGGATGCCCGTCGCGCCGGCGCGCAGCACGCTCCAGCCGAGACCCATCTGCATGTAGAGGGTCCAGACCAGGAAGAAGATGCCGAGGCCGACGCCGAAGGTCAGCTGCACGGCGATGCCGGCGGCGAAGCTCTTCACCCGGAACAGGGACATCTCGATCAGCGGCGAGCCGTCGGTCAGCGTCTTCTGCCGCTGGTTCAGGACCAGCGCCCCGAACACGAACAGGCTGCCCACCATCGACAGATGGCCCCACAGCGGCCAGCCCAGCTCGTGGCCCCGGGTGAGCGGGTAGATGAGCATCAGCATCGCCAGGGTGATCAGGGCGACGCCGAGAAGGTCGAGACGGACCGCCTTGGGCGCCTTGGACTCGGTGATGAACTTCGCGCCGAGGAGCAGACCGGCGATGCCGACGGGCAGGTTGATCAGGAAGATCGGCCGCCAGCCGAGCCCGAAGAGGTCCCACTCGGTGAGCAGCGCGCCCAGCAGCGGGCCGGAGACCGCGCCGAGTCCGACGATCGCGCCGAAGAGTCCGAAGACCTTGCCGCGCTCGTGGGCCGGGAAGGTGGCGTGCACGATCGAGAGGACCTGCGGCACCATCAGGGCCGCCGTCGCGCCCTGGAGGATGCGGGCGGCGACCAGTATCTCCGGGCTGGGCGCGACACCGCAGAGGGCGGAGGCGAGCGTGAATCCGCCGATGCCGATGAGGAAGAGCCGCTTGCGCCCGTAGATGTCGCCGAGCCGGCCGCCCGTGATCAGCCCGGCCGCGAACGCGAGGGCATAACCGGCGGTGATCCACTGGATCGCGGAGACCGATGCCTCGGTCTCGCGCTGGATGCTCGGGATCGCGATGTTGACGATCGTGACGTCGACCAGGTCCATGAAGGCCGCGGTCATCACGATGGCGAGCGCGAACCAGCGACGCCGGTCGGCCGGGGCGGACCCGGGTGCGACCGCTGTCTTCACCGGCGCGGGCGGTGCAGGCGGGGCGGGCGGTGCGAGGTGCGACGCCGCGAGGGGCGGGGGTGCGGAAGAAGGCATGGGAGGAACCTAGGCAGCCATCAGGTCAGATCATGACCTGATGGCCCGGCATCCTGAGGCCATGTCCGACACCCCCGCACGACTGCTGAAACTGCTGTCGCTCCTCCAGACCCCGCGCGAGTGGCCGGGCGGTGAGCTGGCCGAGCGGCTCGACGTCAGCCCGCGCACGATCCGCCGCGATGTCGACCGGCTGCGCGACCTGGGCTACCCGGTCGAGGCCTCGCGCGGCTCGGCGGGTGGCTATCGGCTGGTGGCGGGCGCCGCCATGCCGCCCCTGCTGCTGGACGACGAGGAGGCGGTGGCCATCGCGGTCGGGCTGCGGGCCGGGGCCGGGCACGCGATCGAGGGCGTCGACGAGGCTTCCGTACGGGCGTTGGCGAAGCTGGAGCAGGTGCTCCCCTCGCGGCTGCGGCACCGGGTCTCCGCGCTCCAGAACGCCACCGTGCCGCTGACCCGCGGCGACGGCGCGACCATCGACCCGCGAACCCTGACGACGCTGGCTTCGGCGGCCACCGGGCGGGAGCGGCTGAGGTTCGCGTACCGCAGCGGCGACGGCACCCGGACGAAGCGGCAGGTCGAGCCGTACCGGCTGGTGAGCACCGGGCAGCGCTGGTATCTGGTGGCGTACGACCTGGACCGGGAGGACTGGCGCACGTTCCGGGTGGACCGGGTCGGCGAGCCGTACGCGACGGGGGCCCGGTTCGTCCCGAGACCGCTGCCCGTGGACGGGACGAAGGGCGAGGGCGGCGACGAAGGCGGGGGCGTCGGCAAGGGCGGGGGCGGGGACGCGGCGAGGTTCCTGGCCCGGTCGATGCGGCGGATGAAGCCGGAGCTGCGCCTCGATGTGTGGTTCGGCGGGCCGGCGGAGTTCGTGGCGGCGCGGCTGCCCGCGCACCTCGGGGCGCCGGATCCGGACGGCGAGGGCGGCTGCCGGCTGCGGACCTCGTGCACCGACTCGCTGGAGTGGGTGGCGCTGCGGCTGGCGTTGGTGGACTGCGAGTTCTCCGTACGGGAGCCGCCGGAGCTGGTGGCGTACCTGGAGAGTCTCGGCGCCCGGCTGACCCGCGCCGCCCGGCCCGGGGACCGGCCTCTGCCCCGGCCTGCCGGCCCGGAACAGGGATGAGCCCCGACGCCGGGGGGGTGGGCGCCGGGGCTCAGCTCAGGGACCGGTGAAAACCGGTCGGGTGACCGGAATGACCCGGTCGGTCAGCCGGTGCGAACCGGCTTGATGGGGAGATTACGGGTTATTGGCTCACGCCGCAGCGTCAAAGCCCGTGTCGTGAGCCATTCGCTTCAATTCGAGCAGCGCGTGCTTCTCTATCTGGCGGATCCGCTCCCGGGTGAGGCCGTGCTGCTTGCCCACTTCGGTCAGGGTCCGCTCGCGCCCGTCCTCGATGCCGTACCGCATCTTGATGATCGAGGCGGTCCTGTTGTCGAGCTTGCCGATCAGGTCCTCCAGCTCCTCACTGCGGAGCAGGGTCATCACCGACTGCTCGGGCGAGACGGCGGAGGTGTCCTCCAGCAGATCGCCGAACTGGGTGTCGCCGTCGTCGTCGACGGACATGTTCAGGCTGACCGGGTCGCGGGCCCAGTCCAGGACGTTGCCCACGCGCTCGGCGTTGGAGTCGAGCTCGGCGGCGATCTCCGCGTGCTCCGGGTCGCGCCCGTGCTCGCGGTTGAACTCGCGCTGCACCCGGCGGATCCGGCCGAGCTCCTCCACCAGGTGGACGGGGAGCCGGATCGTGCGCGACTGGTCGGCGATCGACCGGGTGATGGCCTGCCGGATCCACCACGTCGCGTACGTGGAGAACTTGAAGCCCTTGGCGTAGTCGAACTTCTCGACCGCGCGCACCAGGCCCGCGTTGCCCTCCTGGATCAGGTCGAGCAGAGGGAGCCCCGCGCGCGGGTAGCGGCGGGCCACGGCGACGACGAGCCGGAGGTTGGAACGGATGAATATGTCCTTGGCGCGCTCGCCCTCGGCGACCAGCGCCTCCAGCTCCTCACGCTTCGCGTCACCGGCGGCGCTCTCCACCTCGCCGTCGAGGATCTGCTGGGCGTAGACGCCCGCCTCGATGGTCTGGGAGAGGTCGACTTCCTTGGCGGCGTCGAGCAGCGGTGTGCGGGCGATCTCGTCCAGGTACATGCCGACCAGGTCGCGGTCGGCGATTTCCCCGCCCCCGGCGCGAACACTGCTTGCCCTGCCGGTCCCACCGGAGGTGGTGGACGTACGACGGGCGACGGCACGGGTTGCCATGCGTGCTCCCTTGCTGAGTAGGTCGCGACACCCTTTCGGGTGCCCTGCATCCGATGGAAACAACGACTGGAATCCGGACAGAATTCCCATGCTGCACATTCATTTTCGTGACCATGCAGTACCCTGTCCGCCGCCGACCGGCGGATGCAGCTTCCGGCTTTCGCCGGACGCGCAGGTCAGAGCCGGTTCCGGGGACGATCGGGCCGCTTTCCGGCTCTCCGGCCGGATACCCGGAATCAGTGCGTCCATGAGACCGCGCTCACCTTCACGCCCGCCTCTCCCCCAACCGGCCGGCCCAGGTCCGGACCCGGGTCCAGGAGGGCCGCGCTCCCGCCGTGAAAGACGTGCCGGGCGCCGTTCGGGTTGCTCAGGATGTCCGCGGCGTGCCGGGCCGACCGGTCCTAGGACCTCGGACCGATCCGGCCGGTGACCGCGGCCGGATCGGCCCGGGACCGGGGTCCCGGGCCGACCGGGACCGCAGCCCGATCCGCCCCCGCCCGCCCGCGCCTAGCGTGATCGACACGAACCGCACGGACGCCAAGGACGCCGCGGACACGACAGATACCGCTGACGGCACGGACACCACGGGAGCGTGATCGGCATGGACGACACCACGGGCACCCTCGACGAAGCTCTGGAGCGCATCCACGTCTCGGGGCCGGAGCGCGACGGCTGGCTCAGCAATCACGCGCCGATGGCCGTGGAGGCCCTGGTGCGGCACGGCCAGGCGTCGGCCGTGCACCGCTGGCTGGACCGTTACGGCCCGAAGCTGGAGGAGATGCCGGTCACCGGCGCCCCGGTGACCGCCCGGAACTGGCACGAGGCGCTGGGCGACCCGCGCCGTGTCGCCGACTGGACGGCGTACTTCGAGCGGGAGACGGCCCGGGCGCCCTGGCGTGACGTGCTCGCCGCGTGGTGGCCCCGGCTGCTGCCGGGCATCGCGGCGGGCGCCACGCATCCGGTGATCCGGGTGGGCCACTCCGTACGGACCCTGCTGACGGGCGAGGAGACCGCCCCGCGCGTCCGGGAGCTGGCCCACGCCCTCGGTTACTGGGCCGCCCGGCACCAGCCGCTGCCCGCCCTGACACCGCTCGGCCCGGCGCCGAGCGCGGCGGCGGCGCTGGATCTGGTGCCGCTGGTGCCCGACCGGAGCGGTGGCATCCGGGACCGGTTCGCGCAGCTGACCGGGTTTCCGGAGTGGCCGGCTCCGTGGCAGGCCACAGCTCCGGAGTCCACCAGTCCGAAGCCAACCAGCCCGGAACCTGCCGGTTCGAAGCCCACCGGCCCGGAACCTGCCGGTTCGGAATCCACCGGTCCGGAGCCTGCCGCCCCGGAGTCCGCCGGTCCGGGGCGCTTCAGCCCGGAGCCCGCCTCCGCCGACGCCGCCCGGTCCGCGCTCCGGGAGCTGGTCCGGGCCTCGACGCACCGGTACGCGACCCACGCGCACGGCGAGCCGATCATGCTGGTCCACGCGGCGACCGCGCCCAACGCGGTCCTGCGCACCCTGCCGGCCCTGCCCCGCGAGCTGTGGGCGCCGAGTCTGCGGGCCGCCTGGGCGGCGAGCGCGGCGGTCACCGCCGCCTACGCACCCCGGGAGGCGGCCCCCGTACCGGCGTCGGCCGGGGCCGCTCCGGACGCCGGGGAGCTGTTCGCCCGGGCGGCGGCGCACGGCGACGACCACACCATCAAGTTCACCGACACGGCGCTGGACGTGGGCGACGCGCTCGCGTTCTCCGCCGCCCGGCGCGCGATCGAGCTGAACCCGCCGGTGTTCTAGGACGGCGAGGACGGCGAGGACGGCGAGGACCCCGGACCCCGTACCCCTCAGCCGAACTGCACCGAGCGCTTCGCCAGCCCCATCCAGAACCCGTCGATGACGCTCCGCCCCCGGTCCAGCTCGTCCTCGGCCGCGCCCAGCGTCACGAACAGCGGTGCGAAGTGCTCGGTGCGCGGGTGGGCCAGCTTCCCGGCCGGGGATGTGTGCTCGAAGTCGAGCAGCGCGTCGATGTCCTGGGCCCGCAGCGCGCGGTCGCCCCAGTCGTCGAACTCCGCCGACCAGCCGGGCACCCCGCCGCCCTGGTGTCGCAGGGCGGCCAGGTTGTGCGTGAAGAAGCCGCTGCCGACGATCAGCACGCCCTCGTCGCGCAGAGGGGCGAGTTTGCGCCCGATCTCCATCAGCTTCTGCGGGTCGAGCGTCGGCATGGAGATCTGGAGTACGGGGATGTCCGCGTCCGGGAACATCTCCACCAGCGGTACGTACGCCCCGTGGTCCAGGCCGCGGTCCGGGATGTCCTGGACCGGCGTACCGGCGCCGCGCAGCAGCTTGCGGACGCTGTCGGCGAGCTGCGGCGCGCCGGGGGCCCCGTACCGCACCGCGTAGTAATGCTCGGGGAAGCCCCAGAAGTCGTATACGAGCGGCACCGGCTCGGTGGCTCCCAGCGCGAGCGGCGCCTCCTCCCAGTGGGCGGAGACCATCAGGATCGCGCGCGGGCGGGGCAGCCCCGCGGACCAGGCGGCGAGTTCGCCGGGCCAGACGGGATCGTCGGCCAGCGGCGGTGCGCCGTGCGAGAGGTAGAGGGCGGGCATCCGCTCTGCGGTGGCTGTCATGGCACTCCCCATCCACTGGACGCGGAACTCGTGGCGCCGGGCACCGCGTTGGATGCACAGGGCACTGGTTCCGGTCACGAACTCGTCCGAGCAGGAGTTTCCCGAGGTCATCCAGGGGATCGTTGTTAAGGGGTCCTGCGGAATCCGTACGGATCCACGCCGGAACCCTTGCGGGAACCTCCTCGGCAGGCTTCTTGAACCTTCAAGTTCCCACCCTCGGAGACCTTAGCCCTATCTAGTTAAACTTTCAAGAAAAGGTCGTACAGTGGAGTACATGACCACGGCACCCACCGGCGCGCCGCGCTGGCTCACCGACGAGGAGCAGCACGCCTGGCGCGCTTATCTGCATGCCACCACGCTGCTGGAGGATCACCTCGACCGCCAGTTGCAGCGCGATGCCGGCATGCCGCACATCTATTACGGACTGCTCGTCCAGCTCTCGCAGGCCCCGCGCCGCCGGATGCGGATGACGGAGCTGGCCCGGAACGCGAAGATCACCCGTTCCCGGCTCTCGCACGCCATCGCCCGGCTGGAGAAGAACGGCTGGGTGCGCCGCGAGGACTGCCCCTCCGACAAGCGCGGCCAGAACGCGGTGCTCACCGACGAGGGCTACGCGATGCTCCGCCGCTCGGCGCCGGGCCATGTCGAGGCCGTACGGCAGGCGATGTTCGACCGGCTCACGCCCGAGCAGGTGAGCAGCCTCGGGGAGATCATGCGAGTGCTCGCGACCGGCCTGGAGCCGGAGGGCACGGACGCGGATCTGCCCTGGCTCCGCTGAGCGACGGCTGAGCAACGGCTGAGCGGAACCAGGGCAGAGGACCTGCCCGGGCTTCGCGCTGTGCCCGGGCAGGTGGGAGAAGGAGGGAGCGGCGGTCGCCGTCAGTGGGCGACGACCGGGATCCTGAACTCCTCCTCGGCGCCCGCGTCGGACACGCCGTCCGCCCCGCCGCTCGTCCCCGTTCCGGGGCGGCCGGTGTTGATGAGGGCGATCGCGATGGCGGCCGCGGCGACGAGGATGCCGACCGCCCACCAGATCGCGGCGGCGAAACCGCTGACCATGGCCTGGAGCTCCAGGAGCTGCGGGTCGGTGGCACGGGCCGCGTGGTCGGCGACGTACGCGGTGGTGGCGCTCGCGGCGATGGTGTTCAGCAGAGCGGTGCCGATGGCGCCGCCGACCTGCTGCGAGGTGTTGACCATCGCGGAGGCCACTCCCGCGTCACGCGGCTCGATGCCGTGCGTGGCCAGGGACATCGCCGGCATGAACGCCGTACCCATACCGAGGCCGAGCAGCAGCATGCCGGGCAGGATGACGGCCGAGTAGCTGGTGTTCAGGTCCAGCTGCGTCAGCAGCAGCATGCCGACCGCGGCGACCAGGAATCCGGGGCCCATCAGCAGACGCGGCGGGACCCGGGTCATCAGCCGGGTGCCGATCTGGGTGGAGCCGGTGATCATTCCCACGATCATCGGCATGAACGCGAAGCCGGTCTTGACCGGGGAGTAGCCCTTCACGACCTGGAGGTAGTAGGTCAGGAAGAGGAACAGCCCGAACATCGCGATGATGGCGAGACCCAGCGAGAGGTAGACCCCGCCCCGGTTGCGCTCGGTGAGGACGCGCAGCGGCAGCAGCGGCGACTTCACGCGCGCCTCGGTCACGACGAAGGCCAGCAGCAGCACGGCGGCGGCGATGAACATGGAGACGGTCAGCGCGTCCGACCAGCCGGCCGACTCGGCGCGGGTGAAGCCGTACACCAGGGCGACCAGGCCGAGCGTGGAGAGCACGACGCCGGGGATGTCCAGCGGTGCGCGGTTGCGGGCGCCGGAGGGCTCGCGGATGACGAAGTACGCGCCCGCGGCGGCGACGATGGCGAACGGGATGTTGACGAAGAACGTCCAGCGCCAGTTCAGGTATTCGGTGAGGAAGCCGCCGAGGATCAGCCCGACCGCGCCACCGCCACCGGCGATGGCCCCGTAGATGCCGAAGGCCTTGGCCCGCTCCTTGGCGTCGGTGAACATCACGGCGAGCAGGGACAGGGCGGCCGGGGCGAGCAGGGCGCCGAAGACACCCTGGAGGGCCCGGGAGCCGAACATCATCGCCTCGTTCTGGGCCGCTCCGCCGAGCGCGGAGGCCAGCGCGAAGCCGATCAGACCGACGACGAAGGTGCGCTTGCGCCCCCAGAGGTCGGCGATCCGGCCGCCGAAGAGGAGCAGCCCGCCGAAGGCGAGGGCGTAGGCGGTGATGACCCACTGCTTGTTGCCGTCGGAGATGCCGAGGTCGGTCTGGGCGGAGGGCAGCGCGATGTTCACGATGGTCGCGTCGAGGACGACCATCAGCTGGGCGAGCGCGATGAAGGCGAGGGCCTTCCAGCGGCTCGGATCAGGAAGGGCGGTGTCTGCCGTTCGGGACAGACCGGCTGTTTTTGGCATGGGTGTAGCCACCTAAGGACGTGCGAGGGCGCCGAGGCGTCGCGAAGTGGGCGTCGGCGGTACGTACCGGTGTACGCGCGACGGATGAAGTGGGCTGTGACGGAGGGGAACGACTACGTGTACGGGGGCGGTGACATGCCGCCCGGAAGGCTCAGATCGATGCGGGCGTCAGGGGCGCCGCAGGTCCTCCAAGGTCGCCGCCGATCCGGGCAGCTCCGAGCGGGCCGGGGTCTCCAGGCCGTCCAGGAACAACTGCAGGTGGCGGTGGGTGAACCGGTCGATCCCCTGGCAGGCGATGCCGGGGAGCGGCCGGGTGAGCTGGGAGAGGGCGACGAGTACGTCACCGACGGCGATGTCGGTACGCAGTCGCCCCGCGGACATGGCGCGCGCCACGAGCCCTTCGACGGCCTCTTCGAGGCGCCGGCGCTCGGCGAGCAGTTCGGGGTGGTCCTTGTCGAAGACGCCGGAGAGCATCGGGCACAGGGCGCCGATCCGTTCGTCGGCGGCCGCGTGCACGAAGCGGCTGAGCGCGGCGAACGGGTCGGACTCCGCGGCGACGGCCTCTTCGGCCCTCAGGGTGGTGCGGGAGGTGACCGCGAGGACGACCTCATGGGTGAGGGCGGCCCGGTCGGGGAAGTTCCGGTAGAGCGTGGCGTTGCCGACGCCCGCCCGGCGTGCGACGTCGTCCAGCGCCACGTCCGGCCCGAACTCGACGAACAGCTCGCGCGCGGCCGCGACGATCCGCTCGCGGTTACGCAGCGCGTCGGCCCGCGGGCGGGCCGTGCGGCACTGCGCGGCCGATGCGGCGTTCTCGGCGACGGTCTCCACGACGATGCCGTTCCTTCCCTCTGTGTAGCCGGTCGACCCCTGCCCGTAACCGGGGACCGTTTCCCCGTTTAGCGGGGACACGTATGCAAACGGGGAGAGGATCCCCGCTTATTTCCCGCCCCACTGTGACCTGAGTCACATCACCTCGGCAGGAAAACCCACCGATCGGCGCACCCAGCGAGCGGCCCCCGGCCACCCGGCACAGGCTGATCGCCAGAGCGCAGTCAGGGGTCGGCCGGCTGCCGCGGACCCCGAAGGCGCCTCTATGCAGCAGCCCCGCCACCGGATACGCAGACACCGCCGCCCGATCGCCCTGGCCGGAGCGACCGCGCTGGTCATAGCGGCCATGGCCTCGGCCAGCACCACCCTGCCGACCACCGGACGCGCCTCGGCGGGCCCGGCGGCCACCTCGCAGGACTCCGCGCTCGCCCCGTGCCGGATCTCCGCCACCATGGGCGTACAGATGTCCGAGGGCCTGCCGACCCCGGCCGGCTACGCCCGGTCGACCGGCGAGGTCAGGGCGCTCAACCTGATGATCGACTTCCCGGACGCGGAGGGCACGGAACCCGCGGCGGACCGGTACGCGGAGTTCTTCCCGCAGACCTCCGACTGGTTCAGGACCAGCTCCTACGGCCGGCTCGTCTACCGGCCCGAGGCCCCCGTCAAGGACTGGCTGCGGATGCCGATGGCGTTCACGGAGTACGGGATAGAGCGCGGATCACCGTTCGAGCCGGGCTACCGCCAGCTGGTGAAGGACATCGTCGCGGCCGCCGACCCCCGGGTCGACTTCTCGGAGTACGACCTGGTCAACATCCTGGTCAGCCCGAACGCCGGCCCCTCCGCGCTGGACACCGTGCTCTCGGTGACCTTCTCCGGCAACGACGAGGCCCCGGAGGCGGACGGCGTACCGCTCGCCAACACCTCGTTCGTCTACAGCCGCCAGGACGACGGGTCGGGGTCGTACGCCGAGACCGGCTACCGCGTCCTGCCGCACGAGAACGGCCATGTCTTCGGGCTGCCCGACCTCTACACGATGGAGGGCGGCGGCTCGGTGGGGCACTGGGACATCATGTCCGAGGACTGGGGCGCCAACAACGACTTCCTGGCCTGGCACAAGTGGAAGCTCGGCTGGCTCGACAACGACCAGATCAGCTGCGCCTCGCAGTCCGGCGTCAGCGAGCACACGCTCGGGCCGCTGGCCGCCGAGGGCGGCACCAAGCTCGCCTTCGTCCCGCTGAGCGCCCAGTCCGGCTACGCCGTGGAGGTCCGTACGGCCGGGGGCAACGACGAGGCGGTCTGCCGGCCCGGGGTGCTGATCTACAAGGTCAGCTCCGACGTGGACACCGGCCAGGGCCCGGTCTCCGTCGCCGACGCCACCGAGGACAGCGGCGGCTGCACCCGACGCCCCAATGTGCACGCGGAACTGTCGGACGCCCCGTTCCGCCCCGGCCAGACGTTCACCGACCGGGCCAACGGCGTACGGATATCCGTGCTGGACGAGGACGACGACGGGAACTACCGAGTACGGGTCACGCGCCCGTGAGCGGGTGGGGCGGCGGCCCTCACGGAAGCCCGGATCACGCGCCCGGGAGCGGCGCGGTGGCGGCCCGGACTACGCGTCCGGGAGCGGCGCGGTGGCGGCCCGCACGGAGGCCCGGACTACGCACCCGCGCGGCGCGGTGGCCGCCCGCACGGAAGCCCGGACTACGCGCCCGGGAGCGGCGCGGTGGCCGCCTCCACCAGGGCCCGGAGCCGAGGCTTGAGGAGCTTCCCGGTGGCGTTGCGCGGGAGCGGCTCCTCGGTGAACAGCACCCGGGCGGGCACCTTGAAGGCGGCCAGCCTCGCGCCGACGTGGTCGCGCAGAACGTCGGCGGTGACCCCGGCACCGGCCCCGGCTCCGGTGCGCAGCCGGACCACGGCCGCCACCTCCTCCCCCAGCACCGGGTGCGGGATGCCGAGGACGGCGGCGTCGGCCACGTCGGGGTGGTCGTGCAGGACGCCCTCGACCTCGACGCAGTACACGTTCTCGCCGCCCCGGATCACCACGTCCTTGAGCCGGTCGACGACGGAGATCCGCCCCTCGCTCCGTACGGCGAGGTCTCCCGTACGGAACCAGCCACCGTCCCCGAAGGCCTCCTCGGTCGCCGCCGCGTCGCGCCAGTAGCCGCGGAACAGGGACTGGCCGCGCAGCCACAGCTCGCCCGGCTCACCGTCGGGCAGCTCATCGCCCGAGGGCCCGGCGATCCGCACCTCCGTGACCGGGGTGGGCCGTCCCGCGCCGCCGGGCTCCGCCCGGTACTCGTCGCCGAAGTGCGCGAGGACCCCGCCGCTGGTCTCGGTGAGGCCGTAGCCGTTGCGGGGCTCGACGCGTTCGCCGTAGCGGGCGGTGAGGCGGGCGACCAGGGCGGGCGGGGGCGCGGCTCCCCCGGTGCTGAACAGGGTGAGCCCCGCCAGCCCGTCGCCCGCCCGCTCCGCGGCTTCCAGCAGCTGGAGCCCGGTGGCGGGGACGCCGGAGAAGTGCGTGACGCGGTGCGTACGGATCAGCCGCAGCGCCTCGTCCGCGTCCCACTTGTGCATCAGGACGAGGGTGCCGCCGGCCGCCATCGCGGCGTAGAAGCCGGTGAACGCGGCGACATGGAAGAACGGGAACGTCATCAGCGAGACCGGTGCGGGCCCCTGCCCCGGGATGACGCCGCGCGCCCGTGCGGAGGCCGCCGCGTGGTAGCGGGGGTTGAGCGCGGCCCCGGCCTGGGCGAGATGGGTGGCCACCGCGCCCTTGGGACGGCCGGTGGTGCCGGAGGTGTAGAGGATCGTGGCGTCGTCCTCGGGCCGGGGCTCCACGTCGGGCGGCGCGGCCAGCGGATCGGGCGCGGGGAACTCCTCGTACCGCTCGACGCGCAGCCCCGCGGCGTCCTTCTCCTCCCCGTCGGAGCCGTGGAAGAGGACGACGCGCGCCCCGGTCCGCCGGGCCCAGCCGGCGACCCGCCCCAGCCGCTCCCCGTCCACGAGGAGCACCTCGGGCTCGCAGTCGTCGAGGGCGTGGCCGAACTCCTCCTCGGTCCACCAGGCGTTGAGCGGTACGGCGACGAGCCCGGCCAACTGGGCGGCCCAGAAGGCGATCTGCCACTCGGGGTGGTTCCGCATCGCGATCACGGCCCGGTCGCCGGAGCGCAGCCCGTACCGCTCCCGCAGGCGTACGGCGAGGGCGGAGGCGGCAGCGAAGAACTCCCCGTAGGAGTACGTCCGTTCCCCCGCGATCAGGAACGGCGCGTCCCCGTAGGCCCAGGTGGCCTCCACGAACTCCCGGAGCGTACGGGGCCCGTCGGCGTACTCAGGTGTCCCCCGCTCGCCGATGACCACGGCGAAGGGCGCGCCGGGCGCGGTGAGGGCGGCCTCGACGCGCGCGGCGCGCCGGGCGAGCTCAGCAGCGGCTGCTGCTCCGGGGTCCGGGGACGGAACGGTGTGCGGCACGGACGGCCTCTCTCGCGCTGACGCTGACGCTGACTGCTACGCGAGACGCTATGCGGGCGGGGCGGGAGCCGCCAGGGCCGAGCCCCGCCCTGGAGTCCTCCTGGCCTTGCGGCGGGACGGGCTCAGTGGTGTCGGCGGGCGCGTGTCCGCTTCACCCGACGGTCAGCAGCCGGCCGGCAATCATCCTGATCAGGGCGTCGCGCTGGTCGACCAGGTAGAAATGGCCTCCGGGCAGCACATCCAGGTGGAACTCGCCGGACGCGACGTCGGACCAGCACGACATGTCCGCCACCGAGGTGTCCGCGTCCTCGTCCCCGACGTACGCGTACAGAGGACAGTCGACCGGCCGGGCGGCGCGCGGGCCGTAGGTCCCGACGATCGTGAAGTCGGCGCGAATGGCCGGCAGGACGATCTCCCGGAGGTCCGGATCCGTCAGAAGCGCCTCGTCGGTGCCGCCGAGCCGGCGGACCTCTTCGATCAACGCCTCGTCGCCCTGGGTGTACAGCGATCGCGGCGTCACCCGGTGCGGGGGCTTTCGGCTCGACACGTGGAGTGCCGCAGGGCGCACCCCGTGCCCGTCGTTCAGGTGCAAGGCCACCTCGTGGGCGAGCGACCCGCCCATGCTGTGCCCGAAGAGCACCGTCGGTACGTCGTCGAGGAGGGGAAGGAGCGCCGCGGTCACCTGGTCGGCAAGCTCCTCCATGGTCTCGGCGCACGGGTCGGCCAGGCGGTCGTGCCGCCCTGGATAGCGCACGACCAGTACCTCCGTAGCGCTGTCGAACGAGGTTCCCCAGGAGTGATAGAAGCTGGCCGATCCGCCTGCGTGCGGGAGCACCAGCAGCCTGCGGCGAAGGCGGTCCGTCGCCGGGTAGCGGCGGAACCACCTGTCGGTGTCGACCGTCGCCGACCGGGCGGTACGTCGGGTGCCGACGCTCATACTGTGTTTCCTCCTGGGTGTCGGCTCCCGGTCGCGGGCTCGGTGGTCCGCTCCTCGGCCTCGGTGCGCTCTCTCTTCCGTGCAACGGCGGTAAGGGGTCCGATCGCCGAACTCGCCGGTGGCCTCGAAGCCCATGCTCGCAGGCCCACCGGCGAGTTCGGCGACCACCGGCCGACCGCACCTCGTGCGACGCGCCGTCCGTGGTGCCGTCGGGGAACCGGTCCCCGCCGGCCGGCGCGTCACAGGAGATGCGAGCCGGGATCCCGAACCGCCGGAGCGGCAGGACCGCTGGGCGGCGTCAGCGGGCAGACGCCTCGGCGACCACTTGGTGGACCGCCTCCAGATTGATCATCCGGGTCAGCTCGGACTGGTCGATGGTGATGCTGAACTCCTTCTCCAAGGAGGCCAGGATCTCGATGGCACGCAGCGAGTCGGCGCCGTGGTCGTCGATGAAGAGGCTGGTATCCGTCACCTCGTCCTCCTCGATCTCCAGAATGTCGCAGACTATTTCCTTGATCACCGAGCGGCGGTCACTGGCGGTCGTGGTCATGGATCTGATTCTCCTCGGTGGGTTCACTTGCCGTAGGGCGGCCACATCGCGCACCCGCTCCGGTTGTCCGACAACTCGGCGAAAAGCGGGGCGGGATGCCATCGTCACCGAATTCAGGTCGACGATAAGCGTCGCGGGAACGCGTGGACAAGACTTCCCGGGACCTCTTCGACACCACGGTTCGAGAGTTTGCAATGAGAGAGATCGAATAAGGCATTGCGCATGCCTCAGCCGCTCCCTACCCCGGGCCCGATGTTCCCGACCGGAGGCGAGCGCGATGCCGACGGCCGGACGGATACCGCCCAGCTCCCACTCTCCCGGTACCGGAGGTAGCCGAGCGTCACTTCGCGGCATCGAAGATTTGTCGACCACCGCCGATGTGCTCCCCTCCGGTGCGGAAAGGCTGATCGCCCGGAGCATCGCGTTCCTTCCTGCCAACGAATCGTCCGGGCGGCGGACACGAACCACGTTCTGGCAGGTTGCTGAACCCTGCGTTGACGCCGTGCTCCGCACCGCAGAAGGCTTGGGGCGGTGTTCCATGACCTCCGACCCAGGCGGCATGCCGCAGCACTGGTCCACCAGGACCGGGGGCATCCGAAATCCCCTCACACCTAGCACGAACTCGGAAGACCGATATGAAGTGGAGTAAGTTGTGGGCACATTAGGTCGTTGGTGTTTCCGACACCGGTGGATCGTCATCATGCTGTGGATCGTCGCGTTCGCAGGTATCGGCATGATAAACGGTGCCATCGGCGGGCCCAAGTACTCCAACTCGTTGACTCTCCCGGGCAATGACTCGACCAAGGCACTCGAACTGATGCAGGCCGAGTTCCCGGAACAGGCCGGCGAATCCGCGTCCATCGTCTGGAAGGCGGAGTCGGGATCGGTCCGGGATCCGGAGGTCCAGCAGAAGATCGGCAAGATGCTGCAGGAGGTCGACAGCCTCCCGCAGATCGGCCGAGTGGCCGGACCGTACGAGCCGCAGGGCGCCGCGCAGATCAGCGAGAACGGCAAGATCGCCTATGCGCAGCTGTCCTTCAGCGTGCCCTTCGAGGACATCAAGCCCGATCAGGTCAAGAAGCTCGTGAAGACGGCGAAGGCCGTCTCCGGTGATCAGCTGGACGTGCAACTGGGCGGCGGGGTCATCTCGTTCGCCGATGAGCCACCGGCCAATCTGAGCGAGATCGTCGGTGTGATCGCCGCGGCGATCATCCTCTACTTCGCCTTCGGCTCCTTCCTCGCCATGCTGGTGCCACTCGTCACCGCGCTCTTCAGCGTCGGAGTGGGGCTCAGCTCCGTCGGCCTGGCCAGCCACGTGACCTCCGTGCCGGAGTTCTCGTCGATGCTCGGCATGCTCATCGGCCTGGGCGTCGGCATCGACTACGCGCTGTTCATCGTCACCCGCTACCGAGCCAACATCAACCGCGGCCTCTCTCCGGAGGACGCGGCCACCGGGGCGGTCAACACGTCGGGGCGCGCGGTGCTCTTCGCCGGTGCCACCGTGTGCATCTCGCTGCTCGGCATGTTCGTCATCGACCTCGACTTCCTCA
Source organism: Streptomyces sp. SID14515 (assembly GCF_010548505.1). Lineage (NCBI taxonomy): Bacteria > Bacillati > Actinomycetota > Actinomycetes > Kitasatosporales > Streptomycetaceae > Streptomyces > Streptomyces sp. SID14515. Next base: position 35,121 of record NZ_JAAGMH010000121.1, on the reverse strand, counting down.
ACGGCATGGCCGTGGCAGCCTCGCTGGTCGTCCTGACCACGATGCTCGCCGCCGTCACGCTGCTGCCCGGACTCCTGGGTGTGATGAAGGGCCGTGTCCTGAGCCGCCGTCAGCGGCGCAAGCTCGCCGAGCGGGGGCCCGAGACGGAGCATCCCGCCGGGCTCGCGGTGCGCTGGTCGCGCATCGTGGAGCAGCGTCCGCGGATTCTCTCCGCCGTCGCCCTCATCGTGATGGTGGCACTGGCGATTCCGACGTTCTCCCTGCGCCTGGGCTTCTCCGACCAGGGCAACAACCCGTCCACCACGACGACGAGGAAGGCGTACGACCTCCTCGCCGAGGGCTTCGGAGACGGTTCGAACGGGCCTCTCCAGCTCGTCGCGGTCGTGAACTCCCCGCAGGAGAGCGCGGCGCTCGACTCGGTGGTGGCCGAGGTGAAGGGCGCGAAGGGAGTGGCCTCCGCCGTGGCGGCACCGGCCGCACCGGGCAGTGACCTTCGGATCGTGCAGGTCGTGCCGGAGACCTCACCCCAGTCCGCGGAGACGTCCGAACTGATCACCCGACTCCGCGACGACATCGTCCCCGACGCGTCCGCGGACAGCTCGCTCAAGGTCTATATCGGCGGTACGACAGCCGTCTCCGACGACTTCGCCGACGCACTCGCCCAGAAGCTGCCTCTCTTCATCGGCGTGGTCGTCGTCCTCGGCTTCCTGCTGCTGATGCTCGCCTTCCGCAGCCTCCTGATCCCCCTCACCGCGGCACTGATGAATGTGCTCGCGGTCGCCTCGTCCTTCGGCGCGGTGGTGCTGATCTTCCAGTGGGGGTTCGGGGCGGATCTGCTGGGCGTGGGCGAAGGCCCGGTCGAGGCGTTCCTTCCAGTGATCATGCTCTCCATGCTCTTCGGTCTCTCCATGGACTACCAGGTCTTCCTGGTGAGCCGCATGCACGAGGAGTGGGTCCACGGCAAGGACAACGCCACCTCGGTCCGCACCGGTCTCGCCGAGACCAGCCGGGTGATCAACGCTGCCGCGATCATCATGATCGCGGTGTTCGGCTCCTTCGTCCTGTCGGGTCAGCGGGCCGCCGCCATGTTCGGTCTCGGCCTGGCCGCGGCCGTGGCGCTGGACGCCTTCATCCTGCGCACCATGCTCGTCCCGGCGTTGATGCACCTGTTCGGCAAGAACAACTGGTGGCTGCCGGGCTGGCTGGACAAGCGCATGCCGCACCTGGCGGTGGAACTTCCGGACGAGCCTGTTCCGGCGCCGCGCCCGGTGGCGGTCGCCGACACCGAGGACGACACCAAAGGCGATGACCGGCTGATCCCCAGCGGGCGCTGAGCCTGTCCGGTCACCCTGCGGGAGCGACCCGCAACCGCTACGAGGGCTCCCTCATCACCATCCGTGGCGAGGGAGCCCTCGCACGTGGCGGGAGCAGGAGGTGACGGGAGCAGGAGACGGAGAGCCCGCGTTTCTGTACGGGAGGCAATCCCGGAGCGACCCTGACTCCGGCCGGTTCCACTGACGCCGGTGAAGCCGGCAGGATCCCCAGTCCCCGGGCCGTGAGACGGCACAAGGGGGCGGGGCCGCGCTCCGGACCTGAACCAGCGAGAAGAGCGGGGCCACGCCCCGCACGGCAAAAGGAAAGCGGCCGGACCCTCAAGCCAGGGCCGGCCGCACATCTATGAGCACATCAGTCCTACGGCTGGCAGCGGCGCCGGTAGTAGGCATAGGTCAGGGCCAGCACCATGGGGCCGCACAGCACGAACAAACCGCTGCACGACACCGCGAGGATCTCCCATCCCAGGCTGTCGAACGGACCGCGTTCGAATCCGGCGATCTGGAATGTGGTGAGAACCCAGCCGATCAGGACCGCCACGATGACCAGGCCACCGACAACCGCGGGAACGATCACCATGTACGGCGGAACACGCTTGCCGCCGAACTTGGGAACCCAGGCCGGCACGACCTCGCCCCACGGGCGCACCAGGCTGAAACACGACAGCGCAAAGAGCTCGGAAATCACGCTGAGCCCGCCGACATAGGCAATCGACATCCACAGAGGCATATCCATGGCCGGAAGGCCTGTCCCCATCGTGAATCCTAAGGCGATGGGAAGCCGCCACAAGCACACCGGCAGAGCGACCAACGGAATGAGGTGAGCGGTTTTCTCCGCCCAGCGCGGGACCGGCCTTTCGGTACCCATGGCGATCACTTCCGGACTCTTCATCTGGTTTGCCATACTCTCAACGTTTCACGGAACCGGGGGACGCGAGATCAGTCTCAGGGATGAACCCGCTCACCCCCGCGGCTGAGGCCCTGCGGTACCCGCTCAGCCCCTCCGACCCAAGGCCACCGGCATCGATTCGAAACCCCAGATCAGGTTGGAACGCATGCGCTGCACGGGCCCCGCGTGTCCGGCCGCCCCCACCCGCCGGGTCAGCTCTTCGAACATCACGGAGAGCTCCATGGTCGCCAGCGCCGAACCGAGGCAGAAGTGCGTGCCCGAGGCGAAGGTCAGGTGGCGGTTGGGCGAGCGGCCGACGTCGAAGGCGTCGGGGTTCTCGAAGACCTGCCCATCGCGATTGGCGGCCGACAACCACACCGCCACCTCGTCGCCCGCCGCGATCGCACGGCCCTCCAGCTCGGTGTCCTGGTTGGCGGTGCGCAGCACATGCATGGCCGGACTGGTGTAGCGCAGCACTTCCTGCACCGTGCTCGGCAGCAGTCCGGGATCGGCGCGCAGCCGGTCCCACTGGTCCGGGTGGTCCATGAGTGCGAGCAGCCCGCCGACGGTGGCGTGCCGCGTCGTCTCGTTGCCGCCCGAGATCAGCCCGTCGCAGTTGAGGAAGATCTCCTCGTCGGTGAGCGGTTCACCGTCCACCTCACCCTGGACCATCGCGCTGACCACGTCCTCCTGCGGGTCCTCGCGCCGCAGCTCGACCAGCTCGTCGTAGTACATGAGCAGGTCGGTGTGGGCCGCGGCCGCGCGCATGGCCTGGTCCTCGCCGCCATCCACCGCGTCGGAACCGAAGGCGATCATGGTCCGGTCCAGCATGAACCCCCAGTCCTCCTTGGGCACACCGAGCATGTCGCAGATGACGGAGACCGGCAGCCGGGCGGCGGCGTCGACGAAGTCGCTGGTGCCCTTCTCCAGGGCCTCCTCCAGCGTCTCCACGACGGTGGAACGCATGGTGTCCTCAAGCCGCTTGACCATCCGCGGCGTGAACGCCGAGTTGATGATCCGCCGGATCTTCCCGTGCCGGGGCGGGTCGGTGACGATCAGCATCTTTCCCGCGGAGGCCTCGGTGGCCAGGGGGTTGTGGTCGAGCCGCATGCCCTTCTCCGAGGTGAAGTTCGCGGAATCCCTGAGCACCTGGTTCGCCAGCGGGTGCGAGAGCACGGCCCAGAACGCAGGCCCGTTCGCACGCTCGTTCCGGTAGAGCGGCGACTGCTCGCGGAGCTCCTTCCATATCTCCTCGGTGCGACCACTCCTGGGCAGTTCCGGGTCGGCCAGGTCTGTCATTTCGTACTCCTCCGTGTGAACAGCACGGACGGACCGTACGCGCCGGCCGTGCCAGAGAGTGGGCTCAGCCGTTCCGCCGGGTCTGGCGCACGACTTCCGCGGCGATACGGTCCGGCGCCTGTTCCGGCTGCCAGTGACCGATGCCTTCCAGGCTCACGGAACGGTAGGGGCCGGTGACATGCTCTGCCGTCCGGTCGACGGCGACCCGGCTCGCCGCCCTGTCCTCGTCGCTCCAGACGTAGGTGGTGGGTACCCCGACGGAGCCGAAGCCCTCGTGCTCGGCAAGCAGACTGCCCGAGCGGTACCAGTTCAGGGTCGCGTCCAGCACTCCGGGCCGGGTGTGCAGGTCCAGGTAGCGCTTCACCTGCTCCGGGGCGACCTGGTTCCCGAAGAGGGACCGCAGTTGCGCCGCGTCGTGGGCGAGCATCCCCGCGGTGGACTCCGGCGATGCGAAATAGGCCAGGTACCGCGACCGTTCCCGCTGCTCGGGGTCGTTCCGCAGCGCGTACCAGTACGCCTCCGGGTGCGGGAAGGACACCGCGGTCAGGGTCCGCACCCGGGCGGAGTGACGGGCCGCGAGGCACCAGGCGACGACGGCTCCCCAGTCGTGGCCGACCACATGGGCCGAGCCGACCCCGAGGGCGTCCAGGATGCCCGTCGCGTCGGCCGCCAGCAACGGCAGTGCGTAGGCGTCCGGACCGGTCGGGCGGGCGCCGTCGCTGTACCCGCGCTGGTCGGGAGCGATGGTCCGCAGGCCGGCGCTGTGCAGTGCCGGCACCACCTGGTCCCAGGCGTGCCTGCTTTGCGGAAACCCGTGCAGAAGGAGAACGGGATCGCCGTCCTCCGGACCCGAGACCTCCACATCGAATACCAGACCGCCGACTGAAACCCGCATGCGCTCCCCTGCCCCCTGTTCACTGTTAGCGCCGGAAAGTAGCCTGCCTTCGCGGCCGATTTCCCCGGTCTTTGCGCCGCCCCGGGCAGAGGCGTCCCGTGGACGCTATCGACCGGCCCCCCGGTGGACTACCGACGTGACAGCCAACTGCTGTTCGCTCCATGGAGCATCACGCCGGATCGCACCCCCTGGCAGGTTGCTGCAGTCGTGGTTGTGGCCCTCCATGCAGCGTTGTTGAGTGAGCGCTGGAATGCACGGACTGTATGCGGGCGCGGTATTTCGCGCAGATAGAGCGGGAGTAATTCAGGTGAATAGGCCCGGAGTCGAAGACATCCTTCCACTGTCGCCGCTGCAGCAGGGGCTGCTGTTCCACGCGGTTTACGACGAGGCCTCGGACGACATCTACACCGTCCAGCTCGTGCTCGACATCGAAGGCCCGCTGAATGCCGACAGGATGCGGCAGGCGGCGGCGGCGCTGCTGCAGCGGCACCCCAATCTCCGGTCGGCATTCCTGTACGAGAAGTTCGACGAGCCGGTGCAGGTGATTCCGCGCGAAGTGGCATTGCCGTGGACCGAGACCGACCTCAGCGGACTGGCCGCAAAGGAACGTCAGGCGGAGTGGGAGCGCTGGCTCGCCGAGGACCGGATGCGCCGCTTCGATCTCAAGCGTCCGCCGCTGCTGCGGTTCACGCTCGTCACGCTGGCGCCCGGCGAGTACCGCTTGGTGTTCACCAACCACCACATCCTGCTCGACGGCTGGTCGATGCCCGTCCTGCTCACCGAGCTGTTCGAGCTGTACGGCACCGGGGGCGACGCTTCGGCGATGCCCCGTGTCACCCCCTACCGCGAGTACCTCGGCTGGCTGGCCAAGCAGGACCGGGCGGCAGCGGACGCTGCCTGGAAGCAAGTGTTCCGCGGTATCGAGGAGCCCAGCCTGGTGGCCCCGGTCAGCCGAGGCAGGAGCCATGACCTGCCCGAGCGGGTGTCCGCCGCCCTGTCCACCGAGCTGACCACCGCGCTCGTCGCACAGAGCCGAGCGGAAGGCCGGACGCTCAACTCCCTTCTGCAGACGGCCTGGGCGACCGTGCTGGGGCAGCTCACCGGGCGCGACGACGTCGTGTTCGGCATGGCGGTCTCCGGTCGCCCCGCGCACATTCCCGGCATCGAGTCGATGGTCGGCCTCTTCATCAACACACTGCCCGTGCGCGTCACCCTCGACCCGACCGAGACCTTCGGCGCCCTGGCCGACCGGCTCCAGTCCGAACAGGCCGCGCTCACCGCCTACCACCACGTCAGCCTGACCGACATCCAGCAGATCGCCGGAGTGGGCGACCTCTTCGACACCTGCATCGTCCTGGAGAACTACCCGGTCGACACCGCTGACCTGAAGCTGCCCGGTGAAGGCCTGAGCATCACCGGATTCGACGCCCGCGACGCCAGCCACTACACGGCGGTGCTCACCGCCGTTCCGGGCGAGCGCATGCAGGTGCGGCTGGACTACCGCGGGGACGTCTTCGACACCGCCACCGCCCAGGACGTCCTGGACCGCTTCGTCGCACTGCTCCAGAAGATCGGCGACCAGGACCCCCGGCCCGTCGGACAGGTGGACCTGCTCACCGAGCGGAGCCGGCACCAGGTGCTGGTCGAATGGAACGACTTCCGGCGTGACGTCGACCCGGTCACCTTCCACGGGATCGTCGAGAACCATGCGGTCCGCACTCCCGAGGCCACCGCCATCTCCTCCACCGACGTGACATTCCGTTACGAGGAGTTCAACGAGCGTGCCAATCAGCTGGCGCATCTGCTGATCGAGCGGGGGGTGGGCCGTGAGCAGATCGTGGCGCTCGCGCTGCCCCGGTCGGTGGACATCGCGGTCGCCCAGCTCGCCGTGATGAAGGCCGGAGCCGCCTACCTGCCCGTCGACCCGGACTACCCGGCCGACCGGATCAGCTACATCCTCGACGACGCCGCGCCCGCCCTGCTCATCACCGACACCGAACACGCCCCCAGGCTCCCCGAACACGACCGGGTCCCACGCCTCCTGATCGACACCGCCGGCCTCACCACCGGCCGGCCTCACCACAACCCCGCCGTCCCCGTACAGCTCACCCACCCCGCCTACGTCATCTACACCTCCGGCTCCACCGGCCGCCCCAAGGGCGTCGTCGTCACCCACCAAGGCCTGGCGAGCCTCGCGGCGACCGTGGCCGACCGGCTCGACGTCACCGCCGACAGCCGGGTCCTGCAGTACGCCTCGCCCAGCTTCGACGCCTCGGTGGCGGAGCTCTGCATGGCCTACGGCGCGGGCGCCACTCTCGTCATTCCGCCCCTCGGCCCGCTGGCCGACGACGCGCTCACCCGGGTCCTCCTCGGCCAGGAGGTGACCCACGCGATCATCCCGCCGGCGGCTCTGGCCACCGTCCCGCCCGCGGACTTCCCGGCCTTCCGCTCCCTGACGGTGGCCGGTGAGGCCACCTCCGCCGAGCTGATGGACCGGTGGGCCCCGCGTCTGCGGATGATCAACGGGTACGGGCCCAGCGAGTCGACCGTCGGCGCGACCTTCAGCGCCCCGCTGGAGGCCGGCAAGGGCGCTCCGCCCATCGGGTATCCGTCGTACAACACCCGCATCCACATCCTCGACGGCCGACTGCGGCCCGCACCGGCCGGGGCGCCGGGTGAGCTGTACATCGCCGGCGCCGGCCTCGCCCGCGGCTATCTGGGCCGCGCCTCTCTGACGGCAGAGCGCTTCGTGGCCAACCCCTTCGGCACGCCCGGTGAGCGGATGTACCGCACGGGCGACCTGGCCCGGTGGGCGCCGGACGGACAGCTGGAGTTCGTCGGCCGCGTCGACGACCAGGTCAAGCTGCGCGGCTTCCGCATCGAGCTGGAGGAGATCCAGAAGGTCATCTCCGCCCATCCGCAGGTGTCCCAGGCCGCTGTGGTGGTGAGGGAGGACCAGCCCGGCGACAAGCACCTGGTCGCCTACGTGGTGTCGAAGGGGGCCGCGCTCGACCCGGCTCGCCTCTCCGCCGAGCTGCGGGACCGCGCGTCCGGGCAACTGCCCGAGTACATGGTCCCCTCGGCGTTCGTCGCCATGGACACGCTGCCGGTGACCACGAACGGCAAGCTGGACCGCAAGGCGCTGCCCGCGCCCGAGTTCAGCGGCACCACCGGCGGCCGGGGCCCGCGCAACGAGCGCGAGGAGCACCTCTGCCGGCTCTTCGCCGACATCCTGGGCGTGGAGCGCGTCGGCATCGACGACCACTTCTTCGACCTGGGCGGCCACTCCCTCAGCGCGACCCGGCTGCTGGGACGCATCCGTCGCCAGCTCAAGGTGGAGCTGACCGTACGGGACCTGTTCCAGGACCCGACGGTCGCCGGGGTCTCGGCCCGGATCCGGGCCGCCGAGGCCCCCACCCGCGCGCCGCTGACCGCCGGGGAACGACCGGCTGAGATCCCGCTGTCGCCGGCCCAGCAGCGGCTGTGGTTCCTCAGCCGGATGAAGGGGGGCGGCGGGAACTACAACCTGCCGGCCGCCCTGCGGCTGAGCGGCCCGCTGGACGCCGAGGCGCTGCGCCACGCCTTCACCGACGTGATCGGGCGCCACGAGAGCCTGCGCACCGTCTTCCCCGACACGGACGGCCGGCCGCGCCAGGAGATCCTGCCGGCCGACGAGGTCCGTCTCGACCTGCGTCTCACCCGGATCGGCGAGGACGAACTGCGGGATGCCCTCGTCCGGGCCACCCTGGAGGACTTCGACCTGGCGTCGGAGATTCCGGTCCGGGTGAACCTGTTCCAGCTCACGTCCGACGAGCACGTACTGTTGGTGACGCTGCATCACATCGCGGGGGACGGCTGGTCCATGGCACCGCTGTCCCGCGATGTCTCCGTCGCGTACGCGGCACGGTGCGTCGGCAAGGAGCCGGTGTGGGAGCCGTTGCCGGTGCAGTACGCCGACTACACGGTGTGGCAACAGGACGCCATGGGGGAGGAATCCGACCCCGACAGCACGCTGACGCAGCAGATCGCCTACTGGCGATCCCAGCTCGCCGACCTGCCCGAAGAGCTGGCCCTTCCGACGGACCGGGTGCGTCCCGCGGTGGCGACCTACGCCGGCGCCGACGTTCCCGTACACCTGGACGCGGCCACACACCAGCGGCTGCTCGCCCTGGCCCAGGAGCGTGACAGCAGCCTGTTCATGGTGCTCCAGGCGGGTCTGGCGGCTCTGCTGTCGCGGTTCGGCGCGGGCTCGGACATCCCGATCGGCTCGCCGATCGCGGGGCGTACGGACGCGGCGCTGGACGATCTGGTCGGGTTCTTCGTCAATACGCTGGTGCTGCGTACGGACACGTCGGGAGACCCGGCGTTCCATGAGCTGCTGGACCGCGTGCGTGAGACCAACCTGGCGGCACACGCGCACCAGGAGCTGCCCTTCGAGCGGCTGGTGGAGATTCTCAACCCGGCGAGGTCGCTGGCCCGTCATCCCCTCTTCCAGGTGTTGCTCTCCCTGCACAACAACCCCGAGACGGCGTTGAACCTCAACGGCGTCCGGGCCACCGCCCACGAGGTTCCCCTCGACAAAGCCCGCTTCGACCTCACGCTCGAACTCGTGGAGTTGCGGGATGGGGAGGGTGGTGCCGCGGGTGTGTCGGGGCGGCTGGAGTTCGCCCGGGATCTGTTCGACGAGGAGACGGCGCGTCGGCTGGCGGCGGGTCTGGTGCGGCTGCTGAAGGCGGTCGCGGCCGATCCGCGGGTACGGGTCGGTGAGCTGGACGTGCTGTCCGCGGTGGAGCGTGGGTGGGTGGTCGAGGGATGGAACGCGACCGACCACACGGTGACACCGGGAACCCTGGTCTCCGGGTTCGAGGATCAAGTGGCCCGCACCCCGGACGCGACCGCCGTCCTCTTCGAGGACCAGGCTGTCACATATGCGGAACTGGACACCCGGGCGAACCAGCTCGCGCACGCACTGACCGCCCGGGGAGTGGGGCCGGGAACGTTCGTCGCGGTCGCCGCCCCCCGCTCCGTGGAACTGGTCACCGCCCTCTACGCCGTCCTGAAAGCGGGCGCCGCGTACGTACCGGTCGACCCGGACTACCCGGCCGACCGCATCAGCACCATCCTCCAGGACGCCACCCCCGCACTCCTCCTCACCACCACCAACACCGCCCCGCAACTGCCCACAACACCAGTGCCCCAGCTCCTGCTGGACACCGACCAGGGCCGGGGCACCGAACACCCCGCACACCGCCCCGACGTGACAGTCGCACCGAACGCACCCGCCTACGTGATCTTCACATCCGGTTCCACCGGACGCCCCAAGGGCGTCGTGGTCGGACACGACGCGATCAACAACCGCCTCGCCTGGATGCAGGACACCTACCAACTCGACACCACCGACCGGGTCCTGCAGAAAACACCCTCAGGCTTCGACGTCTCCGTCTGGGAATTCTTCTGGCCCCTGCGCACCGGCGCGACCCTCGTCCTCGCCCGCCCCGAAGGCCACAAAGACCCCGCCTACCTCACCACCCTCATCCAGAACACCGGCATCACCACCGCCCACTTCGTGCCCTCCATGCTCCAGGCCTTCCTCACCGAACCCACCACCCCCCACTGCACCACCCTGCGCCGGATCATCTCCTCCGGCGAAGCCCTCCCCACCGACACCGCCCACCGCTTCCACACCCAACTCCCCACCACCCAACTCCACAACCTCTACGGCCCCACCGAAGCCGCCGTCGACGTCACCGCCCACCACACCACCACCACCAGCAGCAGTGGAAGTGACACCACCAGTAGTGGTGGCAGTGGAAGCAGTGGCAGTGGCAGTGGCAGTAGTGGTGGCAGTAGTAGTGGCAGTGGTGGTGGTGTTCCGATCGGGCGGCCGATCTGGAACACCCGCACCTACATCCTCGACAACGCCCTGCGCCCCGTCCCCGTCGGCGTCCCCGGAGAGCTCTACCTCGCCGGAATCCAACTCGCCCACGGCTACACCCACCGCCCCGCCCTCACCGCCGAACGCTTCACCGCCAACCCCCACAGCACCACCGGCGAACGCATGTACCGCACCGGCGACATCGCCCGCTGGACCACCGACGGCACCATCGAATACCAAGGCCGCAGCGACGACCAGATCAAACTCCGCGGCTTCCGCATCGAACTCGGCGACATCGAAACCGCACTCACCACCCACCCCCACATCACCCACACCACCGTCCTCCTCCGCGAAGACCAACCCGGCAACAAACAACTCATCGCCTACACCCTCCCCACCCCCGGACACACCCCCCACCCCGACCAACTACGCACCCACGCAGCCACCCACCTCCCCGACCACATGATCCCCGCAGCATTCATCACACTCACCGAACTCCCCCTCACCGCGAACGGGAAGCTGGACCGCAAAGCCCTCCCCGCACCCGACTTCAGCCGCCAAGTCGTCGGCCGCAGCCCCCGCAACCCCCGCGAAGAACTGCTCTGCACCCTCTTCGCCGAAACCCTCAACCTCGACACCGTCACCATCGACGACAACTTCTTCAACCTCGGCGGCGACAGCATCGTCTCCATCCAGCTGGTCAGCCGCGCCCGTGCGGCCGGGCTCGTCTTCACACCGCGTGACGTCTTCCAGCAGCGCACCGTCGAGGCGCTCGCCGCCATCGCGGTGGCCTCCGACGGCAGCGCGGTCGACACCCCGAACGACCCCGAAGCGGGGACCGGTGACCTCCCGGCGACGCCGATCATCCACTGGCTGTCCGAGGCAGGCGGCGAGATCGACGGCTTCTACCAGGCCATGGTCGTCCGGACGCCCGCCACCGCCACCGTGGAGACACTCACCACGACGCTCCAGTCCCTCATCGACCACCACGACATCCTGCGCCTGCGGACCACGCGGACCGAGGGCCGCCCATGGACGTTCACCGTCCGGCCCAAGGGTGACGTCGACGCCGCGTGGATCCTGCGCCGCGTCGACACCGCCGGCGTCCACGGCGGCGAACTGCGCAGCCTGATGGCGAAGGAGACCAAGCCGGCTCAGGACGCACTCGCGCCCGACGACGGTGTCGTGCTCCAGGCCGTCTGGTTCGACGGTGGTCCGGGCGTCGAAGGGCGCCTGCTCCTGATGGCGCACCACCTGGTCGTGGACGGAGTCTCCTGGCGCATACTCCTCCCGGATCTCGCCACCGCGCACGATGCGGCCGAGGCCGGACGCGAGCCCGACTTCGGACAGCCCGGAACCTCCTACCGCGGCTGGGCCCAGGGGCTGGTCGAGGCCGCCTCCACCGAGGCGCGCACCGCGGAGCTGGACACCTGGACCGCCATGCTCGGGGCCGAGGACCCGCTGCTCGGCAACCGTCCTCTCGACCCGGACCGGGATACCGCGGCCACCAGTCGCGCGCTCTCCGTGGAACTTCCCCCTCATCTCACCGAGCCTCTGCTCACCACCGTTCCCGCCGTCTTCCACGCGGGTGTCAACGACATCCTCCTCACCGGCTTCGCACTGGCCGTCGCCGACTGGCGACGTCGCCGCGGGCAGAACACCACCGGGACGCTCATCGACCTGGAGGGGCACGGCCGTGAGGAACTCGTCCCCGGCACCGACATCTCCCGCACCATCGGCTGGTTCACCAGCCTCTACCCCGTACACCTCTCCCCCGGCGTCACCGAAGACGCCTGGGAAGAGATCCGGACCGGCGGCCCCGCCGTCGGCAACGCCGTCAAGAGCATCAAGGAACAGCTCAGGGCCCTGCCCGACAACGGCGCCGGCTACGGCCTCCTCCGCCACCTCAACCCCGACACCGCACCCACCCTCGCCGCCCTCCCCACCCCCCAGATCAGCTTCAACTACCTGGGCCGCTTCGAACTGGCCGGCAAGAAGGGCGGCTCCGGCGGGACGACCGCCTGGTCCCCCGCTCCCGAGGCGGACAGCGGGGTGAGCGGCGGCAGCGACGACGGCATGCGGCTCAGGTACGCGTTCGTCCTCAGTGCCGCGGCGATCGACGGACCCGACGGGCCCACCCTGACGGCCGGCTGGTCCTGGCCGCGGGAACTGATCGACGAGGAAGACGTACGCGACCTGGCGGAGAGCTGGTTCCGGGCCCTGGAAGCGATCGTCACGCACGCCGAAGGGCCGGACGCCGGCGGTCGCACCGCCTCCGACTTCTCGCTCGGAGGCCTGTCGCAGGACGAGATCGCCGAGTTCGAAGACGACTTCCTGCTCTGAGCGGAGATCACTGATGCCGAAGGAAAACGCAATGACGAAGTCCGGTCTCGAAGATGTTCTCCCGCTCTCGCCCATGCAGCAGGGGCTGCTGTTCCACTCGATGTACGACGAGGACGACGCCGACGTCTACACCATCCAGCTCAGCTTCGCGATCGAGGGTGAGCTGGACGCGGAAGCCCTGCGCCGGGCCGCTGCCGGCGTGTTGCGCCGGCACGCGAGTCTGCGAGCCGGATTCCGGCCCCGTAAGAACGGCGAACCGGTCCAGCTGATCTCCCGCGAAGTGGAACTGCCGTGGGCCGATGCCGATCTGCGTGGTCTGTCCGACGCCGAACGCGAACGGGAACTGGACCGGCTGATCGCCGAGGACCGCGCCCGCCGGTTCGACCTGGCCCGTCCTCCGCTGGTGCGCTTCACCCTCATCAGGGTCGGGCAGGACCGCTACCGGTTCCTGGTGACGCACCATCACATCCTGTTGGACGGATGGTCGTTCGCCCGTGTTCTGGGCGAGCTGTTCGAGCTCTACGGCACCGGCGGTGACGATTCCGGGCTGCCTCGTGTGACGCCGTACCGCGAGTACCTCGGCTGGCTGGACCGGCAGGACCGCCCGGCCGCCGAAGCGGCCTGGCGGCATTCCCTGGCGGGCCTCGACGGGCCCTCGCTGCTCGCCACCGGAAGCCGGAGCACCTCGCTCAGCCGGGGGCAGCTCACCGTGGAACTGTCGGCCGAGCGGACCGCGGCGCTCGGCCGGGCCGCCCGGCGGGCGGGGGTGACGGTCAACACCGTGGTCCAGGCGGCCTGGGCCATGGTGCTGGGGCGGTTGGCCGGCCGCGACGACGTGGTGTTCGGTGCGACGGTCTCGGGCCGTCCGGCCGACATCCCCGGGGTCGAGTCGATGGTGGGTCTGTTCATCAACACCCTGCCGGTCAGGGTCCGCATCGATCCCTCCGAGAGCCTGAACGATCTGCTGGCCCGGATCCAGGACGAGCAGTCGGAGCTGATGCCTCACCAGCACCTGGGGCTCAACGAGATCCAGCGACTGAGCGGGCACAGCGAACTCTTCGACTCGATCCTCGTCTTCGAGAACTTCCCGGTCGACTCGCAGAGCCTCCAGAAGTCCTCCGGTGCGCTCGGCATCGTGGCGAGCGAGAACCGCGACGACACGCACTACCCGCTCACCATCGCCGTACTCGTCGGCGAGACCATGGAACTCGCCCTGGCCTACCAGCCGGATGTGCTGGATCCCGCGCTGGCGCGGTCTCTCGCCGACAGCCTCGTGCTTCTTCTCAGCACGGTCGACGAGGACGCCGAGCGTCCGGTCGGGCTGCGGCAGTTCGGCTCCCCCGAGCAGAACGCGCTGCTGCTGGCGCAGAGCACGGGACCCGTGCTGGAGTTGCCGGCCGAGGAGACGCTGCACGGCCTGCTGGAGTCGCAGGCGGCACTCACCCCGGACGCCACGGCTCTGGTGTGCGGCACGGAGCGGCTGACGTTCGCGGAGCTCAACGGCCGCGCCAACCGCATGGCCCGACTGCTCGTCGAGCGGGGGGCCGGGCCCGAGCGGGTCGTGGCGCTCTCGCTGCCCCGCTCGGCGGACCTGGTCGTGGCCCTGTACGCGGTGCTCAAGTCGGGCGCCGGGTATCTGCCCCTGGACCCGGAGTACCCGGCCGACCGGGTGGCGTACCTCTTCGACGACGCTGCTCCGGCGTGCCTGATCACGCATCACGGCACCGCGGCGGGTCTGCCCGACGTGGCGGCCGGGACACCACGGGTCGTCCTGGACGACCCCGCGGTCGAGCGGGCCCTGGCCGGTCTGCCGGACAAGGACCTCGTCCAGGCCGACCGGATCGCCCCGGTGGGGGCCGACCACCTCGCGTACGTGATCTACACCTCGGGTTCGACGGGCCGGCCCAAGGGTGTGGCGGTCGAGCACCGCAACGCCGTGAGCCTCTTCCACAGTCAGCGGGCCCAGCTCTTCCGGCCCGGGTCACAGGCGCTGGGTGACCGGCGGGTGCGCGCCGGTGTCACGGCGGCCTTCACCTTCGACGCGTCGGTCAACGGTCTGATCTGGATGCTGGACGGCCATGAGCTGCACGTCATCGACGACGAGGTGCGCCGGGACCCGGAGCAGATGGTCGGCTACGTGCGGCAGCAGCGCCTCGACTTCGTCTTCTCCACGCCGACCTATCTGCGGCAGCTGCTGGCGGCCGGGCTGATGGATGCCGCCGAGCACCGCCCGCGTCTGCTGGAGATCGGCGCCGAGGCGACCGACGACGCTCTCTGGCAGGAGATGCGGGAACTGCCCGACGTATCCGCCTTCAACTACTACGGCCCGACCGAATGCACCGTCGTCACCCTCTGCCTCCCCTTCGCGGAGAGCGAGAAGCCCCTGATCGGCAGGGCGCTGGGGAACACCCGGGCCTATGTCCTCGACAGCCGGCTGCGGCTGCTTCCCGCGGGCATGGCGGGCGAGCTGTACATCGCGGGACCGCAGGTGACTCGCGGCTATCTCGGGCGCTCGGCGCTGACATCCGAGCGGTTCGTGGCGGACCCGTACGGCGTCCCGGGCGAGCGGATGTACCGTACCGGCGATGTCGTGCGCCGCACGGCCGACGGGCTGCTGGAGTACCTGGGGCGCGCGGACGACCAGGTGAAGATCCGCGGCTTCCGCATCGAGCTCGGCGAGATCGACTCGGTGCTGACGGGCCACCGGTCGGTCGCGCACAGCGCGGTGGTGGTGCGGGAGGACCAGCCCGGCGTCAAGCGCCTCGTCGCCTATGTCGTCCCGGCCGGCCGGAGCGCCGACACCGAGGTGCTGCGCGCCCATGTGTCGGACCGGGTGCCGGAGTACATGGTGCCGTCGGCGTTCGTCGTCCTGGACGCCCTGCCGATGACCGCCAACGGGAAGCTGGACCGCAAGGCACTGCCCGCACCCGACTTCAGCCGCCAGGTCGTCGGCCGCGGCCCGCGCACCCCGCGCGAGGAACTGCTCTGCGGGCTGTTCGCGGAGGTTCTCGGCCTGCCGGAGGTCGGTATCGACGACAGCTTCTTCGAGCTCGGTGGCGACAGCATCATCTCGATCCAGCTCGTCAGCCGGGCCCGCCGTGCGGGACTGGCTCTCACGCCCCGTGACGTCTTCCAGCTGCGGACCGTGGAGGCGCTGGCCGCCTCCGCACAGCTCTCCGACGAGGCGGGGAGCAGCACCTCCGAAGGGTCCGGGCCGGACAGCGCGACGGGCGCGGTGCCGCTGACGCCGATCATTCACCATCTGCGGGAGACCGGCGGTCCCGTGGACGGGTTCAACCAAGCCATGATGATGCAGGTCCCGGGCGACTACGACCTCGGGACGCTGACCAAGGCGTTCCAGGGGGTGCTCGACCACCACGACGCGCTGCGGTTGCGGCTGGACAGGACGCCGGACGGCACCTGGTCGCTGGAGGTTCCCCCCCGGGGCGCTGTCCGGGCCGAGGATGTCGTGCGGCGGGCCGACGCGCGTGCCGTGCCTCTGAGCGAGGCCGCGCAGGCCGCCCAGGAGCGGCTGTCCCCCGGCGACGGGGTGATGGTGCAGGTGGTGTGGCACGACGCGGGGCCCGACGCTCCCGGGCAGGTTCTTTTCATGGCGCATCACCTCGTCGTGGACGGAGTGTCCTGGCGCATCCTGATGCCCGATCTCGTCGCCGCGTACGAGGCGGTCTCGGCCGGCCGTGAGCCGGACCTGGAGCCGGTGGGCACCTCGTTCCGCGCCTGGGCCGACGGGCTGGTGCGGGCGGCCGGGGAGCGTACCGGCGAGCTGGACATCTGGACCGCCATGCTCCAGGGCGAGGATCCCCTGCTCGGCTCCCGCCCGCTCGACGCGCGCCGTGACGTCGTGGCGACGTCCGGGGGCCTGTCGGTCTCGCTGCCCGCCGACATCACGCGGGCGCTGCTGTCCCAGGTGCCCGCGGCGTTCCACGCGGGCGTCAACGACGTACTGCTCACCGGCTTCGCACTGGCGGTGACGGACTGGCAGCGGCGGCGGGGCCGCGACTGCTCCAGCGCGTTGATCGACCTGGAGGGGCACGGCCGTGAGGAACTCGTCCCCGGCACCGACATCTCCCGCACCATCGGCTGGTTCACCAGCCTCTACCCCGTACACCTCTCCCCCGGCGTCACCGAAGACGCCTGGGAGGACGTATGGACCGGCGGCCCCGCCGTCGGCAACGCCGTCAAGAGCATCAAGGAACAGCTCAGGGCCCTGCCCGACAACGGCGCCGGCTACGGCCTACTCCGCCACCTCAACCCCGACACCGCACCCACCCTCGCCGCCCTCCCCACCCCCCAGATCAGCTTCAACTACCTGGGCAGGCTGGGCGGTTCGGCCTCCGAGGAGGAAGGCGACTCCGGGAGCGGGCTGGGCGGAGCCGCCGACCCCCAGATGCCGCTGACCCACGCGCTGACGCTCAACTCGATGGCACGGGAGACGCCCCAGGGGCCGTCCCTGGTCGCCAACTGGTCCTGGCCGCGGGAGCTGTTCGACGAGGACGAGGTGCGGGACCTGGCCCAGACCTGGTTCCGCGCCCTGCGGGCGATCGTCACGCACGCCGAAGGGCCGGGTACGGGCGGCCACACGCCGTCCGACCTCTCGCTGGTCCGGCTGGCGCAGAGCGAGATCGACGAACTGGAGGCCGGGCAGCCGAAGCTGGCGGACGTTCTGCCGCTCGCCCCGCTCCAGGAAGGTCTGCTCTTCCACGCCCTCTACGACCAGCAGGGCTACGACGTCTACACCGTCCAGTTCTCCTTCGAGATCGGCGGTGAGCTGGACGGCGCGGCGCTCCGGGCGGCCGCGGACGCCCTCCTCAAGCGCCACGCCAACCTGCGGGCCGGGTTCCGGACTCTGGACAACGGGGAGGCCGTCCAGGTGATCCCGGCCGAGGTGAGGCTGCCGTGGTCCGAGCTCGACCTCAGTGGTCTGTCTCCATCGCGCCGTGAGGCCGAGCTGGCCCGTCACCTGGACGAGGACCGCAACCGGCGCTTCGATCTGACCGCTCCCCCGCTGGTGCGGTTCAGTCTGGTCGCCCTCGGTGAGGGGCAGCACCTCTTCACGATCACCAACCACCACATCCTGCTGGACGGCTGGTCCTACCCGGTGCTGCTGGGAGAGTTGTTCGAGCTGTACGCCGCGCAGGGGGACGACTCCGCTCTACCCCGGGTGGCCCCTTACCGGGACTACCTCGTCTGGCTGGCCAAGCAGGACCGCGGTGCTGCCGCGGAGGCGTGGACCCGGGCGCTCGACGGCCTCGACGAGCCGACGCTGCTGGCGCCGGTGGACCCCGGGCGGTTGCCGGTCGTCCCGGAGCGGATCTCGCGGGAGCTGTCACCGGAGTTCGCGGTGGCCCTGCGTGAGAGGGCCCGTGAACACGGCGTCACGCTGAACACGCTCATGGGGGTCGCCTGGGCCATCACCCTGGGGCACCTGACCGGCCGGGACGACGTGGTGTTCGGCACCACGGTGTCGGGCCGGCCGCCGGAGATCCCGAACATCGAGTCGATGGTGGGGCTGTTCATCAACACCCTGCCGGTACGGGTCCGGCTCGACCCCGCCGAAACGGTGGGCGACCTCCTGCGCCGCGTCCAGGACCAGCAGTCCGAGCTGATGGCCCACCAGCACGTGGGGCTCACCGACATCCGGGAGATGACCGGGTTGGGCGAGCTCTTCGACACGATCCTCGTGTACGAGAACTACCCGGTGGACAACGAGGCGATGGCCCAGTCGCTCGGCGATCTGACGGTTCGGGGCACCGAGCCCCTCGACGCCACGCACTACCCGATCGGCGTCACGGTGATGCCGATGGGCGAACGGCTGCTGGTGCGGGCGGACTACCGCGGCGATGTCTTCGCTCCGGAAGCCGCCGAACGCGTCCTCGGTCACCTGCTGCGGGTGGCCGAGGCGATGACCGATCCGCTGCGTCCGGTGCGCGAGCTCGATGTGCTGTCCGACGCCGAGCGCCGCCGGCAGCTCGTCGACTGGAACGACACGGCCCGCGACGTGCCCGACGAGGTCCTCGCGGAGCTGTTCGAGGCCCAGGCCGCGCGGACACCCGACGCCGACGCGCTGCTGTCCGGCGGCACACGCCTGTCCTACGCGCAGCTCAACACCCGGGCCAATCGGCTGGCACGGCTCCTGATCGCCCGCGGGGTCGGACCGGGGAGTTACGTGGCGGTGGCCCTGCCGCGGACCGCGGAGCTGCCGATCGCTCTGCTCGCGGTGGCCAAGACCGGCGCGGCGTACCTGCCGATCGATCCGGACTACCCGGCGGACCGGGTCTCGTACATCTTCTCGGACGCGCGGCCCGTCTGTGTGATCGCCGGCACGAGCACGGCGACGGGACTGCCGGTGGACCCCTCCGACCTGGTCGTCGTCGACGACGGGACCACGCAGGCCGCTCTGGCGGCCCTCTCGGGGGAGGACCTGGCCGCCGTGGAGCGGACCGGTCCGCTCTCGCCCGCGAGCCCGGCGTACGCCATCTACACCTCCGGTTCCACGGGCCGGCCCAAGGGTGTCGTGGTGTCGGCCGGGAACCTGGTCAACTTCCTCTTCGCCATGCGTGAGCGGGTGTCTCCGCAGCCGTCCGACCGGCTGCTCGCCGTGACGACGGTGGCGTTCGACATCGCGGGACTTGAGCTGTATTTGCCGCTGGTCTGCGGAGCGTCGGTGGTGATCGCCGCCTCGGACGAGGTCCGGGACACCGCGCTCCTCGCCGAGCTGGTGAGGAGCACGGGGGCGACCATCCTGCAGGCGACCCCTTCGCTCTGGCAGAGTCTGGTCACCGAGCGCCCCGAAGCCGTGCGCGGCCTGCACATGCTGGTCGGCGGGGAGGCACTGCCCGCCCCGCTGGCCCGGGCGATGGCCGAGCTCGGTTCCCGGGTCGTCAACCTCTACGGCCCGACGGAGACGACCATCTGGTCCGCCGCCGCCGAGGTCTTCGCCGAGGGCGACCCGTCCATCGGGCGTCCCATCGCCAACACCCAGGTGTATGTGCTGGACGCCGGGCTGCGGTTGATGCCGGCGGGCATACCGGGAGAGCTCTACATCGCGGGAGAGGGAGTCGCACACGGGTACCGCGGTCGGCCGGGCCTGACCGCCGAGCGCTTCGTCGCCAGCCCCTTCGGCACCGCGGGCGAGCGGATGTACCGCACCGGCGACCTGGTGAAGTGGCGGCCGGACGGACAGCTGGAATTCGTGGGCCGCGTCGATCACCAGGTGAAGATCCGCGGTTTCCGGATCGAACTGGGCGAGATCGAGAGCGCCGTCGCCGCCCATCCGGCCGTCGGCCAGGTCACGGCGCTGGTCAGGGAGGACCGGCCGGGCGACAAGCGTGTGGTGGCCTACGTCGTGCCCGCGCGGAGCGATGAGGAGCCGGACGCCGACGAGCTGCGGAGCCGGGCGGCGCTGACGCTTCCGGAATACATGCTGCCCTCGGCCTTCGTGGTACTGAAGTCGTTCCCGCTGACGCCGAACGGAAAGCTGGACCGCAAGGCCCTGCCCGCGCCCGACTTCGGCAGCCTGGCCTCGTCCCGCGACCCCCGGAACCCGCGTGAGGAGGTCCTCTGCACGCTCTTCGCGGAGATCCTCGGCCTGGAGACCGTAGGAATCGACGACAGCTTCTTCCAGCTCGGGGGCCACTCCCTCCTCGCCACCCGCCTGGTCAGCCGCGTCCGTACGGTGTTCGACGTCGAACTCGCGGTGCGCGAGATCTTCGAACAGCCGACCGTCGCCGGGCTCGCGCAGCGCCTGGACACCGCCGACGGCTCCCGTCAGGCGCTGGGCGTGATGCGGCGTCCGGCGGAGATCCCGTTGTCGCCGGCCCAGCGGCGGCTGTGGTTCCTCAACCGCTTCGAGGGGCCGAACGCCGCGTACAACATTCCGCTCGCCACCAGGCTGCTCGGCGACGTGGACCCCGCTGCCCTCCAGGCCGCGCTGCGCGATGTGGTGGACCGTCACGAGAGTCTGCGGACGGTCTTCCCCGACACCGACGGCCGCCCCCGCCAGGACATCCTCAGCTCCACGGCGACCGCCCTGGAGCTGCCGGTCACGGTGGTGTCCTCGGAGGAACTGGACGGCGCGGTGGGCGCCGCGGCCCGGGAGGGCTTCGACCTGGCGCGGGACATCCCGCTGCGGGCGCGGCTCTTCCGGGTCTCCGCCGACGAGCACGTGCTGCTGATCGTGGTGCACCACATCGCGGGCGACGGCTGGTCGCTGACGCCCCTGGCACGGGATGTGGCGACGGCTTACCGGGCGCGGCTGTCCGGGGCGGCACCGGAGTGGGAACCGCTGCCGGTCCAGTACGCGGACTACACGCTGTGGCAGCGGCAGGTGCTGGGCGAGGAGAGCGATCCGGCCGGCGCGCTGGCCGGACAGCTGGACTACTGGCGTGCGGCGCTGGCGGATCTCCCGGAGGAGATACCGCTGCCCATGGACCGGCCCCGGCCGCCGGTGGTGGACTACCGGGGCCGGACGATTCCGCTGCGGCTGCCCGCGCACATCCATCAGCGGGTGGTGGACCTGGCGCACGCGTGCGGTGCGAGTGTGTTCATGGTGATGCAGGCCGCGGTCGCGGCCCTGCTGGGCAAGCTGGGCGCCGGGGACGACATCCCGCTCGGCAGCGTGATCGCGGGCCGCACCGACGAGGCGCTGGACGATGTCGTCGGCTTCTTCGTCAACACGCTGGTCCTGCGCACCGACCTCTCGGGCAATCCGTCCTTCCGCGAGCTCGTCGAACAGGCCAGGGCGACCGACCTGGCCGCCTACGCCCACCAGGACGTGCCCTTCGAGCGCCTGGTGGAGGAGCTCAACCCGGTCCGTTCCATGGCCAGGCACCCCCTTTTCCAGGTCATGCTGGTGTTCCAGAACAACGCGACCGTGCAGACCGAGGTGCCCGGGGCCCGGATGATCCCGTACCCGACGGGCACGGACGTCGCCAAGTTCGACCTGTCGTTCCAGTTCGGCGAGCGGCTGGGCCCGGACGGCGCCCCGGCGGGCATCGAGGGCAGCATCGAGTTCGCGCTGGAGCTCTTCGACCCGGAGACGGTCGAGGCGCTGGCCGTGCGGCTGGAGCGGTTCCTCGACGTGGTGACCGCCGATCCCGCGCGCGCTGTCGCAGGTGTCGACGTCCTCACCCCGCAGGAGCGGCGGACGATTCTGGTCGAGTGGAACGACACCGAGCGGCCCGTCGAACCGGTCACCCTGCCCGGGCTCTTCGAGGCCCAGGTGTCCCGCACCCCGTCGGCGGTCGCCGTGGACGCCGGGCATCTCAGGCTCACCTACGCGGAGCTGAACGAGCGCGCCAACCGGCTCGCGCACGCCCTGGTCGAACGCGGTGTGGGGCCCGAGTGCGTCGTCGCCCTCGCGCTGCCCCGCTCGGTGGACATCGCGGTGGCGCAGCTCGCCGTGGTGAAGGCCGGCGCCGCCTATCTGCCGGTGGACCCGGACTATCCGGCCGAACGCATCGCCTACATCCTCGATGACGCGGCCCCGGTGCTGGTCATCACCGACACGGAGCACGCCGGGCGGCTTCCGGAGGGCGGTGGCGCACCGCGCCTCCTCCTGGACGACGCCGATCTCTCCGGGCACCCGACGCACAACCCGGCGGTGCCGATCCACACGGCACAGCCCGCGTACCTCATCTACACGTCCGGTTCGACCGGCCGCCCCAAGGGCGTCGTGGTCACCCACCACGGGCTGGCCAGCTTCGCGGCCGTGGAGGTGGAGCGGTTCGACGTGACCGGGGACAGCCGGGTACTGCAGTACGCGTCACCCAGCTTCGACGCGTCGGTGCTGGAGATCTGCATGACGTACGCGGCGGGCGCCACGCTCGTGGTCCCGCCCCCGGGGCCGCTGGCCGGGGACGTCCTGGCCGAGGTGCTGCTGGAACTCGAGGTGACGCACGCGCTGATTCCGCCCGCGGCGCTGGCATCGGTACCGGCCGGCGGCTTCCCCGCTTTCCGGTCCCTGGTGGTCGGCGGTGACGCCACCTCGGCGGAACTCGTCGACCGGTGGGCTCCGGACCGCCGGATGGTGAATGCCTACGGTCCGACCGAGTCCACCGTCGCGGCCACGATCGGCCAACCGCTGACGGCCGGCACGGGCACTCCGACGATCGGGCGTCCGGTGCACAACAGCCGGGTGTACATCCTGGACTCGGGTCTGAGCCCGGTCCCGGCCGGAGTCGCCGGTGAGCTGTACATCGCCGGCGCCGGCCTGGCACGTGGCTATCTCGGCCGGACCCCGCTGACCTCGGAACGGTTCGTCGCCTGCCCGTTCGGCGGTCCGGGCGAGCGGATGTACCGGACCGGCGACCTGGCCCGCTGGACGGCAGAGGGGGAGATCAGGTACCTGGGGCGCGCGGACAACCAGGTGAAGATCCGCGGCTTCCGCATCGAGCTGGGAGAGATCGAGTCCGCGCTGCTCTCCCACGGCCGGGTGGCGCAGGCCGTGGTCACCGTCCGGGCGCAGCAGACCGGCGAGCCCGCGCTGGTGGCCTACACGGTGGCCGGGGACGAGGGGGCCGCCGATCAGGCGGAGCTGCGCCGGCACCTGGCGGCGTCCCTGCCCTCGTACATGGTGCCGGCCGCCTTCGTACGGCTCGACGCGCTGCCGGTGACGCCCAACGGAAAGCTCGACCACAAGGCGCTGCCTGCCCCCGATCTCGGGGAGCTGGCGGGGTCGCGCGGTCCGCGCGCGCCCCGGGAGGAGCTGCTGTGCGGTCTGTTCGCAGAGGCCCTGGGCCTGGAACGGGTCGGCATCGACGGCAACTTCTTCGAGCTCGGCGGCGACAGCATCGTCTCCCTTCAGCTCACCAGCCGGATCCGCTCGGTCCTCGGCGTCAAGATCAGCAACCGCGCCCTCTTCGAGACGCCCACCGTGGCATCGCTCGTCGAGAGCCTCGGCTCCGGGTCGTCGAGCGACGGCTTCGAAGGCCTGCTGCCGCTCCGCGCCGACGGGGAGAAGCCGCCCCTGTTCGCGGTGCACGCCACGGGCGGGCTCGCCTGGGGATACGGCGAGTTCCTGAAGCACATCCGCGCCGAGTACCCCGTCTACGGCCTACAGGCACGCGGCTTCAAGCCGGGCGACGAACTGGCCCGGAGCGTACCGGAGATGGCCGCGGACTACATCGAGCAGATCCGTACGGTCCAGCCGCACGGCCCGTACCACCTCATCGGCTGGTCCATGGGTGCGCTGACCGCCTACGAGATCGCCACCCAGCTCCAGGACGCGGGAGAGGAGATCGGCCTTCTGGTCAACCTCGACCAGATTCCGTTCGAGGAGTACTTCGGCGCCGATCAGCCCGAATACACCGAGCAGATCGTCTTCCGCGCACTGCTGATGGTCGCGGGATTCGATGTCGATTCCATCGGTGAGGACGTCGTATTCGAGTACGCCCAGGTCATGGAAATGGTCAGCAGCCGGGACAGCGCCTTGGGGAGCCTCGAACCGCATCACATCGACGCGTTCGCCGAGGTGATGAAGAACAACTACCGCATCGTGACGGAATTCCGTCCCAAGAAGCTGCGGGGCGGCATGACGGTGGTCGTCTCGACCACCGAACACGGTGAGGAGGCCGAGCAGCGCATGGTCGACAAGTGGAGCCCGTACGTCGGCGGGGGCATCGACACCCACCCCCTGGCCGCGACGCACAACGACATGATGTCGCCGGGCGCCGTCTCGGAGATCGGCCGCCTGGTCCACGACCGGCTCCGGTCTCTCGGCGGGCCGCCCGTGGCAGCTAGCTGACTCCTCCCTTGCGGCGGTCCTCCGGCCGCCCCTTTGATGAGCAGAAATGCCCGTAACGCTTGGCCAATCCCCGATGTGGAAGTGGACGGATATGGAGACAGCGATCTCTGCGGAAGGACTCCGCAAGAAATACGCGGACAATGTGGTGCTGGACAGCATCGACCTGTCCGTCGCCAAGGGCGAGGTGCTGGGACTGCTCGGTCCGAACGGTGCGGGGAAAACCACGATCGTGCGTATCCTCGCCACGCTGTTGCCGTACGACAGCGGGAAAGTCACGGTCGCCGGGTTCGACCTCGCCAAGGACAAGCGCGAGATCCGTCGCCGTATCGGTCTGACCGGGCAGTACGCGGCAGTCGACGCCCTGCTCACCGGACGGGAGAACCTCCGTCTGATCGGTGTTCTCCTGGGACTGGGCAAGCGCAAGGCGCACACCAGGGCGGAAGAGCTTCTGGAGCAGTTCGACCTGACGCATGCCGCCGACCGGCAGGCCAAGACGTACTCGGGCGGCATGCGGCGCCGGCTCGACCTCGCCGCAAGCCTCGTCACCACTCCCACCGTGCTCTTCCTCGACGAGCCGACCACCGGCCTCGACGTGACCAGCAGGAAGCTGTTGTGGGGCATGGTCAGGGAGCAGGTGAACAAGGGGGTGTCCGTTCTCCTGACCACGCAGTACCTGGAGGAGGCCGATCAGCTGGCCGACCGGATCGCCGTCCTCAACCAGGGCGGGCTCATCGCCGAGGGCACCCCGGAGGAGCTCAAGCGGAAGGTCGGCGGCGAGCGCCTGGAGGTGTCCGTGGCGACGGAGGCCGACCTTCCGGCCGCGACGCGGGCTGTCGGCCAGGCCTCCGCCGAGGTCCCGTCGATCGACAAGAAGACGAAGACGGTCTCCATACCGCTGGTAGGCGGGGTGAACACCCTCGCCTCGGTGACCACCGCGCTGAAGGAGGCGGCGGTGGAGCCCGTCGACTTCGCGATCCGCCGTTCCTCCATGGACGACGTCTTCCTCGCGCTCACCGGGCAGCCGGTGTCGCCCGAAGAAGCCGACGACGACGAGACAGGCCCGGGGGCCCGACCCACCGCAGAGCGGCAGACCGTTCAGGGAGAGAAAGCGGCATGACCGAGACCCTTGTCCACTCATCCGCCCTCATCGGCCGGCACCTTCGGCATCTGACGCGCACACCACAGCAGTTGCTGAGTGTCACGTTGCTGCCAGTGCTCTTCGTCCTGGTCTTCGGCTATCTCTTCGGCAGCGCGATGGAGGTGCCGGGCGGCCAGTCCTACCAGGACTACATCATGGCCGGCATCTTCGCCCAGGTCGTGCTCGGGAACATGGTCCTGAGTGCCCTCGGCGTGATCTCCGACCTCGACAACGGGCTGATGGACCGCTTCCGGTCGCTGCCGATGTCCCGTTCCGCCGTCCTCATCGGCCGGACCACCCACGATCTGATCCTGACCATCTGGAGCTTCGCGCTCATGACGGTGCCGGGCTATGTGATCGGCTGGCGCGTGCACGAGGGCATTCCGTCGGCCCTGGGCGGATTCGGCGTGATGCTCCTCCTGGGGCTGGCCGCTTCCTGGCTCGGTGCCCTGCTGGGCCTGAAGCTGGCCAACGCCGCGGCGGTGAACGCCCTCGGCTCCATCATCGTGATGCCGCTGGCGTTCCTGTCGAACGCGTTCATCCCGCTCGACGGCCTGCCCGGCTGGATGCAGGCGATCTCCCAGTGGAACCCGGTCAGTTCCGTGGTCCAGGCCACTCGGGAGCTGTTCGGGAACGCACCGCCGGTCCCCGCCGACGCGGCGTTCCCGATGCAGCACGCGGTCCCCATGGCCGTGGCCCTCTCCCTGGCCCTGCTGGTCGTCGCGGTTCCGCTGACGATCCGCGCCTACGAGAAGGCCGCGTCGAAGCAGTAACTCCACCCCACAACGGCAGGGGGCCGGACCGCGACCGCTCATGGACGCTGTCCGGACTCTCTGCGACGAAGACCCTGCAAGAACACATCCTGCAGGGTTTCGTCGTATCTCCGCGGCCCTCGGTCCAGACGTACCGATCCGGCTGCCCGATCCCGTCCGCACCGAACCCAGTCCACGAAACGGGGGAATGATGATGACCGAGACGAAGGAAAGACCCAAGGGCTCCCGGCTGAGTTCACTCACCGGAGTCCGATTCCCAGCACTACTCCTGGTATTCCTCAACCACATCCACCTCGGGATCCCTCTCCGCTCACCGGAGGCCGGAGAGACCTACTACACCTGGGCCGGCTGGATCGGCCAGGCCGGCCTCTCGCTCTTCTTCCTCATCAGCGGATTCCTGCTGGTGTGGACCGCGCGCGAACACGATTCCGCACTGCAGTTCTGGCGGCGCAGGTTCGTACGGATCGCACCCCTGCACTGGGTGACCTTCGGCCTCTCGCTGGCCATCTTCGCCTATCCGGCCGTCTCCGGCACGGCGGCCGTTCTCAACTTCCTGATGGTCTCGTCGTGGTCGATCGATCCCGAAATCTTCGGCAGCATGAACGCCCCCAGCTGGTCACTGACCTGCCTGGCCCTCTTCTACCTGCTCTTTCCCGCCCTGCACCGGGCCGTGCGGCGCGTTCCGGCGCGACGTCTGTGGTGGTGCGCCGGCGCGGTGGTGGCCGCGATCATCTCCATCACGGTCGTCGTACGAGCGGTGGTCCCCGCAGACCCCATGATCCACCCCCTGTCGCCGGCGTCCTCCCTGAACGCCTTCTACTTCATCCAGATCTTCCCCGTGTCGCGCGTTCTGGAGTTCCTCCTGGGAATTCTGCTGGCACGCCTGGTCATCTCCGGCCGGTGGATCGGGGCCGCCCGGCCTCTGCCCGCCACGGCGCTGCTCCTGGTGGGCTTCTTCATCGCCTACCAGCTACCGCGTGAATACCGGCTCGTCGCCGCGATGATCATCCCGGTCGCCCTGTTCGCCGGCAGTCTCGCCGCGGCCGACATCGCGGGGCGCAAGTCCCTCCTCGCGACCCGGCCCATGCAGTGGCTGGGCGACATCAGTTTCGCGTTCTTCCTGGTCCACTGGCCGGTGATCATGTTCTTCGCCAAGGTCTTCGGCCAGCAACGGATGTACTCGGTATCCGAGTTCATCGCCGTCGCACTGCTGGATCTCACGGTCAGCATCGTCCTCGCCTGGCTGCTCACCATCGGCGTGGAACGTCCGCTCGTCCAGCTGCTGTCGGGCCCCCGCGGCCGGACCGAGCAGCCGCCGACGGACCCCCTGCCCTCCATCCCTTCACCCCGACAGGGAGGCCACGACGAGGAAGCAGCGTCACAGGCTCACGCCTCATGACGCAAGGGTGTCCCTCCAACCGGAGGGACACCCCTCCTCATCCTGTGGTCTCTCCTGACCATCCCCCACACAGGAGCAGACATCATGTCCCCCGACCCCTCACGACCCCGGCTGCCCTCCCTCACCGGCATCCGCTTCCCTCTCATGCTCGTCGTGTTCATCGGCCACGTCGCGCTCATCGTCCCCTTCGCGGATCCCGAAGCCGCGCAGTGGTACCGCCACTATCTGGGCGGAATAGGCAAGGTCGGACTGTCCTGCTTCTTCGTGCTCGGCGGATTCATCCTCACCTGGATCCACCGTGAGAAGGACTCGCCCCTGCTCTTCTGGCGCCGCAGGCTTGCCAAGATCGTCCCCCTGCACTGGCTGACGTTCGCCGTGGCCGTGGTCGTCTTCGCCGGCTCCGCGACGACCTTCGAGACGGGGGCCATGAGCCTCCTGCTCCTACAGGCGTGGTCGCCCGACCCCCAGATCTTCGGCGCCGCCAACGCCCCGAGCTGGTCGCTCGCCTGCGTCGCCTTCTTCTACCTGCTGTTCCCCGTACTCCATCGGGCGATGTCTCGCGTCAAGGCCCAGCACCTGTGGTGGTGCGTCGGCGCGGTCCTGGCCGTGGTCTTCGCCATACCCGCCGTGGTGCGCGCCCTCGTACCGGCCGAGGCCGGGATGGCGCCGAACGCGCCCGCCGGTTCGACGGACGCGTTCTGGATCATCCAGATCTTCCCGGTGACCCGGCTGCTGGAGTTCGTCCTGGGCATCCTGGTGGCCCGCATCGTCATGGCCGGCCGCTGGACCGGCCCGGGTCCGCTGCCGTTCGCGGTCCTGCTCGCGGTCCTCTACTTCGTCGCGCTGGAGACCCCCGCGGAGTACCGGCTGGTCGCCATGACCATCGTGCCGGTGACACTGCTCCTCGGCTCCCTCGCGGCGGCCGACCTGCGGGGCGACCGGTCCATCGTCGCGAACCGCCCCATGGAGTGGCTCGGAGACATCTCCTTCGCCTTCCTCCTCGTCCACTGGCCGGTGATGAACTTCTTCTTCCAGCAGTTCGGAGAGGAGCTCTACTCCGTCCCCAAGGCGATCGGCGTGGTCTGCCTCGATCTCGCGGTGAGCCTGGCCCTCGCCCGGCTGCTCACCGTGGCCGTGGAGCGGCCGCTCGTGAAGCTTCTGTCACCGAAGCGAAGGAGCAGGGAAGCCGCGCGCGCACACTGAGCGGCCCGGCTCCCCTGTTCTCCGTGCGGGCGGGTTCAGAAACCCCATTCCTCCGACAGGAGGTCGATCTCGTTCTGGTTGAGGTCCACCAGAAGGTCCGACGGAGTGAATCCGCCCGCATCCGGCGTCTCGGCATGGGCGACCAGGGCGCCGAGCGCCTTGAACCAGCCCTCGGCCAGCGCCCGCACCTCGTCCTCGCGGAACAGCTCCGAAGGCCAGGACCAGGTGGCCGACAGCCGCGGGCCGTCCGCCTGGTCCTGGGTGACCGCGTTCAGCTCCAGCGCGTGCCCGACCGGCATGTCCGGGTCGCGTCCGTCGCCCAGGTCCACGTCGGACAGTACGGACCAGTCCGCCACGTCACCGGCCCCGTCCGCCATGGCGATACGGCCCAGGTAGTTGAAGCTGATCTGCGGTGCCGGCAGGGCGGACAGCGCGGCACCGGCTTCCTCGTTGAGGTAGCGCAGCAGCCCGTACCCGATGCCGTTGTCCGGTATCGCCCGCAGCTGCTCCTTGACCTCCTTGAGCACCCGGCCGAGAGCGGGACCGCCGGCCCGGACGTCGGGCCACTCCCGGTCCGGAACCCGCGGATCGAGGTGCACCGGGTACATGCTGGTGAACCAGCCGACCGTACGGGAGACGTCGAGGTTCTCCCCGAGCTCTTCGCGGCCGTGCCCTTCGAGGTCGAACACGACGCTGCGGCCCGCTCCGCGTGCTCGCTGCCAGTCGACCGCGGCGATGGCGAAGGCCGCCAGCAGAACGTCGTTGATCCCCGCGTGGTAGATGGTCGGCAGCCGGGTCAGGAGCGGTTCGGTCAGCTCCACGGGCAGGGAGAGCGTGAGCCTGCGGGCGGTCGCGGCCTTGTCCCGGACCGGGTCCAGCGCTCGGCTTCCCAGCGGCCGCCGGGGTTCTCCGAGCATGGCCGCCCAGAGCGGCAGTTCCTCGATCCGGCCCGGCTTCCCGGCTTCCTCGGCCAGATTCCGCGCCCAGCTCCGGAAGGAGGTGCCCGTCTCCCCCGGGCCCGTGTCACGTCCCTCGGCCGCGGCCCGGTAGAGCTCCGGAAGCTCCGGCGTCAGCAGGCGCCAGGAGATCCCGTCGACCACCAGATGGTGGATGACGAGAAGAAGCCGGCCCGCCGATTCGGCACCCGCGTCGAACCAGACGGCTTGCAGCATCACCCCGGATTCCGGGTCCAGGCGCCGTTGGGCGGCCCTCGCCTCCTCCGCGATGTCCGTGTCATGCACATCCACGCGGCTCAGGACGTCCTCCGCCCGGACCTTCCCGGGCGGTCGCACCTCCAGCTCCCACTCGCCACCGGCATGACGGGTCAGCCGGGCGCGCAACACGTCGTGCCGGTCCAACAGCGCCTGAACCATGGCCGACATCGGCTCGGTGGCGCATCCGGGCGGGGTCCGCACCATCATGGCCTGCTGGAAACCGTCGGCCGGGCCGCCGAGTTCCCGTAGCCAGTGCATGATCGGGGTCAGCGGCACCGGGCCGAGTCCCGCTTCGGGCGACTCGTGGACAACCGCGGAGACCGGCACGGCGACCTCGGCGAGGGCGGCCGGGGTCTGGCAGTCGAAGACGTCCCGCGTCCTGATCAGCAGCCCGGCCTTGTGCGCCTTGCTGACGAGTTGGAGGGAGACGATGCTGTCGCCGCCGAGCTCGAAGAAGTTTCCGTCGACGCCGACGCGTTCGAGGCGCAGGACCTCGGCGAAGAGGTCGCAGAAGACCTCTTCCTGTACGGTGCGCGGCTCCCGGGTGCCCAGGAGGTCCCCGAAGTCGGGGGCGGGGAGCGCCTCGCGGTCGAGCTTGCCGTTGACGGTGACCGGGAGCGTGTCCAGGGTGACGAAGGCCCCCGGCACCATGTACGAGGGCAGTGCCTCGGCCACATGCCGGCGCAGCTCCGCATGGTCCGTGGTGAGGCCGGCGGCGGGCACGAGGTAGGCGACCAGGACGGCGACACCCGGCTGGTCCTCCCGGATCAGAACCGCGGCCCGGTCGACCGTCCCGTGGGCGTTCAGCGCGGCCTCGACCTCGCCGAGCTCGATGCGGTAGCCGCGGAGTTTGACCTGGTTGTCGGCGCGGCCGAGGTAGTCGAGTTCGCCGTCCGCCGTCCAGCGGGCGATGTCGCCCGTGCGGTACATCCGCTCCCCCGTCGTGCTGTACGGGTCGGCGACGAAGCGCTCGGCGGTCAGCCCGCGCCGTCCGAGGTAGCCGCGGGCCAGGCCCTGGCCCGCGATGTACAGCTCGCCCGGCACTCCTGCGGGGACCGGACGTAGACCAGCGTCGAGGACGTGGACACGACTGTTGTGAACCGGCCGGCCGATGGGCGGCGTCCCGCTCTGCGCGGTCAGGGGGGCGCTGGTGGTCACCATGACGGTGGATTCCGTCGGACCGTAGGCGTTCACCATGCGGCGGCCCGGCGCCCAGCGGTCGACCAGCTCCGCCGAGGTGGCGTCGCCTCCGACCACGAGGGTACGGAAGGCGGGGAAGTCACCGGGCCGCACGGCGACGGTGGCCAGGGCCGCCGGTGGGATCAGCGCGTGGGTCACCGCGCTGTCCCGCAGAACGGCGGCCAGCACGTCGTCGGCCAGCGGACCCGGCGGCGGAACCACGAGCGTGGCGCCGGCCGCGTAGGTCATGCAGATCTCCAGGACGGACGCGTCGAAGCTGGGCGAGGCGTACTGCAGGACCCGGCTGTCGGCGGTGACGTCGAAGCGTTCGAGTTCGGCGGCGGCGAACGAGGCCAGGCCTTGGTGGGTGACGACGACGCCCTTGGGGCGGCCGGTGGAGCCGGAGGTGTAGATGACGTAGGCGGGGTGGGTGAGCTGTACGGGGACGGCGGGGTTGTGGTGAGGCCGGCCGGTGGTGAGGCCGGCGGTGTCGATCAGGAGGCGTGGGACCCGGTCGTGTTCGGGGAGCCGGGGGGCGTGTTCGGTGTCGGTGATGAGCAGGGCGGGCGCGGCGTCGTCGAGGATGTAGCTGATCCGGTCGGCCGGGTAGTCCGGGTCGACGGGCAGGTAGGCGGCTCCGGCCTTCATCACGGCGAGCTGGGCGACCGCGATGTCCACCGACCGGGGCAGCGCGAGCGCCACGATCTGCTCACGGCCCACCCCCCGCTCGATCAGCAGATGCGCCAGCTGATTGGCACGCTCGTTGAACTCCTCGTAGCTATAGGTGAGTTCGGGAGATTCCAGAGCGGTGGCCCGCGGCGCACGGATCACCTGGGCCTCGAACAGCCCCGGGAAGGTCACCGGCTCGACGGACCGCGAGGTGGCGTTCCACTCCACCAGAATCCGCTCACGCTCCCGCGCGGTCAGCACGTCGATCGTCGACACGGCCCGATCCGGATCGCCCAGCGCCGCCTCCAGCAACTGCCCGAGACGTGCCGCCAGCACCTCGACCGACGCACGGTCGAAGAGATCGACCGCGAACTCGATCACACCCTCCAGCCCCGCGGGCGAACCGTCACCGGAGAACCGCTCCTCCAGCTCGAAGGAGAGATCGAACTTGGCCGTGTCGAGCGCCACCGGCAGCGGGGTCGCGGGGATACCGCCCAACTCGGCCTCAATGGCCGGGGTGTTCTGCATCGACAGCATGACCTGGAAGAGCGGGTGCCTGGCCATGGAACGAGCCGGGTTGAGTTCGTCGACGAGGCGCTCGAAGGGCACGTCCTGGTGGGCGTAGGCCGCCAGGTCCGTCTCCTTCACCCGGTCGACGAGCTCGCGGAAGGTCGGGTTCCCGGAGAGGTCGGTGCGCAGCACGAGGGTGTTGACGAAGAAGCCGACAAGGTCGTCGAGCGCTTCGTCGGTGCGTCCGGCCACCGCCGTACCGATCGGGATGTCCTCACCTCCGCCGACCTTGCCCAACAGGGCGGCGATGGCGGCCTGGAGGACCATGAAGACGGTCCCTCCCGCATCACGTGCCAGATCGGCAGCTGCACGCTGGAGGCCGGGCCCGAAGTGCATGGGCACCCGCTCGCCGCGGTAGCTCATCTCCGCCGGCCGCGGCCGGTCGGTGGGGAGGGCCAGCTCCTCCGGGAGGTCCGCGAGCGTGGTGCGCCAGTGGTCCAGCTGACCGGCCAGGACGCTCTGCGAATCGTCCTCGTCGCCGAGGATCTCGTCCTGCCAGAGGGTGTAGTCGGCGTACTGGACCGGCAGCGGCTGCCACTCGGGGGCGCCCCCGGCGCTGCGCGCGGCATAGGCGGTGGACAGATCCTTCGACAACGGCGCGTTGGACCAACCGTCACTGGCGATGTGGTGGACGACCAGCAGCAGCACATGGTCGCCCTCCGACACCCGGAACAGGTGGGCACGGAAAGGAGTTTCGACCGCCAGGTCGTAGGAGGCCGAGGCGGCTCGGCTGAGTGCCGCCCCGAGTTCTTCGGTGGTCACGTCGGTGACGGTGAGGTCGACGGTCGCCTGTTCGGGGGTGTGGATTTCCTGGCGGGGGTGGCCGTCGGTGTCCGGGAAGGTGGTGCGCAGGCTCTCGTGCCGGGTGATGACGTCGTTCAGCGCCGCACGCAGGGCCGGCACATCCAGCCCGCCGGAAAGCCGCAGGGAGAGACCGGTGTTGTAGTTGCCGCCCGAACTCTCCAGTCGGTTGATGAACCAGAGGCGGCGTTGGGCGGGGGAGAGGGGGGTGTGGTGGGGGCGGGGTCGGGGGGTGAGGTGGGGGCGGGTGGTGGGGGTGGTGGTGTCGAGGTGGTGGGCGAGTCCGGCGACGGTGGGGGTTTCGAAGATGGTGCGGACGTCGAGTTCGGTGTCGAGGGCGGTTCGGATACGGCTGATGAGGCGGGTGGCGAGGAGGGAGTGCCCGCCGAGGTTGAAGAAGTTGTCGTCGATGGTGACGGTGTCGAGGTTGAGGGTTTCGGCGAAGAGGGTGCAGAGCAGTTCTTCGCGGGGGTTGCGGGGGCTGCGGCCGACGACTTGGCGGCTGAAGTCGGGTGCGGGGAGGGCTTTGCGGTCCAGCTTCCCGTTCGCGGTGAGGGGGAGTTCGGTGAGTGTGATGAATGCTGCGGGGATCATGTGGTCGGGGAGGTGGGTGGCTGCGTGGGTGCGTAGTTGGTCGGGGTGGGGGGTGTGTCCGGGGGTGGGGAGGGTGTAGGCGATGAGTTGTTTGTTGCCGGGTTGGTCTTCGCGGAGGAGGACGGTGGTGTGGGTGATGTGGGGGTGGGTGGTGAGTGCGGTTTCGATGTCGCCGAGTTCGATGCGGAAGCCGCGGAGTTTGATCTGGTCGTCGCTGCGGCCTTGGTATTCGATGGTGCCGTCGGTGGTCCAGCGGGCGATGTCGCCGGTGCGGTACATGCGTTCGCCGGTGGTGCTGTGGGGGTTGGCGGTGAAGCGTTCGGCGGTGAGGGCGGGGCGGTGGGTGTAGCCGTGGGCGAGTTGGATTCCGGCGAGGTAGAGCTCTCCGGGGACGCCGACGGGGACGGGGCGCAGGGCGTTGTCGAGGATGTAGGTGCGGGTGTTCCAGATCGGCCGCCCGATCGGAACACCACCACCACCACTGCCTCCACCGCTGGTGGTGTCACTTCCACTGCTGCTGGTGGTGGTGTGGTGGGCGGTGACGTCGACGGCGGCTTCGGTGGGGCCGTAGAGGTTGTGGAGTTGGGTGGTGGGGAGTTGGGTGTGGAAGCGGTGGGCGGTGTCGGTGGGGAGGGCTTCGCCGGAGGAGATGATCCGGCGCAGGGTGGTGCAGTGGGGGGTGGTGGGTTCGGTGAGGAAGGCCTGGAGCATGGAGGGCACGAAGTGGGCGGTGGTGATGCCGGTGTTCTGGATGAGGGTGGTGAGGTAGGCGGGGTCTTTGTGGCCTTCGGGGCGGGCGAGGACGAGGGTCGCGCCGGTGCGCAGGGGCCAGAAGAATTCCCAGACGGAGACGTCGAAGCCTGAGGGTGTTTTCTGCAGGACCCGGTCGGTGGTGTCGAGTTGGTAGGTGTCCTGCATCCAGGCGAGGCGGTTGTTGATCGCGTCGTGTCCGACCACGACGCCCTTGGGGCGTCCGGTGGAACCGGATGTGAAGATCACGTAGGCGGGTGCGTTCGGTGCGACCGTCACGTCGGGGCGGTGTGCGGGGTGTTCGGTGCCCCGGCCCTGGTCGGTGTCCAGCAGCAGTTGCGGCACTGGTGTCGTGGGCAGTTGCGGGGCGGTGCTGGTGGTGGTGAGGAGGAGTGCGGGGGTGGCGTCCTGGAGGATGGTGCTGATGCGGTCGGC
>NZ_JAAGMH010000115.1:0-177657 GCF_010548505.1 Streptomyces sp. SID14515 | reverse complement strand
GGCGGCCACCGGGCGGGGCTGGTCGCCCGCGCGCAGCAGCAGCCAGGCCGGACCGGCCAGACCCAGCAGGTCGGTCAGTGCGGCGAGGGCCGGTCCGGGCGCCTTCCGCCGCCGGGCCGGTGCCGGGCCGGCCGGGTCGCGCTGTGCCGTCGGGGCCCTCCACAGCTGCTCCAGGGCCGCCGTGCGATTCCGGGAGGCGGCGGTGCGGGGGCGCGGCGCGCCCCGGAGCTCCACCGGTCCGGATAGGTCGGTTTCCGGTATTTCGACATGCCCCATGAACCCCCCAGTCACAGTCGCACCCCCACAAACGGGACGCATCCGTCGATCCCATGGACTGACGGATGCGCCCTCGCTCGGTGCACGATATCCACACACGTGCCATTTCGCTGGAGTTCTCGTGAAGTTCAGACGGCCCGGCCCAGACACCTCCGATCGGCCGGAACCGTCCGATGTCGCCTTGTGCGTACGGATGTTGAGGGAGCGACAGACGGGTAAGCGCTTGTGTCTGCCGGGCGGTCCCGGGTGGCCCGCGGAGGCTCCGGCTCCGGTGCGCCGCGCCGGGAACGCGTGAACCCCCTGGCGGGCGGGTGCCCGGCCAGGGGGTTCACGCGATCCTCGCCGTGCCGCCAGGGGTGGTGAGCGGGACGGCGAGGTCGCCTACGGGGTCAGAACGCGCCGTCCGTGCGCCGCTTGGCGCGCCGGTGGACCAGCAGTCCGGCGCCAACGAGCCCAGCTGCTGCGAGAGTTACCGACATCACAGTGGCCCCGGTGGCGGCCAGGCTGCCGCCGCCGGAGGTCGGAGTGGCCCCGGTGCCGCCCGCGACGCCACCGCCGACCGTGGAGCCGGAGCCGCCGACCGTACCGGTGGCACCGTCTGAGGAACCGCCGGAAGTGGAACCGCCGCCCGACTGCGTACCGCTGTCGCCACCGGTCGAGCTGTCGCCGCCGCCCGTGGACGCGTCACCGCCTGTGGAACTGTCGCCACCGGTCGAGCTGTCACCACCTGTCGAGCTGTCACCTCCGTTGCTGCCGCCGCTGTTGGAGGTCTCACCGGTGCCGCCGGTGTCGCCGCCGCTGTCACCGCCCGTCTCGCCGCCGCCCGTGGCCGCCGTGACGGTGAGCGTCACGGCGGTGGTCCGGGTGGTGCCGACGTCGTTGCGGAACTCGGCGCGGTAGCGGTAGCCGTCCTGGGCCGTGCGCGCGGTGAACGTGAGGGCCGGCTCGGTCGCGCCCTCGACGTCCTTCCAGGTCTGCGAGCCGTCCGTGCTGACCTGCCAGCGGACCGTGGGCTCCGGGGCGCCCTCCGCCTCCGCGGTGAGGGCGACCTCCTCGCCGTCCACAGCCGTGAGGTCGGCGGGCGCCCGGGTCACCAGGGGCGAGACCTGCCGGGCCAGCTTGGTGATCTTCCCCTCGGCGGGGCTGGTCACGAAGACCGTGCCGCCGCCCGGCTCGACGGCGAGCGAGGCCGCGCCGGACTGGGTGTGGTTGCCGGGCAGCGACAGGTCCTTCGCGGCGACCGCGAAGTCCTCGCTGCCGTACACGGTCAGTGTGCCGTTGTTGTCGTTGGCCGGGTCGGAGAGGTCGCCGCCGTCCTGCCAGACGACGAAGGCCCGGCCGCTGTCGGTGTCGAAGGCGGCGTCGCGGGCCAGGTCCTTGCCGACGAGCGTCTTGATCAGCGTGCCTGTGGCGTCGAAGACCAGCACGGACCGGTTGACGCCGACCCACACCGCGCCGGTGGCCGGATCGGTCTCGGTGAATCCGGCCATGCCCTGCGCACCGGGCAGGTCGAAGGAGCCGGTCGGCGCGAACGACGCGAGGTCGACCCGGTGCAGCTTCCCGGCCGCGAAGTCGCTGTACCAGAGCGCGCCCCGCTCCGGGTCGGCGGCGAACTGGGTGCCGCCCGGCAGGGTGAGGCTCCGGGTGGCCTCGCCGGTTGCCCGGTCGATCTCGGAGAGCTTCGCGCCCTGGGCGACCAGCACCGTCTCCGGAGTCGTACCGGGGGCGATGTCCGTGATGGTGGACCCGGCGAGCCAGACGCCCGAGGCCGCCTCGTCGCCCGCCTTGGCGGCCCCGACGCCCCGCAGCGGGTAGTTGTAGACGACGCCGTCGCCCGGCAGCGGCCCCGAGATGCGGGCGGCCGTCGAGGCGCGCAGCTCACCGGTGGGCCCGGGGGCCTGGCTGATCCAGCTCTCGGACGTACCGTCCTCCGGGTTCAGCACATGCAGCCCGCGCTCGTCGACGTCGGCCGTGTCGGGGAGGTTGTCCGCGCCGACGTAGAGCTTCTTCGAGTCGGGGTGCAGCAGCAGGTCCAGCGGCTTGCCCGCCGAGGTGAAGTCGGCGACCGCCTTGTACGAGACGGTCCCCGCGGGCACGTCGACGCCCTCGCCGCCCGGTTCGCCGGGCTCCTGGCCCGCGAAGGCGACGGGTATCCGGACGTCCTGCGTACGGTCGCCCGCGGCGCGGTGGTCGGCGCGGGTGACGAGGGAGCAGGACACCTCGGCGCAGTCGAGGCCGTCGCCCTTCGCCGTGACCTCGATCTCCACGTCGAACGTTCCGCCGGGCCCGAAGGCCTGCGCGAGATCGCCCTCGTACGGGTCGCCCGGGGGCACGATCCACTGCGAGGTCTTCGAGCCGCCGCTCATGTCCGCCCCGCCGAGGCAGGGGGAGGGCACCCGGTTGTCGCCGTTGTCCTTGCACAGGGCGACGTAGACGCCGGTGGTGAGTCCGTACCCCTCGCCGGTGACGCGGACCTTCTGCCCGGCCGGGTCGAGTCCGGTGGTGGCCGAGACGGTGAGCTTCTGGCCCTGCGGACCGGTGGCGGTCTTCGGGGTGCCGGCGTCGGCGCTGACCGCCGCGCCGGCGGGGATCGCGGCGAGCAGCAGGGCGGCGACGGCGGCCGTACCCGCCCGGCGTCTCAGCTTGCCGCGGCCGCTCGGCGGGGTGCCGGGAGCGGCGGCCGGAGCGGTGCCCGGAGTGGATGTCATGTCATTCCTCGTCACGACGCGTGGGAGCCCGGCCCCGGCGCGAGCTGCCGGGACCGGGCGAATGGCTTTACTGCTCAAGGAAGTTGCTCGGTGTCACACGAGTCCGTGTCAGCCGAGTCCGTGTCACACGAAGTCGATGGGGGCGTGGACGTCGTACTTGCGGTCGTTGGTGTCGGTGTGGTCGGCGCGGGTCACGACGGCGCACTCGACGGTGTCGCCGCAGACGTTGCCGCCGCCGAGGTCGGCCTTGACGTGGATCTGGACGCTGAAGGTGCCGCCCGCGCCGAACGGCGAGGTGTTGGGGAGGCCGCCGCCCAGGCCGGACACCCAGTGCGAGGCGCCGGTGGTGCCGGACTCGTCCTGGCCGCCGAGACACGGCGAGGGCTTGTTGTCGCCCTGGGCCCCGTCCACCACGCACAGGCTCACGTAGACGCCCTGGGAGGTGTTGTAACCGCTGCCGGTGACAGTGATGTTGGCGCCCGAGGCGGCCGCGGTGTCGGGCGCGGTGAGCGACAGGTTGTAGGTGGTGCCCCCGTCGGTGACCGTACGGGTGCCGGTCGCGGCGGCGGCGGGGGAGGCGAAGGTCACGGCCAGTGCGGCGGCGGCGAACGCGGCGAGGCCCGTGCGGGCGACGGTACGGGTGGAGGGAACAGCACTCATGTGATGAGCACCTTTCTCGGCATCGGTAACCAGAACCACGGACACCCAGTCGACTTAGGTAAGGCACACCTAAGTCGAAGTCTGTTGGGTTGTCAACAAAGTGGCTCGTCCCGGCCGCAGGGGTGCGGGGGTGCAGCGGTCAGCCGGTTCCGGCCGACGGGAGGCTCTGCTCGGTCCAGATGGTCTTCCCGGTCGGGGTGTACCGGGTGCCCCACCGCTGGACGAGCTGCGCCACGATGAACAGGCCGCGCCCGCCCTCGTCGTCCTCCGCGCTGTGCCGCAGGTGCGGCGAGGTGTGGCCGGTGTCCGAGACCTCGCACACCAGGGTGCGGTCGCGGATGAGGCGCAGCCCCAGCGGCCCGCCCCCGTACCGGACCGCGTTGGTGACCAGCTCGCTGACGACCAGCTCGGTCGCGAACGACAGCTCCTCCAGCCCCCAGTCCGCCAGTTGCCCGGTGGCCAGCTCGCGGGCGCGGCCCACCGACACCGGTTCGGCGGTCAGCTCCCAGTCGGCCACCTGTTCCGCGTCCAGTTCGCGGGTACGGACCAGGAGCAGGGCGGTGTCGTCGGCGCTCGTGCCGCCGGGCACCAGCTCGGACACCGCCCGGTCGCACAGCTCCTCCAGCGACGTGGAACGGCCGCGGAGCACTCGGCCCAGCGCGTCGAGACCCTGGCCGATGTCGTGGTCCCGGGCCTCGACCAGGCCGTCGGTGAACAGCGCCAGCAGGCTGCCCACCGGCAGGTCGATCTCCATCGACTCGAACGGCAGGCCGCCCAGGCCCAGCGGCGGCCCGGCGGGCAGGTCCGGGAACGACACCCGGCCCCCGGGGTCGACGATCGCCGGAGGCAGATGCCCGGCACGGGCCATGACACAGCGCCGGGAGACCGGGTCGTAGACCGCGTACAGACAGGTCGCCCCGGTGATCACGTCGTCCGCCTCGACGACCCCGTCGTACGCGTCCGACCGCTCCTCCGCGGGCTGGCCCACCAGGTCGTCCAGCCGGGTCAGCAGCTCGTCGGGGGCCATGTCGAGCTGCGCGAAGGCCCGTACGGAGGTGCGGAGCCGGCCCATGGTGGCGGCCGCCTGGAGCCCGTGCCCGACCACGTCCCCCACCACGAGGCCGACCCGGGTCCCGGACAGCGGGATCACGTCGAACCAGTCCCCGCCGACGCCGGTCACATCGTCCGCCGGTAGATAGCGGTAGGCGGTCTCCACCGCGGACCGCGGCGGCAGGTGATGGGGCAGCAACTGCCGCTGGAGGGCGAGGGAGGCGGTGCGTTCGCGGGTGTAGCGGCGCGCGTTGTCGATGCAGACGGCGGTCCGGGCGGCCAGCTCGTCGGCCAGGGCGACCTCGCCGTTGTCGAACGTGGTCGCCCGGTCGGGGGCGTCGGGGCCCACGCCCCGCTCGAAGGTGACGAGCCCCAGGATCCCGCCCCCGGCCCGCAACGGGACGACGAGGGTGCCCTCGTCGAGCACGAGCCCACCGGAGGACAGGCTGCGGTGCTGCGGCGAACCGGGCGGATAGCCGACCGGCGGATACGGCGCCCGGGGCGCGCCGGGGACGGCGGGGGCCTGTGCGGCTTCCGGCGGGCTCGTCTCCGGGAGGCCGGGGTCCGGTGCGCCGGCGCCCGGCTCCGACCGTTCCGCGACCCGCAGCAGGGACATGTCCGCCGCACTGCCCACCGCCGCCGTCTCCCCGGTCACCGCGGCCCGGGTGACATCGACCCGTACGGTGGCGGCGAAGTCCGGCACGGCCACCTCGGCGATCTCCTCGGCGGT
The DNA here is from genome assembly GCF_010548505.1 of Streptomyces sp. SID14515. Taxonomy (NCBI): domain Bacteria; kingdom Bacillati; phylum Actinomycetota; class Actinomycetes; order Kitasatosporales; family Streptomycetaceae; genus Streptomyces; species Streptomyces sp. SID14515. The sequence goes on along the minus strand of NZ_JAAGMH010000115.1, from coordinate 172,233 downwards.
GGTGGCCACGTCCAGGACCGTGCCGATCCGGCGGCCGGCCTCGACGAGGAGGGTCAGCCGTTCCTGGACCCGGTAGCGGTCGGTGATGTCGAAGGCGTCCTCGCACACGCCGAACACATGCCCGTGGGCGTCCTCCAGCCGGTAGTAGGCGCAGGACCACAGGTGGTCCCTCCCCGGATCGCTGGGCGGCTGCCCCCGGAAGTTCAGGTCGAGGATCGGCTCACCGGTGTCGATCACCTGGTGCATGACGCCGTCGAGCGTCTGCGGATAGCCCGGGCTCACGAAGAAGCCGCTGGAGTACAGCTCGTCGGCCCGCTTGCCCCGGAACGCGGCCAGCGGCTGCCCGATCTCCCGTTCGTAGGCGGTGTTGCACCAGGTCAGCCGCAGATCGGTGTCGTAGATCGCCAGCCCGACGGGCGACTGGGTGGCCAGCCCCTGGAGCAGGGCGATCCGCGACTCCCAGTGCCGCAGCGCCCCGACCTCGGCCGCCACCATGATCCGGTCCGGTGCGCCCGGCGTCCCGCCGCCCGCGGTGCCGCCCGGCAGCGGGCAGGTCGCCGTCGCCACCAGCAGCTCATGGCCGTCGCGGGTGCGTGCCACATGGATCTCGTTGCCGACCAGGGACGACGGCCCGAGGCCGGGACCGGCCGTTCCGGAGGCTCCGGCCTGTTCGAGCGGTTCGAGCGGTTCAGGCGGCTCGGACGATGCGAGCGGCCCGGACGTCGCGGACGGTTCCAGCAGTTCAGGCGGCTCGGGCGGCTCGTCCGGGGGAGGGCTGCCGTCCGGGGAAGTACTGCCGACCGGGTGCGCCGAGAGGAACGCGCTCAGGGGCCGCCCCAGGACCTCGGAGGGCTCGTAGCCGAGGAGCTCGGCGGCCGCGGGGCTCCAGCCGATGACGGTGTTCTCGGCGTCCAGAACCATCGTGGCCGCCCTGGTGATGTCCAGGGGGCCACGGAAATCGGCGCTCTCCGCCGTGTTCGCCGCGCTCACGGCGCGACCCCGGCACGTTTCATTACCCTCAGAATCCGCCCTGCCCGGGACCGGCACAACCGCGGTGACCCGGGCCGGGCGGGCAGGGCACCGGCGTCAGCGCACTCCGTCGGGCCGGAACTGCACACTGACGCGCGGTCCGACGGCCCGCGCGGTCTTGGGTATCGCGTGCTCCCAGGTGCGCTGGCAACTGCCGCCCATGACGATCAGGTCGCCGTGGCCGAGCGGCCTGCGCACAGGGGCGGGGCCCGGGCGGCGAGGCCGCAGGGCGAGGTGCCGGGGGGCGCCCAGCGAGAGGATCGCGACCATGGTGTCCTCGGTGCCTCCCCGCCCGACGGTGTCCCCGTGCCAGGCGACCCCGTCCCGCCCGTCCCGGTAGAAGCACAGCCCCGCCGTGGTGAACGGTTCGCCGAGCTCGGCCGCGTAATGCCTGCCCAGCTCGGTGCGGGCGGCCTCCAGGGCCGGATGCGGAAGAGGGTCGCGGCGGCCGAAGAAGGCCAGCAGCCGGGGGACCGCCACTACGCGCTCGTACATGACACGCTGCTCGGCCCGCCAGGCGACATCGCGTACCAGCGTCTCGAACAGCGTGTCCGCGCCCTGGAGCCATTGCGGCAGCACGTCGATCCAGGCCCCGTGCCCCAGATCGGTACGCCGCAGCCCGCTCAGGGGGCGGGTGCCGATCTCGGCCTCCTGGTCGAAAAGTGAGCTTTGCAGGTGTACGGCCATGGGGAGAGCGTAACGTTATTCGAGCATGTGTGCGAATAGTCGGGCGGTGGCGGCGCATACTCAAGCGGTGACGGGAAGGCCGCCTTCCTTGATCAGATCGGCGCACTTCTCGCCGATCATCATCGTGGTGATGCACGGATTGACCGTCGGCAGGAACGGCATGACGGACGCGTCGGCCACCCGCAGCCCCCGCACCCCCTTGACCCGCAGCTGCGGGTCGAGCGGCGAGTCCACGTCCTCCACCGGGCCCATGCGGACGGTCCCGGCCGGGTGGTACACGGTGTTGTGCGTCTCGCGGATGTAGTCGAGCAGCTCGGCGTCCGTGGTGGCGCCCGGCCCCGGAGCCAGTTCCGTGCCCGCCCAGTCGGCCATCTGGGGCTGCGCGACGATCTCCCGCGCCAGCCGCAGCCCGTACGTCATCACCCGTACGTCGTGCTCGTCGGTGAAGTAGCGCGGATCGACCCGGGGCTTGTCCCGGAAGTCCCGGGTCCGCAGCCGTACCGTGCCCCGCGACCGGGCGCGGGTGACGTTGGGGGTCAGGCAGAAGGCGTTGTCCGAGGTCGGGTAGCCGCGCCGGTAGGTGTTCATGTCGAACGGCACCGAGCCGTAGTGGAACATCAGGTCCGGCCGGTCGAGGCCCGGCTCGGTGTCGGCGAAGATCCCGATCTCCCACCACTGGGTCGAGGTGGTGACCATGGGCCGCTTCGCCTCCCACATGATCACGCCCTCCGGGTGGTCCTGGAGGTGCGAGCCGACGCCGGGGGAGTCCACCCGTACGTCCACCCCGGTGTCCCGCAGATGTCCGGCCGGGCCGATGCCGGACAGCATCAGCAGCTTCGGGGAGTCGATCGCCCCGCAGGAGACGATCACCTCGCGCCGGGCGTGCACCGCCCCGCTGTGGACGGTGTCGGGCTCCAGGTACTCCACCCCGGAGCACCGGTCGCCGTCGAACAGCAGCCGCTTCGCCTGGAGGCCGGTCCGTACCTCCAGGTTCGGCCGCTTCCCCAGCACCGGGTGCAGATACGACACCGAGGCCGAGGAACGGGTGCCGTCCTCGCGGGCGTTGATCTGGAACCAGTGCGCGCCCCGGATCACCGTGGAGCCCGTGTTGAACGGCACGGTGGGAATGCCCGCCTCCGCGCAGGCCTCCAGCAGAGCCGTACCGCACGGGTCGCGGGGCGGCACGGTCCGGATGGTGACCGGACCGGAGCGGCCGTGGTGGTCGCCGGGCGCGTCGTTCGTCTCAAGACGCCGGTAGAGCGGGAAGCAGTCCGCCGCGCTCCAGCCGGTGCAGCCCAGCGCGCCCCACTCGTCGAGATCCTCGGCCGGGGCCCAGAAGGCGATGCACGAGTTGTGCGAGGAACAGCCGCCGAGCACCTTGGCGCGGGCATGCCGCATGAAGCTGTTGCCCATCTCCTGCGGCTCCACCGGATAGTCCCAGTCGTAACCGGACTCCAGCAGCGCCATCCACCGCTCCAGCCGCAGGACGCTGTCGTCCCCGACGTCCGAGGGGCCCGCCTCCAGCACACAGACGGTGACGGCCGGGTCCTCGGTGAGCCGGGCGGCGATGACGGCGCCGGCCGTACCGCCGCCGACGACGACGTAATCGAACGCGGGTACAGGGCTTGCTTCGGGCATCGGGTCTCCAGGATCGGGCCGGCCTGCGCGGACGTCAGCCGGCCGGCGGGGGCGGGGGAGGAGCGGTGGGGGCGGCGGGGTCGTCCTGGGCCTCGAACCGGTGCTCGGCGAGCACGCCGGTACGGTGCCGCTGGACGAACCAGTAGTAGGCGAAGCCGCCGAGCGCGACGACGCCGATGAACAGGAACGCGCCCCATCGCAGATACCAGTGCTGCGGGCCGGTCGCGTTGTACACCTCGGCGCGCGGCCAGGCCAGGTTGAGCGACATCGCCGTGCCCCAGAGCACCGCGAGCACATTGATCGGCAGCCCCCAGCGGCCCAGCGAGAACGCGCCCTCGCGCGGCTGCCAGTCGCCGCGCAGCCGACGCAGCAGCATGGGCACGGTGACCAGCAGATAGGCCACGTAGATCATGATGATCGCGATGCTGGTGATCACCGAGAAGATCTGCGGCTGGTTGATGTTCACGACCAGGATGACGACGCCCACCACCCCGATCAGCACGGCGGGCACCACGGGCGTCTGGAAGCGGGGGCTGACCTTGGCCAGCTTCGATCCGGCGGGCAGGTTGTTGTCCCGTGCCATGGCGAACATCAGCCGGATCCCGGCCGCCTGCACGGCCAGCACACAGACCGTGATCGCGACGACCACCGCCCAGAGGAAGACCTCCCCGATCGTGTCGCCGAGCGTCGCCAGCACCACGTACTGGAGTCCGCCGGTGGAGAGCTCCTCGGCCTTGAGGTCCGGCACCGAGAGCAGCGCGAAGAGCAGGATGAACGCGCCGATCAGGAAGGACGCGATGAGCGCCCGCAGAATGGCGCGGGGCGCGTTGCGGCCCGGGTTGTGCGACTCCTCGCCGAGCGAGGACGCGGTGTCGAAGCCGTACATCACATAGGCCGAGGCCAGCGACGCGGTGAGGAACGCGCCGAAGTAGCCCAGCGACTGGCCGCTGCCCAGACCGTACGTCTCCGTCAGCGCGGTGCTGGGGCCACGGGTGATGTGGGCGGCCAGGAAGACGATCAGGGCCACGGCGGCGATCAGCTCGATGAAGACGCCCGCGGAGTTGATCCGGGCCATGAGCTTCACGCCGAACGCGTTCACCAGCGTGGAGAACAGGATGAGCACCGTGCCCAGCAGGACGGCGTTGGCCGCCTGGTCGTTCTTGCCGCTGCCGTCGCCCACGAACTGGAACCAGTCGTCGATCTGCGGCAGCGTGATCTGGTACGCCAGCGCCACCGCCGACAGGGTGACCATGGTGGCCGTCATCATCATCCAGCCGCCGAGCCAGCCGACGTGCGGACCGCCCATCTTCTTGGCCCAGTTGTAGACCGAACCGGCCACCGGATAGCGGGCGGCCAGCTCGCAGAAGCACAGGGCCACCATCAGCTGCCCGCAGAAGACCATCGGCCAGGACCACCAGTAGGCGGGGCCGCCGAAACTGACGCCGAAGTAGAACAGCTGGAAGGTGCCGGTCAGGATCGAGATGTAGCTGATCCCGGCGGCGAAGGTGTGGAAGTTGCCGAGCGTGCGCCGGAGTTCGGGCTTGTAGCCCAGCTCGCCGAGCGCGTCGTCGTCGTCCTGGCTCCGCCCGCGAGCGGGCGGCGGCGCGGCCGGACCCCGCCCCGTACCGCCGTCCGTGCTCACTCGAACCACCGCTGGGGGACCGCCGCGACATTGCGCCAGATGTGCTTGGCCTCCTGGTACTCGGCGAGACCGGCCGGACCCAGCTCGCGGCCGAAGCCGGACTGCTTCATCCCGCCCCACTCCGCCTGCGGTACGTAGGGGTGGAAGTCGTTGATCCACACGGTGCCCGCCCGCAGCCGCGAGGCGACCCGGTGGGCGCGCCCGCCGTCCTGCGTCCAGACGGCGCCCGCCAGCCCGTACACGGTGTCGTTGGCCAGCCGGACCGCGTCGTCCTCGTCCCGGAACCGCTCGACCGTGAGCACCGGACCGAACGACTCGTCCTGCACCACGGACATCGAGGTGGCGCACTCGTCCAGCACGGTGGGCGGGTAGTAGAAGCCGCCCGCCAGCGCCGGATCCTCGGGCCGCGCGCCCCCGCAGCGCAGCACCGCGCCCTCGGCGATGCCCTCGGCCACGTACGCCTCGACCTTGTCCCGGTGCGCGGCCGAGATCAGCGGCCCGCTGCGGGCGTCCTCGTCGAACGGCCCGCCGAGCCTGATCCGGCCCGCCCGCGCCACCAGCTCGTCGGTGAACCGGTCGTGCAGCTCGTCCTGGACGAGGAGCCGCGCCCCGGCGGAGCAGACCTGCCCCGAGTGCAGGAAGACCGCCATCAGCGCGTGGTCGACGGCGGTGTCGAAGTCGGCGTCGGCGAAGACGATGTTGGGGTTCTTGCCGCCCAGCTCCAGGGCGACCTTCTTCACGGTGGGCGCGGCGGCCGCCATGATCCGCCGCCCGGTGACGAGCCCGCCGGTGAACGACACCATGTCGACCCGCGGATCCTCGGTGAGCGGAGCCCCCACCACCGCCCCCGCCCCGAGTACCAGATTGGCCACCCCGTCCGGCAGCCCGGCCTCGGCCAGCAGCCGCATGAGCAGGACGGCGGTGTGCGGGGTCAGCTCACTCGGCTTGAGCACGAACGTATTGCCGGCCGCGAGCGCCGGAGCGACCTTCCAGGCGGTCTGGAGCAGCGGATAGTTCCACGGCGTGATGAGCGTGCAGACCCCGACGGGCTCGTACACGATCCGGCTGTCGACGTCCGCGAGCCCGGTGTCGACGACCCGGCCCGCGTCCCCGGCCGCGACGAGGTTGCCGAAGTACCGGAAGCAGTTCGCGATGTCGTCCATGTCGTAGGCGCTCTCGACCAGCCGCTTCCCCGTGTCCAGCGACTCGGCCCGCGCGAAGACGTCCTTGTCCCGCTCCAGCAGCTCCGCCACCCGCAGCAGCAGCCGCCCGCGCTCGGCTGCGGGCGTCCCCGGCCAGCCCCCCTGGTCGAAGGCGCGCCGGGCCGCGGCGACGGCCGCGGCGGCGTCCTCGACCCCACCCTCGTCGACCTCGGCCACCAGCGTGCCGTCGGCCGGACAGCGGATCTCCCGCGTCCGCCCCTCGGCGGCCGCGGTCCACTGGCCATCGATGAACAGCTCCGGCATGGGCTCCTCCTGTACGGGGGCGGGACGGGCGCCCCGCCGGGTGCGGGCCACGGTGACGCCCGGCTCCCCGGGTGACGACGTCAGCACAGACAGTAAGGGGGGCCGGGTGGACGCGCAGCGCGGAGGGGGCCGTACGGAGCATGCGCCCCCGCCGGCCCGCCGACCGGGCGCGCACCGCCCGGGGTCGGGCACTCCTCGCCCGATAGGATCCGGTCCGGCCCCTGACCTCAGGCCATGGGTCGGTCAACAGTCCCTGGAACAGGGCGATTTACGCCCGGCCGCGCCGCCACGAGATCCGAGTCCGGCCGGGCGGCCGGAACAGCCGGAACAGCCGGAAGCACCGAGTGAGTGGAGCGCCAGTCATGCGTGGAGGCAGTGTCGCCGTGGTCGGCGGCAGCATAGCGGGGTGTGCCGCGGCCCTGGCCGCGTCGCGCGGCGGAGCGGAGAGGGTCACCGTCCTGGAGCGCGCCGATGACCGGCTCCGTGACAGAGGGGTGGGCATCGCGCTCCAGAGCGACCGGTACGAGGAGCTGCGGGAGGCCGGGTACGTCGCGCCGGAGATGCCCTGGGCGCCGCTGACCCGGCGGGTGTGGAGCGTGCGGGACGGCGAGGCCGACCACGGCCGGGCCGTCGGCGAGCAGCCGTTCCCCTTCCGGGCCTACAGCTGGGGCTCGTTGTGGAGCGAGCTGCGCCGCCGGGTGCCCGAGGAGGTCGCCTACCGGTCCGGTGCGGTGGTCACCGGGGTGGAGCCGGACGCCGACGGTGTGACGCTGCGGCTCGCGGACGGGCACGAGGAGCACTTCGACGTGGTGATCGGGGCCGACGGATACCGTTCCGTCGTGCGCGAGGCCATGTTCCCCGGCGCGGACGCCACGTACGCCGGATACATCGGCTGGCGCGGCACCTCGTCGGATGTCGCGGACCTTCCGTCGGACGGCGACGACGCGCACAACATCGTCTTCCCCGGTGGCCATTGCATGATCTACCGCATCCCGGACGGCGTCGGCGGCCACCGGCTCAACTGGGTGCTCTACACCGCGCCTCCGCAGGCCGACGGCCTCCACCCCGACCTGCGGACCCCCACCTCACTGCCGCCGGGCCGGCTCAACTCCGAGCTCACCGCGCGTCTGCGCGCCCTGGTCGCCGACAACTTCCCGCCGTACTGGGCCTCCAGAGTGCTCCGCACCCCCGCCGACACCACCTTCATCCAGCCCATCTACGACCTGGAGGTGCCGCACTACACCTCGGGCCGGATGGTCCTCGTCGGTGACGCCGCCAGCGTCGCCCGCCCGCACATCGGCGGCGGCAGCGTGAAGGCGCTCCAGGACGCCACCGCGTTGGAGGCCGCCTGGAAGGCCGGGGGCAGTTGGAAGGAGGTCCTGGAGAGTTACGACGCCGGGCGCGGGCCCGTCGGGTCCGCCATGGTCGCGCTCGCCCGCCGGATGGGTGACGCGCAGGTCGAGAACACACCGGACTGGTCCGCCATGGGCCAGGCCGAGTTCGACGCGTGGTGGCAGGACCAGAACAAGGGCTCCGACCGGCGCAGCGGCTTCGGCGGCCACAGCATCAAGGCCGGGTAGGCAGCACAAGGCGGGTAGGCGCGGAGTACGAAGCGGTACGAGTGCGCGGCACGGGTGCGGCGACCCTGCGTGGGCCGTCGCACCCGTGCCCGTACCGCGGTCGCGTCTCAGGCCGCCGCCGTCGGCGCCAGCTCCAGCGCCGCGTGCAGCGCGGTGGCGTCGGCGCGGGCGTCCGCACCGGCCATGCGCAGCGTCACCCGCCCCGAGGTGAGGACCGTGAGCGTACGGGCGCACTCGGCGGCCTGGGCGGGGCTGGGGGACACCAGCAGTACGGCGATGCCCTCGGCCGCCAGCGTCGTCACCAGCTCGTGGACCTGCCGGACGAGGACCGGCGCGAGGCCCTCGGTCGGCTCGTCGAGCAGCAGTACCCGCGGCGAGCCGAGCAACGCGCGGGCCAGCGCCAGCATCTGCTGCTCGCCGCCGGACAGATCCGTACCCCGGTTGCCCCGGCGCTCGCCCAGCCGGGGCAGCAGTTCCAGGACGCGTGCGGGGGTCCACACGCTGGGGCGCGTCGTGTCGCCGCGGCGCGGCGGACGGTAGGACAGCCGCAGGTGCTCGTCGACGGTGAGCCCGGCGAACACCCGGCGGCCCTGCGGTACGAGCCCGATCCCGGCACGGGCGATCCGGTGCGCGGGCCGGCCCGTCACCTCGCGGCCGTCCAGGGTGACGGTTCCGGCGCTCGGGCGCATCAGCCCGGCGACGGTGTGGACGAGGGTGGTCTTGCCTGCGCCGTTGTGGCCGACGACGGCATGGACCGTGCCGGCGGGCACCGACAGGTCGAGCGCGTGGAGGACGGTGCCGCCGTGGTAGCCCGCGGTCAGGCCGGTGAGTTCGAGCATCGGGGGCCGGTCATCCTCTCGCTTCGGTTGCGGACGCTGATTCGGTTGCGGACGCCGCTTCGGTGACGGGATCCGCTTCGGTGGCGGGCGTCGCTTCGCTGACGGCCGCCGGCGAGCCCGTGCCGTGGTACGCGTCGCGGACCTCGGGATGCGCCAGCACCTCCTGGGTCTCGCCGGTGACGAGCACCTTCCCGGCGGCCAACACGGTCACGGTGGAGGCGATTTGGGCGACCACCTCGACATGGTGCTCGACCAGGATGACCGCCACACTCGCCGGCAGACCGCCGAGGATGCCGAGCAGCCGGCCGATGTCGCCGTCGGTCAGTCCGGCCGCGGGCTCGTCCAGGAGCAGCAGCCGGGGGTTGCCCGCCAGCGCGGCGGCGAGGTCGAGCATGCGGCGCTGCCCGTGCGAGAGTGTGGAGGCCGGCCGGTGGGCTAGGTCCGCGAGGCCGACGGTCTCCAGATGGCGGCCCGCGGACTCGGTGTGCAGCCGGTAGCGGGACGGGCTCCGCCAGGCCCCGCGGCGCTTCGGGTGGTGCGGCCATCCGGCCAGGACGACATTGTCCAGCACCGACAACTCCGCTATCACCGAAGGCTGTTGGAAGCTACGGGCGATGCCGAGGCGGCTGCGCCTGGCGGTGGGCGCCCGGGTGATGTCGGAGCCGTCGAGGGCGATCGTGCCGTGGTCGGGCCGGTCCGTGCCCGCGATGAGGTTGAGCAGGGTGGTCTTGCCCGCGCCGTTGGGGCCGATGACGGCGTGCCGGGCACCCGCCGGGAGCCGCAGGCTGACGTCGTCGACGGCGGTGAGCGTGCCGTATCGGCGGGTGAGCCGGGTGAGGTCCAGGACGGGGGGTGTCGGCGCCGGTGCCGTGGTCCCGGTGGTGGGTGCGGGTGTCATGGGGAGACCTTCCCGGCGGGGGCCGAGGTGGGAGCGGGCGACGGCTGATCCTGGGGCCGGGGAGCGTCGGAGGACGGCCCGCTGCCGCCGCCGGATCCGCCGCGCAGACCCGCAAGACCGCGCGGCAGCACGTACACGGTGGCGACGAAGAGCACGCCGAGCAGCAGCGGCCCGTGGCCGGGCCAGGAACCGGCGACCCAGTCCCGGGTGGCGACGATCAGCCCGGCGCCCAGCAGCGCGCCGATCACGGACGTCGTACCGCCGATGACCACCGCCAGCAGGGCGAACGCGGCGATCTCGAATCCGACGTCGGCGGGGGAGAGGTACTGCTGGACGGTCACCATCAGCGAACCGCCCACGCCGGCCAGCGCGCCCGCGCAGATGTGGGCCACCAGCAGGTAGCGCCCCACCGGATGCCCGGACGCGCGCATCCGCGCCTCGGCGCCCCGGGTGCCCGTCAGCAGCTTCCCCGCCGGGGAGCGCAGCACGAGCAGGGTGAGGGCGACGGCGACGACGGCGACGACGAGCGCGTAGTTGTACAGCTCGCTCTCCTCCAGCATCCCCTCCCCGCCCCAGAGCGCCTGCGTGGCCGGGAAGCCGACGAGTCCGTCGGCGCCGCCGGTCACGGACTTGAGCTGGTTGACGACCGCACCGGTCAGCTCGCCGATGGCCAGCGTGATCATCAGGACGGTGGTGCCGCGGGCCCGGATCACCGCCGGCCCCACCACCGCCGAGAAGACGGCGGCGGCGAGCGCCGAGAGGACGATCTGGACGGGGCCCGCGGTCCACCCGGCGTCCGCGAGATTCGCGGTGGCGTACGCGCCCACGGCGAACGGCGCGGTCTGCCCGAGGGTGGGGAGTCCGGCGTAACCGGTGAGGATGGTGACGCTGACCGCGAGCAGCCCCAGGGCCAGCGCGGAACCGGCCAGCGAGATGCTGTACGCGTCGAGCAGGGCCGGCAGGGCGATCAGCACCACGAGCAGCACGAGCAGCGGAGCCGCCTGCCACCACGCGGCCCGGCCCGGCAGTCGGCCGACCCACGACGGGCCACGGTTCGTCACGTCCCGGTCCGCCTCCGAGGCCTTCACCGCTCCTGGAGCCTCCGCCGCCCGTTCCGAGGCCTTCACCACGTCTGGAGTCTCCGCCGCCTGCTCCGACGCCTTCGCCTCTTCCTTCGCCGACCATGCCGCACCGCCCGACGGTCGTCGCAGCCGGGTCGCGAGAGCGCCCCGCAGCCGGGCGACCGGGTCCGGGGCGGGCCCCTCGGGGCCGTGTGCCGTCGCCGGTTCCGCGAAGCGGGAGCGCAGCACCAGGACCGCCGCCATCGCGGCGAAGAGCAGATACGGCGCCAGCTCGGGCGCCAACGAGACGCCCAGCGTCTGCACCTCGCCCACGGCGACCGCCGCGAAGAAGGTCGCCCACAGCGAGCGCAGCCCGCCGAGCACGACCACCACGAGGGACAGCATCAGCACCGTTTCCGACGTGCCGGGCCCGGGGCCGATGATCGGCGCCCCGAGCACGCCCGCCGCCCCGGCCAGCGCACCCGCCGCCGCGAGAACGCCGGTGTGCACCGCCCGGGGGCTGTGCCCGGTGGCCGCGAGCATCTGCGGATCGTCGGCGGCGGCCCGTACCGCCGCACCCATCCGGGTCCGGGTCAGCACCCAGGTCCCGAACGCCGCGAGCAGCACGGCCATCACGATGAAGCAGAGCCGGTAGGCGGGGTAGCGGTGCCCCAGCAGCGTCACCGAGGAGTCGAGCGCCTCGGGTACGCGTACGGGCAGTTCGTCCGCCCCGAAGAACTGGACGAGCAGATCACCGCCGATCAGGGCGAGCCCGAACGTCAGCAGTGCCTGCGCGAGATGCCCACGCCGGGCGAGCGGAGCCGTCGCGGCGGACAGCCCCGCCCCGGCGACGCACGCCGCGGCGGTTCCGGCGGCCAGGCCGAGGGCGAGCCCGCCCCAGGTCCCGTCGCTCAGCTCGGCCCCGGTGTAGGCGCCGATCGCGTACAGCGTGCCGTGGGACAGGTTCAGCACGCCCGCCGTGCCGAAGGCGAGGCTCAGTCCGGCGGCGACCACGAACAGCAGCAGCCCGAAGGCCACTCCGTCCACCGCCGGTACGAGGTGGGCGTCCAGGAGATCCATGTCAGCTGCCGAGCGTCGCCAGGTCCTGGACCATGACGTTGGCCAACTGGGCGCCGTCCGGCCGCACCTGGCGCAGGTACCACGTCTGCACCGGCGAGTGCGCCTTGTCGCCGAACTCCCAGGCGCCGCGCGGACTGTCGATCTGGCCGAGACCCGCGATGGCCTTGTTGATGGTCTGCGGCGTCACGTCGCCGTCCTTCGCCGCGTCGGCGATCGCCTTGTCCAGCACGGCGGCCGCGTCGTACGACGACATCGCGTAGGTGGTGGGCTGGGTGTCGTGCTCCGCGGTCCAGTCGGCGGCGAACTTGCGGTTCGCCTCGTTGTCGAGGTCGGCCGCGTAGTTCAGGACGGAGTAGATGTCCTTCGCCGCGGGCCCCTGGGCCTGGAGCACGCTGCCCTCGGTGACGAACGCCGTGTACAGCGGCAGATCGGCGATGTCCGACTGGGCGTACTGCTTGGCGAAGTCGATCGCGGCCTTGCCGGCGTAGAAGCAGTAGACGGCCTTGGCGTCCGTCTTGGCGATCTCCGCGAAGTACGGCATGAAGTTGGTCGTCTTCGGGAACGGCGTCCAGGTGGTCTTGCCGTCCGGGTTGGCGAGCTTCCCCTTCACCCGCTTGAACTCATCGGTGAAGCCGCGGAGTTCGTCGTAACCGCCCTGGTAGTCCGGGCCGATCGCGTAGACCGGACCGTCGACCTTCTCCTTGATGTACGGCGCGATGGCCTTGCCCGGCTCGTCGGACAGGAAGCTCGTCGTCCACACGTACTCGATGTCCTTGACCGGCGGCCGGGCGTTCGACCCCAGGAAGGGGATCTTGGCCTGCTGGGTCAGGGGCAGCACCGCGTTGACCGAGCCGCCGCCGACGAGGCCCGTCAACACGTCGACCTTGTCCTTCTTGACCAGCTTGGTGGCCGCGGGCACGGCGGTCGGCGGCCCGTCGCCCTCGTCCGCCACGATGAGCTCGACCTTGCGGCCGCCCAGCTTGTTGCCGTGGGTGTCCAGATACAGCTTGAAGCCGTCCCGCAGCTCCGTGCCGACCGGCTCGTACGTGCCCGACAGGGAGGCCACCAGGCCGACCTTCACGGTGTCGTCGGAGGAGCCGCTGTCGCCGCTGCACCCGGTGACGGCCGCGAGGCCGAGGGCGAGGGCGGCGGCGCCGACGGGACGGAATCTGCGGTGGCGGGGACTCGATGGCGTGAAGGGGAACATGAGGGCTCTCATCAGGGGTGGAGGGACAGCGGGCGTGGCGGGGGGCGGCAGGATCGAGGTGTCCCGGTCGGGACCGGGCGCGGCCGGGGGAGGCCGGGCCGGAGGTCAGCGCGCGGGCGGCAGGCTCGGGTCGCGGACCTGGGGGGACAGCGAGTCGCCGACCTGGTTGATCAGTTCGGACATCATGTAGCTGACCTCACCGATGTCCGCGTCCCTGGTGGTGGTCACGAGCAGCGAGGCCCCGCTGGAGACGGCCATCGAGAACATGTAGCCGCCCTCCATCGCGGTGAGACTGTGCTCCACGGGGTCGGTATTGGTCAACTGGGCTGCCGCGGAGAGCAGGTTGACGACGCCGGACGCGATGGCGGCCAGCCGCTCGGCGTCGTCGCGTTCCACGCCGGTGTACGCCAGCGCGAGTCCGTCCACGGACACCGCTATCGCCTGGGTGACTTCCGGGAGACGCCCGGCGAAATCGCTCAGGATCCAGCTCAGGTCGGAGGAGGTGGTCATTTCTCGGTCCGTTCGGTGTTGTCGTCCGGGGCGGAACGCCCCCGGTGGTTCGTGCTCCGGTTGATCCCCTGGGCGTAGGCCGCCAGCACGTCGGAGACTTGCCGGGAGTCCCGGCGGCGGGGCGACGGCCGCGGAGCACTGGCGCCGGGCCGCTGTTCGGCACCGCCCCGTTTGCCGGCGGTGGGCCACTGCTGAGGTGTTCGGCGCTGCCGCAGGGGCAGCCCCGAGGAACTGACCCCGGCGACACGCGACACCGGCTCGTCGTGCACGGGATGCGGCGCGGGAGTGGTCTCGTGCCCCCGCTCACCCGTGGTGGCGGATGCGGGTACGGGCTCCGTGTCGCGCCCGTGCTCACGCGTGGGTACGGCCCCGGGAGCGCTGTCCTGCCCCCGCTCGCGGGCGCCGACCCCCGCCCCGACCGGGGTGCCCCCGTGGGCGGGCCAGGTGTCCGCCGCGGCGGGCTGCCGGCGACCGGTCGGCCCCGGCGGTGTGATCGGGCGCGGCGCCTCGTAGCCGACATCGTTGCCGGGCCCGCCCCGCGACGGCCCCTGGGCCTCCTTGAAGTCCAGGGCCAGCACCTTCGCGGGCAGCGTGACCTCGGCGATGGTGCCGGGGCCCGAGGAGTCGCGCAGTTCGACAACGATGCCGTGGCGCGCGGCGAGCCGTGCCACCACATGCAGACCCATGGACCGTACGTCGCCGATGCCCGCCTGCGGTTCGCGCAGCGCGGCGTTGTGGACCGCGCGGCGCTCCGCCGTGATGCCCACGCCCTCGTCGACGATCTGCACGACGGCCCGGTCCCACAGCCGCCAGACGGCGACCCCGACCTGCTTGTCCGGGGGCGAATAGCGGGTCGCGTTGTCGAGCAGCTCCGCCAGGATGTGCGCCACGTCGTGCACGGCGCGGGCGGTGATGCCGATCCCCGACTCGATCACGCCGAGCGAGACACGGTCGAACCGCTCGATCTGCTGGGCGGCGGCCACGATGACGGTGGAGCACCCGACATCGGCCGAGCGCACCCGGGCGTTGCCGTAACCGCCCAGTACCAGCAGGTTGTTGGTGTTGCGCTCCATGCGGACCGCGAGGTGGTCGAGGGCGAAGAGGGTCTTCATCCGTACGGGGTCGGCCTCGTCGCGCTGCACGGTGTCCAGCTCGGACACCATGACCGCGGTCAACCGGGCTCCCCGGCGCGCGACTCCGACCAGAGTCTCGGCCAACTGCTCGTGCGCCTGCGCCTGTTGTGCGGCGAGGCGGACGGCCTCGTGGTGGACGGCGTTGAACGCCTCACCGACTTCGCCGATCTCGTCCTGGCCCGTGGTCCTGACCGGGTCGCCGGTCCGCCGGGCCACCTCCTCGGGCGTCGCCCCGCGCAGCGCGCCGGGCCGGGACAGCTCGTTCATCACGGCGGGCAGCCCGGAGTGGGCCACCTCGTGCGCGGCGTTGCGCAGATCGCGCAGCCGCCGGATCATGACGCGACCCAGGCGGATCGCGACGACGACGACGCCGACCAGGGTCAGGACCACCAGGGCGACCTCCGCGCCGGCCGTCCAGACGAGCCTGGTGCGTACGTCGGAGACCTGGGCGAGGACGGCGGCGTCGACCCGCTTCTCCACCGAACGCAGCAGCTCCTGACGGTCGCCCGCGGCCTTCTGCCACTCCTTCGGGGTGACCGTGATGTCCTTGCCGGCGCCCGTGCGCCCGATCTCGTCCTCCAGCCGCCGGGCCTCCAGCGCCTTCGCCCCGGACAGGGTGCGCTCCAGCCAGGTCCGCCATTCGCCCGGACCGAGGTCGAACATGACGCCGATCGACTCGGTGTAGCCCATCCGGCCGGCGTCGAAGGTCCGCTGCGAGGCGGTGGTGAAACCCCCCGCGGCCTGGGCCCTCGCCACGGTGACCTGCTGCTGGGCGGTGTGCTCGGCGGCCTCGGACAGGGCGGCCGCGGCACGGATCCGGTCCGCGATGTCGGCGTCGACGCCGTCCGCCTGCGCGATGCCGTCGCGGTAGCTGTTGAGGTCGGCGATCACAATCCGATAGCCGAAGGCGAGCGCGGAGACGGTACTGCTGCCCGAGCGCACCTGGGCGCGGAGCCCGGGCATCTCCTCGATGAAGCGCTCGATACGGTCCAGGGCGCCCTGTGCGCTGCCGGGTACCGAGGAGAGTCCCCTGGTCCGGTCGCGGAACGCGGCGATGCTCTCGTCGGTCGCGTTCGCACGCAACCGGAACGCTTCCGCGTCCCCCTGTTCGGAGATCAGAGCGGTGGCCGCCGCCCGCTCACGCTGCAACCGGTGGGCCAACTCGCTCGCTCCGTCGGCGGCATCGACCATCGAGGTCAGCCGGTCGGCCTGGAGCGCCTGGTTCGTCGCGGGTGCGAGGGCGAGAACCGCGAAGGCGACGGCCACGGTGAGCGGTGCGGTGACGAGAAGTACGAGGCGACGATTGATTTTCACTGCGCGGCTCCGTCGCCGGAGCCGGGCTCGAATATCGGTGACACGCAGATACCTGTTAACGGGTTGTGGGGGGTGTCGGTGAGGGCGTGCAGATGGGGTCAACGATGCTGGTGGGACAGGAGAGGCCCCAGGGGCGCGCGGCATGATCCTATGCCGTAGTGCGCTCCTTCGGACGGGTGAATCTCTGAAAAATCTGCGCACCGACCGCACAAAGGTGGCCTGACCTCGATCACAAGTGTGCGAAAAAAGAAGGCTATTGAGCCAATGCGGCGTGTCCGGGCACCGCCTGGGGCCTCGGTTCCGTCACCGCGACGCGGCCATCCACGCCTCGACCTCGTCCGCACCGCGCGGCAGCCCCGACGACAGGCACAGCGCACCGTCGGACGTGATCACGAAGTCGTCCTCGATCCGTACGCCGATGCCGCGCAGCTCCTCGGGAATCGTCAGGTCGTCGGGCTGGAAGTACAACCCGGGCTCGACGGTGAGCACATGGCCCTCCTCCAGCACGCCGCCCAGGTACGTCTCGCTGCGGGCGGCCGCGCAGTCGTGGCAGTCCAGGCCGAGCATGTGGCCCGTACCGCAGACGGTGTAGCGGCGGTACAGGTCGGGCTCGTGAGGGATCGACCCGCCACCGGGCCGCAGCCCCCAGGAGTCGAGCCCCTCGGCGATGACGTGTGTCGCCGCGTCGTGGAACGCGCCGTACGGCGCACCGGGCCGCAGCGCCGCGATGCCGGCCGACTGGGCGGTGAACACCAGCTCGTAGACGCGGCGTTGGACATCCGTGAAGCGGCCGCCGACCGGCAGCGTCCGGGTGACGTCCCCGGTGTAGAGCGAGTCGGCCTCGACACCCGCGTCCAGCAGGAGCAGCTCCCCTTCCCGTACCGGCCCGTCGTTGTGCATCCAGTGCAGCACGCACGCGTGCGCGCCGGCCGCCGCGATGGTCTCGAACCCCAGGCCGTAACCCTCCAGCCGGGCCCGCCGGTTGAAGGTGCCTTCGACCCACCGCTCGCCCCGCGCGAGGCGGGTGGCGTGGGGCAGTTCACCGACGACGTCGTGGAAGCCGGCGACCGTGTGCCCCACGGCGGCGCGCAGCTGCTCGATCTCCCACTCGTCCTTGACCAGCCGCAACTCCGAGAGCAAGGAGAGCAGTTCGGCGTCGGCGGGGCCGGACGCCGGGACCAGCGCGTCGACGAGCGCGTCCACGCCGCGCACCACCCGGGTCGGTACGCCGCCGCCGAGCGCCCGCTCCACGCCGTCCCGGGCGGCCGCGTCGACGCCGAGGGCGTCGGCGGTCTCCCGGAGCGTCCGGCGCCGGCCGACCCAGAACTCGCCGTGCTGCCGGTCGCTGTAGAACTCCGCCCCGGACGGACCGGCGTCGCGCGGTGACCGCGGCCGGGTGAACAGGGTGACCTCGTGCCCGCTGCCGGTGGGTTCGAGGACGAGCACACTGTCCGGCACCGCCGATGTCCCCTGCTCGGAGGTGAGGTGGATGAACGCGGAATGCGGCCGGAAGGCGTAGTCGAAGTCGTTGCTGCGGGTCCTGAGCCCGCCCGACGGGACGACGATCCGCTCGCCGGGGAACCGCTCGGACACCGCCGCACGCCGTTTGGCCGCGCTCGCGGCTCCGGAGACGGGCGGAAGCCTTCTGTCCGTGTCCGCCCACCCCTGCCGAAAGACCTCGGCCACCGCGGCCGGTGTCCGACGGTCGTGGTTCCTGGCCCCGCGCGAGCCGTCCCGCTGTTCCATCGCACGCCTTCCCGTCATCCGGCACCCGTGTCATCAGGTGTCCGGGTCATGTGCCTGTTCCCGTCGTCAGCCCCGCAGCCGGGCCATCCACGCCTCCACCTCGGCGGCGGCCCGCGGAAGGTCGGCCGAGAGGTTCTCGTTGCCCTCCTCGGTGACCAGGAAGTCGTCCTCGATCCGCACACCGATGCCGCGGAGCTCCTCGGGCACGGTCAGGTCGTCCGACTGGAAGTACAGGCCCGGCTCGACGGTGAGCACCATGCCCGCCGCCAGCGTCCCGTCCACGTACAGCTCGGTGCGGGCCTTCGCGCAGTCGTGGACGTCCAGGCCGAGCATGTGCCCCGTGCCGGCCAGCGTCCAGCGGCGGTGCAGCCCCAGTTCGTACGCCTCGTCCACCGACCTCCCGCCGAACAGGCCCCAGGAGGCCAGGTGTTCGGCCAGCACCCGCTGGGCGGCATGGTGGAAGTCCCGGTATTCGGCGCCGGGCCTGACCGCGGCGATACCGGCCGACTGCGCCTCGTACACCGCGTCGTACACCGTGCGCTGGACCGGTGTGAAACGGCCGTCGACCGGCAGGGTGCGGGTGACGTCGGCGGTGTAGAGGTTGCGGCTCTCCACTCCGGCGTCGATCAGCAGCAGTTCGCCCGGGCGGGTCTCGCCGTCGTTGCGGACCCAGTGCAGGGTCGTGGCGTGCGGTCCCGCCGCGCAGACCGACGCGTAGCCGACGTCGTTGCCCTCGATCCGCGCGCGCATCCAGAAAGTGCCCTCGATGACCCGCTCCGGCGTCGGCGTGTCCGTGCCGAGGACGCGCACCACGTCCTCGAAGCCACGGGCGGTCGCCCGACAGGCGTCACGCAGGTCGGCGATCTCGAACGCGTCTTTGATCAGGCGCAGTTCGGACAGCGCGGCGCGGAACTCGGCGTCCCGCTCGGCGGTCACCCTGTCGGCGAGGGCGGCGTCGACGCCCGCGTCGTAGCCGCGCAGCAGCCGGATCGGGCCGGAGGCCGCGGCGAGCCGCTCGGTGAGGGTGCGGACATCACGGCAGGGCAGGCCGAGCAGCCGCTCGCTCTCGGTGAGGCTGTTGCGGCGGCCGTCCCAGAGCTCGCCGTGGTAGTCGAGCCAGAACTCGCCGTTCTCGCGGTCGGACCGGGGACGCAGATAGGCGATGGCCCTGTGCTCGCCGCCCCGGCCGGGCTCCAGGACCAGCACGGAGTCCTGCGACCGGTCGCCCGTCAGATAGGCGTAGTCGGAGGACGGCCGGAACGGGTAGTTCGTGTCGTTGGCGCGGACCTTAGGGTTTCCGGCGGGGATCACCAGGAGTTCACCGGGGAACCGGGCGGAGAGCGCAGCCCGGCGGCGTGCGGTGTACGCCGCCTGCGCGACGGGTTCGAGGTCGTGGCGCTCGGTGTCCGCCCAGCCCTGCTTCATGTTCTCGGCGAGCTCGCCGCTCACGTCCCCGTACAGGCCGTTCTTCCGCGCCCTGTTCTCGTCCGGTTCATCGGCCACGACCGGCTCCTGATGCGCATCCGCCATGCTCGTTCCTCCTCGATCGTGGACCGGAACTCGCAATGTACGGTGTGACATTGCACAGTACAAGAGGGGTGTCACCCCACCGGTGTCCGGCCCATGCCCACCACGTAGAATCCGTGAAATGAGTGTGCGCCGCCGAGCTACCCCTGGCCGCCCGCGAACCAAACCCGCCGAGGAGCGGCGCGCCGACCTCATGGACGCGGCCGAGAGGGTGTTCGCCGAGCGGGGGATCGACGCTGCTCGGATCGATGAGATCACGGAGCGCGCGGGTGTCGCGATCGGCACCTTCTATCTGCACTTCAGCTCCAAACGCGACCTCATGCTCGCCGTACAGGCCCGGTTCATCGACCGACTGGTCGAGCGACAGGACGAGGCGGTGCGGAGACTGCCCGCCGACGACTGGGTCGGACGCGTGGACGCCTGGCTCAGCGACGCGGTCCGCGTCTATGTGGAACACGCCGAACTGCACGACGTGTTGTACGGCCACACTCCCATCAACGCCACGACGGAGATTCAGGTCAGCCCGGAGAACGCGCATGTCGAAGCGTTCCGGCGCCTCATCACCGAGCGTCCGAACCCGCCGGCGGACGCCCCGAACCCCGCGATGGCGGCGAATCTGATCTACAGCGCCTGGTACGGGGCCACCCACACGCTGCTGCATCACGAAGCCGAGGACATCGACCGGCTGGCCGACGAGCTCATCGCCGACATCACCGACCTCGCACACCGCTATCTGCGCACCGAGGCCTGAGCGACGAGGCCCGAGCACCGAGGCCTGAGCGACGAGGCCCGAGCCGGGCTGCCGACGACCCTCGGGTGCGGATCGCCGACAGCGGAGCGGGTCCGTGACCGGTACCGGTACCGCCGGTCAGGAACTCACATCGGCGATCCGCCAGTGACGTGCCTGCTCGTACTGTGAGCTCAGGCGCGCGAACGTGCCACCCGTGAGCAGCAGTTCCTCCCGCGTGCCCGTCTCCACGACCCGGCCCCCGTCGAGCGCGACCACATGATCCGCGGCGGCCAGGGTGGCGGGGCGATGGGCGATCACGATCACCGTACGGCCGGGGTCGGCGCCGAGGTTGGCGATGGCCCGGGTGATCGCGGCCTCGTTCTCCGGGTCGAGAGCGGAGCTGGCCTCGTCGACGAGGACGATACGAGCCCGCTTGAGCATCGCCCGGGCGATCGCGACGCGCTGGCGTTCGCCGCCCGACAACTGCGCGCCGCCCTCGCCCACCCGGGTCTGCCAGCCGGCGGGCAGCCGCTCGATCACCTCGTCGAGCCGCGCCGCGGTGGCCGCCTCCTGCAACTCCTCCCAGGTCGCCTCGGGGCGCGCCAGGCGCAGGTTGTCCTCGATGGTGTCGTCGAAGAGATAGACGTCCTGGAAGACGATGGCGATCTCGTCGAGCAAGGTGGCCGGGTCGAGTTCGCGTACGTCGACGCCACCGACGCGCAGCTCTCCCGAATCGATGTCGAAGAACCGGGCGATGAGCCGGGTCGCCGTCGTCTTCCCGGACCCCGAGGGCCCGACCAGGGCGGTGGTGGTGCCCGGCGGGCAGTGCAGGGACACCTCCTTGAGGGCGGGGGTGTCGCCGCCCGGGTAGGTGAAGGTGACGTTCGAGAACTCGACGTCGGCCTCGGCGATCCGGCGCACCGGCTCGGCCGGAACCGGCAGCGCGGGAGTGGACAGCAGCTCCTCGATCCGCGCGATCTGGTTGCGCAACGCGCGCAGGGCGCCGATGAGTTCGATGAGGTTGCCGAGCGGCTCCAGGAAGCGGGCGGCCAGCACGAGCAGCACGATCGCCTTGGCGGCGTCGATGCGCCCGCTGAGCATGAGCTCGGCGGTCAGTGCGAGCACTGCGACGAATCCGGCCATGATCACACCGGTGTAGACGAAGAACGGCTGCCGCGCGCGGCGCATGCCCTCCCGATAGGTCTCGCGGTGGTCCTCCAGCGCGGCGCGCATCCGGGGTGTGCCCTCGGCGTGGCCGGCCGCCCGCAGGACCGGCTGGGCCTGGCCGAGCTCGATCGCCCGGCTGGCGACCCCGGCCGCCGCTCGCTCCAGCTCGATCTCGGCGATCTCGGAGATCCGCGCGGCCCGTTGCAGGGCGATGTAGGCGACCAGCGCGATCGCGCACAGCAGCAGCGCCATCCGCCAGTCGACCGTGAACGTCACGACCACGACCGTCGCGGGCAGCAGGGTCGAGGTGATCACGGGCCCGCCGATGGTCACGGCCAGATGCGCGGCGCTGCCCACGTCCGCGGTCACCCCGCGGGCGAGCCGGGCCTTGTGCTCGGCGGTGAACCAGCCCAGCGTCAGCGTGCTCACATGGTGCATCAACCGCCGCCGCAGCTGGGCCGCGAGCGCGCCCGCCGCCGCGAAGCCCACCGGGGTGGCGACGATGCTCAGCACCGCGTACAGCACCGCGCCGACCGCGCCGAGCACCAGCCACGGGGTGGCCGCTCCGACGTCCGGTTCGGGGCGCACGACGGCGTCCAGGATCGGGATGAGCAGCGCCAGCAGCAGGCCCTGCAGGACGGCCTGCCCCGCGGTGAGCAGCCACAGCCGGGCCAGCAGCTTCGGGTTGGGCCAGAGCCGGTAAAGGCGGCGGATCACGCGAGCACCCCTTCCTGTGCGGCCCACATCCGGGCGTACAGCCCGTCGCGCGCGAGCAGTTCTTCGTGGCGGCCCTGTTCGACCAGCCGGCCGTTCTCCAGTACGAGGATCTGGGCGGCGCCCGCGATGGTGTGCAGCCGGTGGGCGATCACGATCACGGTCTTGCCCACCGCGAGGTTGGCCAGCGCCTCCTGGACCGCCGACTCGCTGTCGGCGTCCAGCGCGGCCGTCGCCTCGTCCAGGACGACGATCGGCGCCCCGGAGAGGATCGCCCGCGCGATCGTCAGCCGCTGCCGCTCACCGCCGGACAGACTGCCGCCGCCCGCGTCGAGCAGCGTGTCGTACCCGTCGGGCATGCTCTCGATCACCTCGTGGATGTGCGCCGCCTCCGCCGCCGCGCGGACCTCGGCGTCGCTCGCGCCGGGCCGGCCGATGCGGATGTTCTCCGCCACGCTGTCGCGCAGCAGGGCGACATCCTGGAAGACCAGGGACATCGACGCCAGCAGCTTCGCGGACGGGATGGCGCGTACGTCCACCCCGCCGATCCGGAGCGAGCCCTCCGTCACCTCGTAGAAGCGCGGCAGCAGGCTGGCGAGGGTCGTCTTGCCGGCGCCCGACGGGCCCACGATCGCGGTCACCCGGCCGGGCGGACAGACGGCGCTGATCTCCTCGACCGCGTTGGTCACCCCGTCGTAGGAGAAGGAGACCCGGTCGAACTCGACGCCGTGGCCACCGGGCAGCTGCGGCTCCGCGGGCTCGGGCAGCGGCGTACGGGCCAGCAGCCGCTCGATGTTGGCCGCGCCCATCCGGCCCTTGCGCACTCCCTGGGCGGCGGTCACGGCGGGGAGAATGGAGTTGGGCAGTCCGATGGCGACGACCAGGAACGCCACCAGGTCTGCGACGCCCAGCGAGCCGCGGTCGACGAGGAACAGGCCGACGGCCGCCACGGCGGTGAGCACGGCCATCTCCGAGCCGAACAGCCGCGAAGCCGCCGAGCTGTGGCGCACCTCGGCGACCCAGGCCGCGAACGCCTGGGTGTGCTCGTCCACGGCGTCGTCGAAGCGGCGCAGGACCCGGCCCCCGGTGCCGAACGTCTTGACCACCTGGATCCCGTCGGCGTACTCGACGCTGGCGGCGCTGATGCGCGCGTCGGCGGCGACCAGCCGGTTCATATGGGCCGTCATGGATCGCATCGAGATACGGAAGAAGATCCCCATCAGCAACAGCACGCCCAGCACGACGAACGCCATGCGGACATCGACGAAGAGCAGATAGCCCGTCGCGACGACCATCACCGTGGTCGCCCCGACCAACTGCCCCAGGGCGTGCGCGATGACCTCGTGCATCTCCTCCAGGTCACCCGTCATCGCTCGCTTGACCTTGCCCGAGCCCGCGGCGCGGAACCAGCCGAGGGGCAGCTTGCCGAGGTGGGTCACGATCTGCACGCGCACGTCGTGCAGGATCGCCGCGTCCGCGTAGTGCCCCACGCGGGAGGACTGCACGAACAGGACGAGCCAGGCGCCGCCGCCCGCGGCGCCGATGCCGACCCAGGTCCAGATCGCGGTGTGCGACTCCGCGGGGTTGTCGAGCATGAGCCGGGCGATCTCGGCGACGGCGATGTAGGGCACGATGCCCGCCGCCGCACTCAGGCTCGACAGGACCGCGCAGATGACGAGTTGGGTCCGGATCGGAGCGAGCAGGCGCAGTAAGGCGCCGGGTCCCGCCAGCCCCGGAGTCTGCGATGTTGATGGTTTCATTAGGGTACCCTAACATGGCGACTGAGGCTCATTCAATAATGCGCGCAGCGCCCGGAGATACCCCTCGCGACCGCTACCGAAGGGAACCGCTCTTCATGTTCCAGCCGCATGGTGACCACCCGTCAGCGAGCATCCGGCCACGCGCTGCTCCGCACCGGCCCCGGGCCGCGCTCGGCGCCCTCGTCGCGCTCACGGCTCTCGGAGCGACCGGGTGCTCAGGCGCCGACACGGGCCCGCGCCAACAGAGCGCGGCGAGCGGGATCACCTTCGAGTCCTGTAGTCGCACCGTCGAGCTCGACCGGGTGCCGAAGCGCGTGGCGATCACCACGGACGCCATCGCCGACACCCTGTTCGCGTTGGACGTCGGCGACCGGATCGTCGCCAAGACCCGCGGCGAGTCCGCCCCCGCGCCCGAGTTGAAGGAGCGCCTCGCGGATCTGCCGAGCCTCGGGACGCGTAATCCGAGCGTCGAGGCGCTGATCGCGGCCAAGCCCGATCTCCTGATCACCGATCAGGTCGAGAAGGTCTCCGGCAAACTGGGCAGTCCGAGCATCGCCGAACTGAAGAAGCTGGGCATCGCCACCTATGTGGTCGGCGGCGGTTGCGCGGCGGACCTGAGCGCGGACACCTCCGGGCTCGACGCGCTCGACGCCGACATCGGCCAACTCGGCACGGTCTTCGGCGTGGAGGCTCGCGCGAAGGCCTTGCGGGACAAGCTGCGCGGCAGCCTCGACGACGTACGCCGGCGGACCGCCCAGCAGCCCAGGAGCGAGGTCGCCGAGATCTCCCAGGTCGCCGGCCAGCTCTATGTGACCACGGGCGGCCTCGCGAACGACGTGCTCGAACGGGCGGGCGGCAAGAACGTCTTCGCCGATCTGCCAGGGCAGTTCGCCCCGGTCAGCGCCGAACAGATCGTCGCCCGCAACCCCCGGGCCATCATCGTGGACAACTTCACGGCGACGACGAAGGGCCGGAACGACGCGGTCGCGTTCCTGAACCGCACCTTCCCCACCGTCGACGCGGTCAAGGAAGGCCGGGTCCTCGTCATCGACGCGGCCAAGACCGGGGCGCGCGGCAGTACGCGGCCGGTGGCGGGCGTCACCGAGATAGCGAGCTTCCTGCACCCGAGCACGTCCCGCTCCCAGTAAGGTCCGCGATGCACAAGCAATCACCCGCCACCACCGTCACCGGTGACGAAGGGCCCTCGCAGGGCGGCGGCCGGCCGACTCCACGGCGCGGCGGCCGGCATGTCTCCCTGGCCGTCGTCGCACCGCTGCTGTTCGTCCTCCTCCTCGTCACGGTCTGCGTGGCCGTGTCCGTGGGATCCGTCGGGGTGCGGCTGGAGACCGTCACCAAGGTCATCGGCGGCCATCTGATCGGCGCCGGGACGCCCGCGAGTGTCATGGACGACCAGATCGTGTGGAACCTGCGGCTGCCGCGCGTTCTGCTGGCCGCCGCCGTCGGCGCCGGGCTCGCCGTCGTCGGTGTCACGCTGCAGGCGACCGTCCGCAATCCGCTCGCCGACCCCTATGTGCTCGGCGTCTCCGCGGGCGCCGGGCTGATGGCCTCCATCGCGATCACCCTCGGATCGGCGGCGGTGGCAGGCCTGTCGACGTCGGCCGCGGCCTTCGCCGGAGCGCTCGTGGCGATGGCCGCGGTCCTCGGACTGTCGCGCCGCGCGGGCCGGGTCGTCCCGAGCCGGCTGATCCTCGCCGGGGTGACCCTCTCCTATCTGTTCAGCGGAGCCACCAGCTTCGTCATCTTCCGGAGCGGCAACGCCGACGCGGCGCACTCGGTGCTGTTCTGGCTGCTGGGCTCCCTGTCGGAGTCGTCGTGGTCGAACCTGGCGGTGCCGGCGGCGGCCGTGCTGGTCGTCGGCGTCCATCTGATGCTGCGGACCCGGACCCTCAACGCACTCGCGGCCGGTGACGACGCGGCGCTCTCGCTCGGCGTATCCGTGCACCGCGTCCGCATCCGCCTCCTGGTCACCGCCTCCCTCCTGACCGGCGTCCTGGTCGCCGTGTCCGGCGGAATCGGCTTCGTGGGACTCATCGTTCCCCATCTCGTACGCCTGGTCGTCGGCCCGGACCACCGCCGGCTGCTCCCCATCGCGATGCTGGTCGGCGCGGTCTACCTGGTCGTCGTCGATGTGCTCTGCCGGGTTCTCGTCCGCCCCGAGGAACTACCCATCGGGATCGTCACCGCCGTGCTCGGCGCGCCGGTCTTCCTGTGGCTGCTGCGACGCTCGGAGGCGTCATGAGACTTTCCCTGTCCGGTGTGAGCGTCCGGATCGGTTCCGTCCCGATCGTGGCGGACTGCGATCTGACCGTCGAGGACGGCGAACGCGTCGGCCTCGTCGGCCCCAACGGCAGCGGCAAGACCTCGCTGCTCCGTACGATCTACCGCGCGCTCGATCCGTTCGCCGGCCGCGTCGAGCTGTCCGGCGACGATGTGACGACGCTCGGCCAGCGCGAGGTCGCCCGGCGTGCCGCGCTCGTCGCCCAGGACAGCACTCCGGACTTCGACTTCACCGTGGAGGAAGTCGTGGCCATGGGGCGCGGACCGTGGCTCCGGACCTTCGAGTCGACCACCGGTCGCGGGGACGCGCCGATCACCGCCGCACTGGAGCGGGTCCGGCTGGCGGACCACCGCACCCGCAGGCTCTCCACCCTGTCCGGTGGTGAGCGGCAGCGGGCTCTGGTGGCCCGCGCGCTCGCCCAGGAGAGCCCGCTGCTTCTCCTGGACGAACCGACCAACCATCTCGACGTGTACGCGGCGCTCGAACTCCTGGAGCTCGTACGCGATCTCGGGCGTGCGACGCTGTGTGTGCTGCACGATCTCAATCTCGCGGCCACCTACTGCGACCGGCTCTACGTCCTGCACCGCGGGCGGATCGTCGCGGGCGGCCCGCCCGCGGAGGTACTCACCCCCGAACGCGTCAGGACCGTCTTCGGAGTCACCTGCACGCATCTGACCCATCCGGCCACCGGCGGCCTGCTTCTCGCGTTCTCACCGCGGCAGGTCGCCCCGGTCCATCATCCGTGACGGTCGTCAAAAGGTTCCGTCCGGAGGGTGACTAAATGAAGGTGCTCGGCGATTGTCGCAAAATCGTTTCGCCGGTTGACGGCGGCCGACACCGTGGTAAGAATCTCCTCCAGGTTCCTGATTAACATTTGGATGATTGTCACCATATTGACCTTCGGTCGTCGCCGGAATTCGTCGTGCCATGGCATCGCGGAGCGATCCCCGAAGTGCGCAGATCTCTTTCGAACGCGTCGTCCAAACGAAAGGCGAATCACCCGGTGATTGATCGTGTGAATGTCATGCCGTTAACGGAACGCCAGAATGAAGACGAGGCCCAGGCGGCCATCATCCAGATCGACGAAGTGCTGACACTTCTGCAGGAGCTCGGCGATGTCGCACGCCGCGCGCGTATGAATCTGGTCGCCCCACGACACCGGGGCGCCCGTGGTGTCCCGGCTCAGTCGGCGGTCGCCGGAGCGCCACGCACTCCTCTGCGGACCGAGGACGCTCCGGCCGGTGAAACCGGCGCCCGGGACACCCGGCCCGACGCCGCTCAGCAACCCCTGCCGCTCACCCGGCGCCAGAAGGAAGTGCTCCATCTGCTGGCCCAGGGCCTGTCCAACCGCCGGATCGGCCGTGCTCTGCACATCACCGAGCAGACGGTGAAGGCCCATCTGCACATGGTCTACCACAAGCTCGGCGTCGCGGACCGTACGGAGGCCGTGGTCATCGCCCTGCGCCAGGGGCTGGTGCAGCATCAGCGCCGGGAGGACCCGCCTTCCTGATCAGCCGCGGAAGGCGGCAGGAGGCGGTTGGAGGCGGCAGTGGCGGTGGCGGGCGGTGAGCCGGTGCCACTGCCGCCGACCCGCACGCCGTCAGGCCGCGATGTCGGGTACGGCCTCGATGAGCGACGCGTTCAGCTCCTGGGCCAGCGGCACGACCTCGGTGACGCGCAGCCCCGCCCCGGCGCAGAGAGCGGTGTACTCCGCCCGGGTGCGCTGCCGGCCGCCGATGGTGACCAGCATGTGCAGATCGGTCAGATACGGGTTCTCCAGGGCCGCGTGGTTGATGGAGTCCACATCGGCCGTGTCGGGCAGCACCGGCTCGGCGATGAGCAGCTTCGCGTGGTCGGGCATGGCCGCCCGGACCCGGCGCAGAATCGCCCCCGCGCGGTCGTCGTCCCAGTTGAGCACCACGTTCTTGATGAGATACAGGTCGGCGCCCCCGGGTACGTCGACGAAGAAGTCTCCCGCGACCGCGCGGTACCGGTCCTCCAGTCCGGCGGCGGCGATGGTCTCCCGCGCCCGTGCCACCCCGGCCTCGGTCTCGTACACGGTGCCCGTCAGCTGCGGATACCGGGCCAGGAACGCGGCGAGCAGCGTGCCGTCACCGCCGCCGACATCGACGACCGTGCGGAACCGGCCCAGGTCGTGGACCGCGGAGATGGCCGCGGCCATCTCCAGCGGCAGATGACGCTTGCTCATGGCCGAATGGAACAGCGCGGCCAGCTCCGGCCTGCCCGACAGATAGTCGTACACCGGCTCGCCGAACTGCGTGTCGAAAGCGGGTCGGCCGGTGCCCAGCGACTCCTCAAGATTCAGCCAATTGCGCTGGAAGACGTCGTGGGTCAGGAAGGCGGCGAAGGCCAGCAGCGACGCCGGGGTGTCGCGGCGCAGCAGCGCCCCCGACTCGGTGAGCGCGAACCGGCCGGGGCTGGGCTCGACGCACAGGCCGAGCGAGGCCAGGGCGCGCAGCAGCCTGCCCAGTTGTTCGGCGGGCAGACCGCACTCCAGGGCCAGTTCGGCGGTGTCGGCCTCGCCGTCGCCGATACGGTCGGCCAGCTCCAGCCGCGCGGCAGCGCCGACGGCCTGGGTGGCCAGTGTCCCGAAGATCGCCGATATCACGGTGCGGCGGGCGTCGGCCTCGGTCTTCATGAACTCACATTCCTTCTGCTTCGGTGGACGTACCGGTAATCGACAAGGCGTGGCGGAAGATGTTCAACGCGTCCCACTTCGCCTTGACTTCCTGCAGCCTCGGATAGTTGTCGCCGTAATACAGCGCATGCCAGGGAACGTCGGAGGTGTTCCATTCCGGGTCGGCCAGATCGATGTCCGCGTAGTTGATGTAGGCGCCGGTGTTGATGTCGTTCGGCACCGGCACCCCGCCCGTCGCGGCATGCACATCGCGGTACAGTTCGCGGATCCAGCGCAGGTGCCTGTCGTCCTCGGCGGGATCCTGCCAGGTGACCATGTAGAACGTCTTCAGCAGGGCGCCTCGTGGAATGGCCGTCGCGGTGGAGGGCACGGTGTTCACCTTGCCGCCGTACGCTATGTATTCCACCGCCGAATAGGTTCCTTGATAGTCGTCCCCGGTGAGATGCCGGTAGAGGGTCGCGAGCTGGTCCGTGCTGTGCGGAGCGCGCAGGTCCGCCGACTTGACCTTGCACCGCAGCCCGATGGCCGTCGGTCCGGTGTCGGGCACCGCCAGATACTGGCTGGCGGCCAGCCAGGGCAGGGACGTGCGCCGGACGGTCGGGGCGACGCCGACACCGGCGTCGAGCGCGTCGAGGAAGGCCTGCATACGGGCGTGCGGATTCGGCGAGGCCACGGGCAGATGGGCGTGCAGGGCGATGTTCCCCGCCGAGCGGTGCAGGCAGTTGAGCAGGGCGTACAGATCGGTGTTCGGCGAGTCGACCGTGCTGTTCGCCATCTGCCAGTCCATGAAGTTGCCGATCAGCCGGACGAAGCCGGCCTCGGTCAGCCGGTGCCACGGCCAGCTCACCTCCGCGATGTGCAGAGCGCTCGGCGGGCGGGGCAGCAGGCCGGCCGGATCGGTGCCGGACGCCTCCGGGGAACGCAGCCAGTACCGGGTGATCACACCGAAGTTCCCGCCGCCGCCCCCGGTATGGGCCCACCAGAGGTCGCGGTTCGGGTCGGTCTCCTCCCGCGTGGCCACCACCGTCGACACGTTCCGGTCCCGGTCCACGACCACCACTTCGACCGCGTACAGATGGTCGACGCTGAGCCCGAGCAGCCGGGACAGCGGTCCGTAACCACCTCCGCTGATGTGCCCGCCCGCTCCCACGCCCATGCAGAAGCCGACGGGGACGGTGACGCCCCAGTGGTGGAACAGGGTATGGATCATCTTTCCCACGGGAGCGCCGGCCTCGATGACGAAGGCGTTGCGTTCCCGGTCGAAGTCGACGCGGGACATGGGGGAGAGATCCAGAATGACCTCCACATCGGGTGCGGCCACGAAGTCCTCGCCGCAGTGCCCGCGTGATCGCACGGTGATCCGCTTGTCGGCCGCCACCGCTTCACGGACCGCCTCCTCGACCTGCCGGGGCGAGTGAACAAGACGGAAATAGTCCGGCTTCGCGACGAACCGGTAGTTGTAGGCGTGGCACAGGTTCTCGTAGCGGATGTCGTCGGGCGTGACCAGAACGGAAGCCGGTGTCAGGAAAGCCGGCTCTTTTTCCGCTGCGCCATTACTGTCGTCACGTTTCATGAACTCGTCCGCCATCTCTGCTGTCCGGTCCGCAAGGGACGTGGCTGATCGCCCTGAACGCGCCTCGGTCGTCGGATCACCGTAGCCCGGCGTGGATGCCGGAAGTGCGTGACGTAAACGAAAGTTCGAGTCGATTAAGCCCGGAGATTTAGACCTGTTGCCGGTGGAGATGCTCGCCTGTAAAGTCCGGGACCACCGAAACGGACCAGCGATTGAGGCAGGTTATGAGCAGCCCAGTCAGTGAACCCATCTTTGCGGACCGCCTGCTGAACGACTGGCTGAGCAGTGTGGGGCTCGGG
Source organism: Streptomyces sp. SID14515 (assembly GCF_010548505.1). Taxonomy (NCBI): domain Bacteria; kingdom Bacillati; phylum Actinomycetota; class Actinomycetes; order Kitasatosporales; family Streptomycetaceae; genus Streptomyces; species Streptomyces sp. SID14515. The sequence continues at coordinate 141,675 of NZ_JAAGMH010000115.1, read as the reverse complement.
GTCGAGTATTCCCGGGCCGAAGCCAACACGCTGTACTTCGTGGACGAGGACGGTCAGGAAATTCCGGTACTTGATCATGTGTGTGGATTCGGATCGTTGATCTTCGGCCACAACGACCCGGACATCACAGAACACGCGAAGTCCGTGCTGGACCAGCAGATTCCGGTGTTCGTCCAGCTGTCCCGGCAGTCGCACGCCAATGACATAGCCACGGTGCTGAACGCGATATTACGACGGGAGACGCCGAACCGGGACGGTCGCTACGCGGCGATATTCGCCAACAGCGGGGCCGAGGCCGTCGAGATATGTGTGAAGCACGCGGAGCTGGAGCGCCGCGCACGGATAGCGAAACTCACGGACGGCGTCAGCCGGCATATCGAGGAAGCGCGCGAGGCGATCCGGACCGGGCGGGCGACTCTCTCCGAGAGCGCATATGTTCAGGTCGGGCAGGTGGGCGGCGATACCGAGAGGTTCGAGCGCCTGATCGCCGAGGTCGAGCGCAGGAACGCGGAGCTGGTCGAGAAGGGGCCCGTCCATCTGGCGCTGGAGAACGCCTTTCACGGCAAGCTGGTCGCCAGTGTCCAGCTCACCCAGAATCCGCACTGGCGGGCGCCCTTCACTTCGCTGGCCTCCTCGACCCGCTTTCTTCCGGCGGACCGGCCGGAAGCGATGAAGGCGGCCGTCGAGGATCTTCGCGAGAGCCTGCTGGACGTCCTGGTGGACGACGGCGTGGTGCGGGTGGTGGAGCGGGACTTCCCGGTCGTCGGCGCCTTCTTCGTGGAGCCCGTCCAGGGCGCGAACGGCATGCGTCCACTGACCGAGGCGGCGGCCCGCGAGATCAGGGCGGTGTGCGACGCGGTCGGATGCCCCTTGATCGTCGACGAGATACACAGCGGCATGGGGCGGACCGGTGCGTTTCTCGCCAGTTCGCACATGGGTCTGCAGGGCGACTACTACACACTGGCCAAGAGCATCGGCGGAGGAATCGCCAAGAACTCGGTGGCACTCTTCCACCAGGACCGCTTCCGCCCGGAGTTCGAGGTCATGCACAGCTCGACCTTCGCGAAGGACGGGTTCTCCGCCGCCATCGCCATCAAGGTGCTGGAGATGCTGGAGGCCGACGACGGCCGGGTGTACCGGGTGGCCGCCGAGCGCGGGAACAGGCTGATGGAAATGCTCACCTCGGTCCAGGCCGACTTCCCGGATGTCGTGGACGGCGTCGAAGGCATCGGCCTCATGGTCGCGATGGAGTTCACGGACCAGACGGACGCGTCCTGCGAACTCCTGCGGGAGAAAGCCGGATCGGGCATGCTCGGCTACTTCGTCGCGGGATACGTGCTGCGGCAGCACCGGATACGGGTGCTGCCGGTCGGGCCCGCGGGGAGTTCGGTCCGGTTCGAACCCTCCATCCATCTCACGGACGCGGACATCGCCCGCACGGAGTCCGCGCTGCGCGATGTCTGCACGCTGCTCCGCCATCAGGAAGGACACCGGCTCACACCCTGACGGGGTGAATGGAGCGCGCTCATCGGCGAGTCGGTGAGCGCGACGCCGAAACGGCGGACGAGCAGGCTTCCTTGAGATGGCGGAGAGGTGTCCGATGACGAGCAGGGCGACGGCGAACGATTCCCTGGTATCGGGGCTGATGGAGCACGCGCTCAGCGCGGCCTGTGCGGCTTCGGTGCGCGCGGCCGTGAATCTGGGCCTGCCGGAGGCACTCGGCGAAGCGCCGGCGACGGCCGATGAACTCGCGACAGCGGTCGGCGCGAATCCATCCGCACTTCAGCGGCTCCTGCGGTCGCTGACGTCCTACGGTGTCTTCGCGGAGAAAACGGCCGGCTCATTCGTCCACACCGAGAAGTCACGCGCCCTGCGCGAGGACTCCCCGAACAGCGTCAAATATCTGGTGCTGTGGTGCACCGAGCCGTGGCTCTGGGAACTGTGGGGGAATCTCGACGAGTCGGTACGGACCGGAGGCGAGGTCTTCACCGGGACGCACGGCCGGAAGTTCTACGAGCACCTGCACACCGCATGGCCGGATTCCGCGCGGACATTCGAACGCGCCATGACCGAGCAGACCCGATGGTCCGCGAACATCATCGCCGACATGCTCCCGATGACCGGGTCCGGCACGATCGCCGACGTCGGCGGCGGCCAAGGACTCGTGCTCGGTACGCTGTTGGAACGCCACCCGACCCTGCGGGGATTCCTGCTCGACCTTCCCGACGTGGTGGCGAACGCCGATGCGCGACTGCACCCGGGCGGTGAGCTGGCCCACCGCGTGCAGCTGGTGCCCGGCGACTGCCTGAAGGACATCCCGGTCGAGGCCGACACGTACCTCTTCAAGAACATCCTGGGCGTGGACGACGACGATTCGGTCCTGATCCTGCGCAACGCGGTGCGGGCGGCGCGGCCGGGAGCCCGGATGATCATCGTGGAGAACTTCGTCGACGACGGTCCCGGAAGGAAGCTCGCCGCCGCGATGGATCTCCGCATGCTGCTGGTCATCGGCGGACAGAAGCACACCCGGGCCGGGCTGCTGAGGATCGCGGAGCGGGCCGGTCTGAGCGTGCGGAATGTCCGCCCGGTGGACTCCTCGCTGCACATGATCGAGGCCACCGTCCCGATGTAGCCGTGGGCCGGTCTCCGTGCCGAGCACCGCCTAGAAGGGTTCGGCGGCGTGCAGGAGGTCCTGCGGGAGGTAGGGGGACTCGACGCGGATCGCCCAGCCGCGCCGACGGGCGTGGCAGGCCAGGGCGAGGACGTCGAGATTGACGGAGGCGTCCGGATCGTCGGCGCGGTCGGCGACCTCGTAGTGTCCGCGGTGGGCTTCGAGGGCGTCGGCGAGAGCGAGGTTGAAGCTCTCCTCGTCGCCCTCCACCAATTGCGACAGCAGCACGGCCGGCGGCATCGCGAAGCCCCAGTCCACAGCCTGCTCCGTCTGCTCCAGCGCCCGCCGCGTGGCCGCTTCGGGGTCGTCGCCCTTCAGATAGGCGTGCAGGGCCTCGCGGTACGCGCCGAAGGCGGAACCGTCCGGGCGGGCGAAGACGGGCCCGGTGAGGACGAGAGGGGCGAGGTCCTCGCGTGCGCCGACGATCAGCGCGAAGGCGACGGCCCGCTGCCAGGTGCCGGCGCCGATCTCCTCGCCCCGCTCGGCCGGACAGCGGAGGGTGCGTCCGTCGATGCTCACCTCGACCTGGGCGCCCGGCTCCGCGAGGCCGATACGGAACAGCGCCGCCCCCACCCGGGAAGCCAGCCCGAGGGTCGCGCGCTGTGCGTCGGTGACCCGGCCCGGGTCGCCCGCGCGCCACTTGAAGAGACGCTCCTGATCCCCCAGGACACCGGCGAGCAGCCGGCCGGCGGGCGGCGCTCCGTCGGCCGGGGCGAGCGCTTCCCGGAGGTGTTCCTCGTACATGGCCGTGACCCGTGCGTCCACGATCCGCTCGCAGGCGGGCCGGTCCACCACCAGCGGGCCGGCGGCGAGCGCCGCGACCGCGTCCGGCCGCCGGTTCCGGCCGAACCCCGCGACCCGGGGGCCCCGCGTCTCGAAGCCGGTGACCAGCGCGTGCGGCAGGTACGCGGTGTGGACGGCGGGCGTCCAGCCCAGCGTCCGGTACGCGAACGAGGCAAGGGCGATGGGGACGAGCGGCAGAAGCGACTTGGGGGAGGACGTCGGCCCGTGCGCGGCGGCGTGACCGGCCAGGAGGTCGGCGAGCGCGACGTCGAACCCTTCCCGGTCCTCCGCGGCCAGGGCGCGCAGCGTACGCAGCGCGGCGCTGTCCGGGCGGTCCAGGAGGGGCTCGCCGCTCTCCCGCGCGCGGGTACGGACGCGGTCGAGGGCCGCGTCGACGGCGGAGAGCTTGGCCTGCGCGCTCGGCGGGTACGCCTCCGCCTCGTCGTCGGTGTCGTTCAGGATGACGGCCATCAGTCCGGTGGCGAGCTCCCCGACGGGCGTGCCCAGCGCCCGCGCGGCGAACTTCTCCCGGGCGAAGCGGAAGGCCTCGCCGTGGAAGGCGGCCCTGTCCCTGAGGGCGGCCAGGCACAGCGCGTCGATCCACTCCCCGGGCGTGACGCTCTCCGCGGGGCCGTCGTCACCCGGGCCGTAGCTCATGCCGAAGTTCACATAGTCCAGGAAGACCTGGAAACCGCAGTGCGGGTGGTACGCCGCATAGGAGACCGCGCCGGCCGCGGCCTCCGAGGCGTCCTTCAGCGCGGCCCGGGCCTCCGCCGTACCGAGGTCGGGTGTCTCGACGGAGAGCGCCCCCAGATAGTCGAGGAACTCCTCGGCGATGGACTGCCACGCGTCGGTGGCGATCCGCCCGATCTTCGACAGGGTCCGCACCTGGCCCCCGATGCGGACGGCGAAGTCCTCGCGTGCCGCCGACACGACGGCTCCGCCCACCTGGTGACGCTCTACTCGCACGGCCGAACTCCTTGATCGCGTTTCCACGACAGCCTAGGCGCGAGGGCTGACAGGAGCTGACGGGGGCCCGACCGGAGCCGACAGGAGCTGACAGGAGTCGACCGGAGCCGACAGGAGCTGACAGGAGTCGACCGGAGCCGACAGCGGCCGGCCGGTCGTCAGCCGACGATGACCGCCTTGGTCCGCATGAGGAACGCGCCGAGATATCCCTCGTGCGGAAGGCCGGGCCGCGTCCAGGTGGTCGGATGGTCCCCGATATGGATCTTGTCGATGGACGGCTCGGCGACCAGCGATTCGATGAGCCCGGCGTCGTCGGTGAAAGCGGTGAGCGACAGGGTGTCGCGCAAGGGCGCCATCCGGTCGCCGTCCCGCCGCCACGGCAGCACCCATACGCAGGGGAAGCCCATCTCGATACGGGCCTGCGGGGCGTCCTGGCGGTCGAGCAGGAACACCGCCGGGCGCAACACCGCCGATCCGTCGCCGAGTTCGTCGACGACGCTCTCCGCGCCCAGCAGCGGCCGCGCGTCGCCCGCCCGGGCCCGCAGATAGGCGTCCATGGCGTGCGCGGCCTCGGCCCGGCGGACCGGCAGCCTGGCGCGCTCGTCACCCGGTGGGAGCGATGGCAGCTTGCCGAGCCGTTCGGCGATGGCCTCGGCGACGGGCTCGGGATCGCCCTCGACGAACACCGCGGTCGCGTTCACACAACCGGTGCCCGCGTGACCGGCGATGGACTCCGTGATGGTGTCCAGATGCCGCACCGCATCCGCGCCGGAGGTGAGGAGGATCTTCGACCTGCCGGGCCCGAACGGCATGACCAGGGTGCTGGACCCGTACTTGTGGGCCACCTCGTCGCCGCCGAACGCGATGGCCACGTCAGCCTCGGCTACCAGCCGGTCGGCCGTCGGGTGGTCCGTGGGCAACAGGACGACCTGGTCGTTGTCGTAGCCCACCTGGCGCAGGGCCGAGACCAGCCGGTGCGCGGTGAACGGCTCCCGTTGCGACGGACGGACCGCCACCCGGTATCCGAGAGCCAGGGCGTCGAGCCACGCGGTGTGCACGGCGGGGGAGTTGGCCGGAGCGTGCACCATCAGCACCTCACCGCGGCGGGTCCACACCCCGGAGCCGTGTCCGGTCCGCGGATCGCGCCAGCTGTCCGCCGCGCCGATCGGACGGGCCTGGCTCACACTCTCGTACGCGGTCGCGGCGTAGTCGCCGACCTGCTGGGCCAACAGCCGTACGGTGGCGATCGGTATGCCCGACACCTCGGCCACGTTCCGGTGATAGGAGTCGGGGGAGACTCCGTCGACCGCGCCGCTCGCGAAGAGCCAGCCCGCTCGGGTCAGGAGCTTCCTGCGCCGTTCCGGGTCCGGTGGCGTGGCCCTGCGCAGCGCCCGGATGTTCCGCTGCGCGAACAGCCAGGGCACCAGGCTCAGTTCGGCCACCGGCTCGCCCCGGACGTCGTGGACGACTTCCTGGTTACGGCTCCGGTACGGCCCCGCGGCACCGAGCGCGGGGAGTCCCGCCGGCGCGGAGGATGTGCTCCGCACGTCAGTAGACCCCTTCGACCACCGCGGCCGCGCCGAACTCCCGCACCGGCCTGAACTCCGACACCGCGTCCCCCGGGTACCCCAGGCGGTGCGGGTGGCGGATCCCGGTGTCCCGGTCCAGGTTGTTGGGCAGGAACAGATTCCGGGTGATGTGATGGGTGAGGACCTGACCGCGCTCCCCGTACGGCACGTTCTTCCGGGTGTCGGGATCGATCACCGAGAACATGGAGAACGGCGACGGCGGGTCGAAGACCGGAGACTCCTCGGCGGGCGCACCCGGCCGTTCCGGCATCGCGCAGAAGATCATCGTGCTGCCGAAGATGCTGACGAAGTCGATCTGCGGGAAGAGTTCGGTACGGAACAGCTGGCGGGTGTCCTCATCCATCGACGTACCGCCGTAGATGACCGTGTTGACCTTCGCGTTGATGAGGTCCACCAGGTGATCGCGTCGGCAGACCGCCTCCAGGAGCGGCGGCGTGATGACCATGACGCGGATGTCCTGGCTCCGCAGGATCCATTCGATCTGGTCGACCAGGTGGGCGATGTAGGCCTTCGCCTCGTCGACGGCGCCGCGGCCGATGACGCGCTTCGCCCAACGGGGGTCGAAGTCCACGGTGAAGAAGATGGAGCCGAAGCGCTGGGCGGTGTCCTGGGCCAGGATGCCGGCCATGTGCGGGCCGGCCGGCATGATCCCGAGCCAGCTGTCGCCCGCCGCGATCCCGTGCTCCAGCAGCCTGTTGTAGTACCAGGCCCAGGACTGCTCCCGGACGTCCGGCAGCACGAACACCCGCTTCGGCGACCCGGTCGTACCGCCGCTCTCGCCCACCACCGGTGGTGTGGGCAGCCTGTCGACGGATCCGTAGCCCCTGGGGACCAGGTCCTCTATGCGGGCGTCGCGCAGATCGTCGACGACGTTGGGGAACAACGACAGATCTTCGACGGTCCGCACGTCCTTACGCGGATCGAAGGACAGTTTCCTGCTCTGCTCCTGCCAGAACGGTGAGCCGGTTTTCGGGTCGAAATGCCATTCCATGGCTTCCTGAATGAGGTTTTGTGCCTCCGGCGGGCTGTCCCAAGAAGTGTCGAGTGCGGATGCGGCATGTGAGGTCATTGCCTGACTCCTCGGAATTTCTCTTTCGACGGTCGGCCTGGTCGACAAGCTACAAGTCCGCATACTCCTACGGCTAGATCCGCCCTCTCGTCCGATGGGCCACCTGGTTTTACAACCGTGGATCTAGTCTCATTGCCGCATGCCTGAGGGTGTGCGTAGTCTGCTGCGCGAAACAGCCTCCATCCGACGGACCATCACATGAGTGCGGGCAGGAGTGGAAATGGGTGAGAGCCGCTACGACGTGATTGTCGTGGGTGCGCGGTGTGCGGGTTCGCCGACCGCGATGCTGTTGGCGAGGAAGGGATATCGGGTTCTGGTCGTGGACCGGGCGGCCTTTCCCAGCGACACGTTGTCGACCCATCTGGTACATCCGCCGGGCGTCGCCGCGCTGCGTGGCTGGGGTCTGCTCGACCGGCTGGTCGCCACCGGCTGTCCGCCCATCCACACCTACGAGTTCGACTTCGGCTCCCTCGTCCTGCCGGGCGCTCCGGGCACGGCGGCCGAACCGTACGCGTACGCGCCCCGCCGGACCGTCCTGGACAAGCTGCTGGTGGACGCGGCGGTGGAGGCGGGCGCCGAGCTCCGTGAGGGCTTCGCGGTCTCCGGGCTCGTCTTCGACGAGGCCGGCCAGGTGGTGGGCGTGCGCGGGCGGGAGACCGGCGGCCCGGAGGTGACCGAGCGGGCGCGTGTGGTGCTGGGCGCGGACGGTCTGCATTCGCTGGTCGCGCGTGCGGTGGGTGCGCGGCAGTACGACGAACATCCGAAATTGATGGTCGGCTATTACAGCTATTTCAGCGGGCTGGAGATGGACGGTGTCTTCAAGGCGCATTCCCGTCCCCACCGGAGTTTCGGCGCCTGGCCGACACATGACGGACTGACCCTGGTGGGCGGGTGCTGGCCGTTCGCGGAATTCAGTGACATCAAGAAGGACATCGAGGGAAACTACTTCAAGAATTTCGAGCTGGCGCCTGCGTGGGCGGACCGCGTACGCGACGCGCGCCGTGAGGACCGCATAGTCGGAGCGGCCCTGCCGAACTACTTCCGCAAGCCCTTCGGCCCCGGCTGGGCGCTGGTCGGCGACGCCGGCTACTGCAAGGACTTCTTCACCGCCCAGGGCATCAGCGACGCGTTCGTCTCCGCCGAGCTGTGCGCCCGATCGCTGGACGACGCGCTGTCCGGGCGTACGGCGTTCGACGCGGCGATGGCCGACTACCAATCGGCCCGCGACCGGCACGCGCGGCCCGTCTACGATTTCACGCTCCAGGTCTCCACGCTGGAACCCCTCTCCCCGGAGTTCGAGACCCTTCTGGAGAGCATGGCCGGGAACCAGAAGGCCATGGACGCGTTCGCCCAGGTGAACGCGGGCGTGACGCCGATGCCGGAGTTCATCGCCGCGTGGGGCACTTCCGGTACCGGCTGAGAAGTGCCCCACCCGGGCCGTTCACCCGGGTCGCTCGCCCGGCCCGTTCACGCGGACCGGGCGGTGCTCCCACCGGCAACGGCGGAGTTCCGATGCACGAGCTCCCCGGACTTCCAGACGTGCGTGATGCGCTCCGGATCGGCCAGTACGGTGATGTCGGACAGCGGATCCCCGGCCACCGCCAGGAGGTCCGCGTCGTGACCGGCGGCCAGCCGGCCGGACCGGGGCGCACGGGGCCCGAGCGTGCCGGGGCCATGGGCGGTGGCGGCCGTGATGGCTTCCAGCGGACTCAGCCCCGCCTCGGTCAGATGGGCGAACTCGCTCGCGTGCCCGCCCCAGGACAGCGGGCCGTTGCGGTCGCTGGTGCCCAGATCGGTGCCGAGCGCGATGGTGACGCCGGCCCGGTGCGCGATGCCGATCGCCGCGAGATGCCGCTCGGCCATGAGGTCGAAGCGGTCCCGCCAGGCCGGCGGCAGCGCGGCGAGGTTCTGCCGGAAGGCCTCGTAGATGGTGCGCGTGGGCACCAGTGTCATGCCCCGATCGGCCATCAGGTCCGCGGTCTCCTCGTCGATCTCCGTGCCGTGCTCGACCGTGTGGCATCCGGCGTCGATCGCGGCCAGGATGCCGGCCCGCCCGTGGCAGTGCGCCGCGACGATCCGGTCGGCCCGGGCGGCCTCGGAGACGATCGCCTTCAACTCCTCGCTGCGGTACTGCTGGTGCACCGGATTGTCGACCTCGCTCAGCACACCGCCCGAAGTGCAGATCTTGATCAGCTCGGCGCCCGCCCGGAGTTGGAGGCGCACGGCTCGTACACACTCGTCCACCCCGTCGGCGATGCGCAGCGTACCGCCGCTGCGGCAGGGGTCGGTCACCCAGCGGTAGGGCAGACGGTGTGCGTCGCTGTGCCCGCCGGTCTGCCCGATGACCTGGTTCGCGCTGTAGATGTTCGGCCCGGTGAACGTCCCCTCCCGGACCGCCTCCGCGAGCACGCAGCCATGCCCGCCCATGTCGCGCAGGCTGGTGAACCCCGCGCGCAGCGCCGCCTCGGCGTCCTTGACGCTGCGGGCGACGGCCAGCGCCTCGGGGGTGAGCATCAGTTCCTCGGTGCTGACCCGGCCCCGGATTCCGGCGAAGTGCACATGGCAGTCCCACAGCCCGGGCAGCAGGGCGGCGACCCGCGTCGGCTCCAACGTCCGGTGTACGTCGCTCAGTTCGGCCGTCGAGCCCGCGAACTCGATCCGGCCGTCCGTGTGGACGACGCTGCCGCGTGCGATGGGCTCGCCGGCGCCGGGGATGAGCAGGTCCGCGTCGATGCGATAGGTCATGGGCTATGCCTCCACGGCCGTACGCCGCGCGATATCGGCGCGGAGCGCCTTTTTGTCGATCTTCCCGATGGCGGTGGTCGGCAACTCCTCGACGATTCGCATCAGTTCGGGAAGCTTCCAGGGGGCGAGCCCCAGTCCGCGGAGGAACCGGCGCACCTCCAGCAGCGTGGGTTCCCGGCCCGGCTCCGGGACGACGTACAGGCAGACGATCTCGCCGTACAGTTCGTGCGGCGCGCCGACGGCGGCGCAGCCGCGTACGGCCGGATGCCGGGCGACCGACATCTCCAGATCCTCGGCGGGGATCTTCTCGCCGCCGCGGTTGATGATGTCGCGCACCCGGCCGTCGACGACGAGATCGCCCTCGGGTGTCCGGGTCGCCAGGTCGCCCGTGCGGTAGAAGCCGTCCGGTGTGAACGCCTTCGCGGTCGCGGCCGGATCCCGGTAGTACCCGGCGACGGTGTAGGGGCCCCGGGTGAGCAGTTCCCCCGTGGTGCCGTCCGGGACCTGGCGGCCGTGTTCGTCCACGATGAGCACCTCGTCCATCGGCGAAGCGGGGCGGCCCTGGGTTCCGACGATCACCTGCTCCCGGTCGTCGAGACCCGTATAGCTGAGCAGGCCCTCGCTCATGCCGTAGCACTGCTGGAGCGTGGCTCCCAGGACCGGGCGGACGCGGCCCGCCAGTTCCGGAGCGGGGCGGGCGCCACCGGTCTGGAGCACCCGCAGACTGCCGAGATCGGCGGTCGTCCCGTCCGCGGCGGCCAGCCACTGCATGGCCACCGTCGGCACGAGCGCGCAGTGCGTCACCCGTTCGCGCCCGATCAGCTCCAGGGCCTGCCGAGGGTCGGTGGTGTCGCCGAGCACGACCGTGCCGCCCTGGGCCAACGTGCCCAGTACGCCGGGGCAGTTGAGGACGAATCCATGGGCGGCCGGCATCACGGCCAGATAGACGGAGTCGCGCGAGACCTCCGCGATCCCACAGGCCGTCCGGATCATGTACGCGTACGCCGCGTTGCCCCGCGGAATCACCTTCGGCGGGCCGGTGGTGCCACCGGACAGCAGGAACACCGCGGCGTCGGTCATGGCGGCCGCAGGGCCCCGAGGGGCCGCCGCGGTGACCGGCCCGGCCGGTCCGTCCCACGGCGCACCCGGGTCGCACAGGGCGGCGAGGTCGACATCGCCGTCCGTGGCGTCGCTGAGAGCGAGGACCTGCCCGAGGCCCGCGTGCTCCTTCCGCAGCCGCCGGGCCGTTTCCACACCACCGGCCGACCTGCCGCCGGCACTCACGGCGAGGGCGACCGGCCGGGCGGCGCGCACCACATGGTCCAGTTCGTACGCGCCGAACCCGGGCAGGACCAGTACCGGCGGCGCTCCGATGTCGAGCAACGCCAGTACCAGAACCACGAATTCGGCGCAGTTCGGCAGCTGCACCACCACACGGTCCCCGGCGCGCACGCCGAGCCCCTCCAGGCGCTGTCCGGCCACGGTGACGGCCGTGTGCAGCTCGCCGTGGGTCAGCCGTGCCGTACCGCTCACCACGGCGCAGCGGTCCGGGGAGCGCAGGCGCGCGGCGCGCAGCAGATCGGCGATCCGCTCCTCGCGCCACAGTCCGGCACGCACGTAGGTCTCGGCCCGCCGCCGGTCGATCACGGGTACGTCCGGATCCAGCGGCCGGACCTCGGAAAGGCTCATCGAGGCGTCCCCGGTATGCCGCCCGCCAACTGTTCCACCGTGTAGTCCACCTTGTCCCACAGATTCACCCTGATGCCGAATCGTTCGCGCAACTGAATCTCCAGATCGGTGGTCTCGACCGAGCTCAGGCCGAGATCGGCGCGGAGCCGGGTATGCGGTTCGATCTCGGTCAGCGTCTGCTCCGCGATACCGATATCGAGCAACAACTGCTTGAGTACGTCCACGGACACAACGGCTCCTTGATTTCCGGATGGCGTTACGGCGGCGCAGGGCGAGGCTAATCGACGCCTGTCGGCCATGACAATGGACTAATACGTCGGTACTAGCCGCACGCTGCGGGAACCGGTGCGGTGCACCGAGGTAGTAGAACGGCATTACATCAACCGGTGTATTTCCGCCGGAGACTGGATTTGAGAGTGTTGCGCCATGCCGGACGAATATCGTAAGTCTGCGGTGTGCAGTGGCGACCCGTACGAGATTCCCTATCCGGAACTCGGGTCCGTACTCGGAGAGCAGGAAATCAGTGTGCTCACCAGGTTGGTCGAATCCGGTGAGAACCTGTCAGGGGGGCGATTCCGCGAAGAGTTCGAGCGATGTTTTCGCGAGTATCTCGGTGTGCCGCACGCGCTTTCGGTGACCAGTGGAACCGTGGCACTGGAGATCGCGATACGGCTGCTCGACCTCAATGAGGGCGACGAGGTCATAGCGACCCCGCAGACCTACAAGGCCAGTGTGCAACCGCTGTTGAACTACCCGGTGAAGGTGCGTTTCTGCGATGTCGAGCCGACCACGCTCAACATCGACCCCGAGCATTTCGCATCGCTGATCACCAGCCGTACCAGAGCCGTGATCCTGGTGCACTACGGCGGTCTGCCCTGCGACATGGACGCCATCATGGCGATCGCCCGCCGGCACGGCATCACGGTGATCGAGGACTGCGCACACGCGCTCGGCGCGGAATACCGGGGGCGCAAGCCGGGCGCGCTGGCCGACATCGGCTGCTTCAGCTTCCACTCCAGCAAGAACATCACCACCCTCGGCGAGGGCGGGATGATCACGCTGTTCGACCGGACGCTGGCCGAACGGGCGGACCGTATCCGGTCCAACGACGCCGACGCGGTCTACCGCGAGCAGGCACGGACCATCGGGGAGACCACCAGCGCCCACCCGTGGATGATGCACCCCGGCGTCGCCTTCACCCACGACTGCTCGGCGATCCGCTACGGCGGCACGAACGCCACACTCGCGGAGCCGAACGCGGCGGTGGGCACCGTACAGCTCGCCAAACTGGACCGACTGATCGGCAGACGGGCGGATATCGCGGGCGCCTACACCGAGGTCCTCCAGCAGTACCCCGGTGTCCGGATGCACGAGGGGCCCGAGCCGGTCCGGCACGGACACCATCTGTACACGTTCTTCGCCGACCCGGCCGAGGGCTTCCTGCGGGACCGGCTGGTCTCCCGGCTCGACGCCCTCGGGGTGCAGATGCAGCTGCGCTACTTCCCCCTGCACCTGCTCGCCGAATGGCGGGCCAGGGGCCACGACGCCGGAGAGTGCCCGGTCGCCGAGCGCCTGTGGTTCGAGCAACAGGTCAACCTGCCCTGCCACCCGGGCATGCCCGACCGGCAGGTCGACCAGGTCGTGTCCCGACTGGAGACCGTCCTCCGCCAGGAGGTCCGAGGCATACCGATCGCGGCGGGAACGGCGCGGCAGACGGAGGGCTGGGACCGGTGATCGAAGCGGAGCACTACGACATCGTCGTCATCGGCGGCGGCCCGGTCGGGCTCGCCTCCGCATGGCACGCCGCCCGCCGCGGCGCGCGGGTGGCGGTCTTCGAGCGGTTCGAGTTCGGCAACGAACACTGCGGCACGAGCGGCGCGGAACGGCACTGGCGGCTGCAGTACACCGAGCCGGACCTGTGCCGGCTGACCGGAGAAGCCCTGCCGCTGTGGCGCGAGCTCGAACGGGCCGGCGGGCGTCAACTCCTGCACGCCTTCGGCAGTCTCTGGTTCGGCGACGTCGACGTGGCCACCAACGAGGGCAAGATCTCGGCCACCGCCCGGACCATGGACGACCTCTCCATCCCGTACGAGTGGCTCACCGCGGCCGACATCGAGCGCCGCTACGGATTCACCGGCCTGCCCGGGCACTTCGAGGGGTTCGTCCAGCCCGACGGCGGAGCCGTCGATGTGCGCGCCACGGTGGAGAGCCTGCTGCGGCTGACCGAGGCCGCGGGGTGCGTGCTGCGGGCGGGGGAGCCGGTGCTGGAGCTGGTTCCCGACGGCGAGGGCGTACGGCTGCGCACCTCACGCGGCTGGTGCCGGGCCGGAAAGGTCGTGCTGGCCAACGGCGCCTGGGCCAACCAGCTGCTCGAACCGCTGGGCACCCGGCTCGACCTCAATGTGTTCGAGATGGCGCTGGTGACCCTGCGGCAGCGCGATCCCGGTGCGCGCTACCCGTTCTGGTTCGTCTTCCAGGAGCCGACCGAGGAGGACACCAACCTGTTCTACGGATTCCCGCCCAACGCGTGGCAGGACACCGACCGGGTCCGGGTCGGCCCGGTCTTCGAGGTCAACGCGCTGGCCGATCCCGGCCAGGCGACCGGTGTCCCCGACCCGCGCCATGTGGCCAGGATGTGCGCGTGGGTCGAGCGGCATCTGCCGGTGGTGGACCCGCGTCCGCTGGCGCGCGAGACCTGTCTCGCCGTACTGCCGGCCGACCCCGAGCGGCAGTTCTTCCTCGGCACGGCCAAGGGCCGGTTCCACGGTGGGGAGAACGTGGTGATCGCCACCGGCGGCTGGGGCTTCAAGTTCGTCCCGCTGCTGGGCAGGGTCTGCGCCGACCTGTGCGTGGACGGCGCGACCGACTACCGCGTCGACCGCCTGACGCTCCCCGACGCGACCCACCCGTAGGCGCGTCCCGCACCCCCTGAACGATCCGCCGACACGCGGCCGGCCCTTCCTCTGCAAAGGAGATTCCCCGGTGGTTTCCGAAGTCCCTGCCTCGGGTGTCCAAGTCCCTGCCTCGGGTGCCCAGCATGGTGTCCAGCACCGCGGCACGCCCGTCGATATCGCCGTTGTCGGTATGGCGGGCCGCTTCCCCGGCGCCCCCGACATCGACGCCTACTGGCACAACCTGCGCTCCGGCGTCGAGTCGATCGAGAGGCTGACCGAGGACGACCTGCTCGCCGAGGGGATCGGCCGGGAGCTCTTCGACGCACCGGGCTACGTCCCGGTCGCGCCGACGCTGGAGGGGATCGAGCTCTTCGACGCCGGGTTCTTCGGCTTCACGGCCCGGGAGGCGGCGCTGCTCGACCCGCAGCAAAGGCTCTTCCTGGAGAGCGCCTGGCACGCGATGGAGCACGCCGGGATCGACCCAGCCCGGTGCGGAGCCACCGCGGTGTTCGCGGGCGGCAACATGCCCGCCTATCTGATGTCCAACCTGCTCGGCGGGGCCCGGATCGTCCTCGACTCGACGATGTTCGAGCTCCAGATCCACAACGACAAGGACTATCTGGCCAGCCGGACCGCCCACAAACTCGGTCTGACCGGGCCCGCGGTGAACGTGCAGACGGCGTGCTCCACCTCGCTGGTGGCGGTGCACCAGGCCGCCGCGTCCCTGCGCTCCGGCGCCTGCGAACTCGCCCTCGCCGGCGGGGTCTGCGTCCGGGTGCCGCACCGCGTCGGCTACCGCTACGAACAGGGCCTGATCTACTCCCCGGACGGGCGGTGCCGGCCGTTCGACGCCGACGGCGCGGGCACGGTCTTCGGCAACGGGGCCGGCGTGGTCGTGCTCAAGCGACTGGCCGACGCCCGGCGCGACGGCGATCGGATCCTCGCCGTGCTCAAGGGCTCCGCGGTGAACAACGACGGTGCGGACAAGGTCGGTTACACCTCGCCGAGCGTGAGCGGGCAGGAGGCGGTGGTCGCCGCCGCCATCGCCGACAGCGGGGTGTCCGCCCGGTCGATCACCGCGATCGAGGCGCACGGCACGGGCACCCATGTCGGCGACCCCATCGAGATCACGGCGCTCAGCAGGGCGTTCGGAAAGCACACCACGGACAAGCAGTTCTGCGCCGTAGGCTCCGTCAAGTCGAACATCGGCCACCTGGAGTCGGCGGCGGGCATCGCGAGCTTCATCAAGGCCGTGCTGCAGTTGCGGCACCGGACGCTGGTGCCCAGCCTCCACTACGAACGCCCCAACCCGCGCATCGACTTCGCGGCCACCCCGTTCTTCGTCAACACGGAGCTGCGTCAGTGGCCGGAGGGGGACTCGCCCCGCCGGATCGGGGTCAGCTCCTTCGGCATCGGCGGCACCAACGCCCATGTGGTGCTGGAGCAGGCGCCGGAACCGCTCCCCTCCCAGGCCTCCGACCGGCCGGAGCTGGTGGTGGTCTCGGCCAAGTCCCCGGCCGCCCTGGACGCGGCCACCGAGGCGCTCGCGGACAGGCTGACCGCACTCGGCGACCGACCGCTGGCCGATGTCGCCCACACCCTGCAGACCGGTCGCGCGGCCATGCGTTACCGCAGGGCCCTGGTGGCCGCCGACACCGCCGAGGCGGCGGCGCTGCTGTCCGGGGCCGACCCGGGCCGGGTGCGCGCCGCGGACGCGGGCGGCGGCCAGGCGAAGGTGGTGTTCCTCTTCCCCGGCCAGGGCGCGCAGTACCCCGGGATGAGCCGGGGCCTGTACGAGAGCGAACCGGTGTTCGCCGAGGCCATGGACGAGTGCGCGCGCCTGCTGGCCGAGCCGCTCGGCCTCGACCTGCGGACCGTGCTCTACCCCGACGTACCCGCCGAGGACGGGCTGACCCACACGACGCTCGCGCAGCCGGCCCTGTTCGCCACCGAGTACGCGCTGGCCAGGCTGCTGCTGTCCTGGGGCGTCGAACCGGACGTCATGGTCGGGCACAGCATCGGCGAGTTCACCGCGGCGGCCCTGTCCGGCGTGCTGTCCCCGGCGGACGCGGCGCGCCTGGTGGCCGTACGGGGCAAGCTCATGCGGGACCGGCCGACCGGGGCCATGGTCTCCATCGCCGCCGCCGCGGCGGACGTCGAGCCGCTCCTGCCGGCCGGGGTGTCCATCGCCGCCGTCAACGCACCCACCCTCTGCGTGGCCTCCGGGCCGCACGAGGCGGTGGCGGAGCTCCGCGCACTGCTGGCGGACCGGCGGATCACGGTGCGCCCGCTGCACACCTCGCACGCCTTCCACTCGGCCATGATGGACCCGGCCGTGGAGCCGTTCACCCGGGCCGTGGCCGCAACGCCCCTCGCCGCCCCCGGCCGGCCGTTCGTCTCCTGCGTCACCGGCGAAGCCATCAGCGCCGAGCTGGCCACGGACCCGGCGTACTGGGGTACGCACATGCGCCGCCCCGTGCTCTTCGCCGACGCCGTCCGCACCGCGATCGGCGACGGCCCCGCCGTCCTCGTGGAGGTGGGCCCCGGCAACACCCTGAGCACCCTGGCCCGGGCCGGCACGGAGACCGGCGGACCCCGTGCCGCGGCCGTCACCACGATGCGCAGGCCGGACGAGCCCGCCGAGGACGGCCAGGTGCTGCGCACCGCGGTCGGCGACATCTGGCTGTTCGGCGGCGCGGTCGACTGGCCCGCCCTGCACGAGGGCCGGCGCGACCGGGTGGAACTGCCCGGATACCCCTTCCAGCGCGACCGCCACTGGATCGAACCGCGCGGCTCGGCGACGGGCGCGCCCCTCGTGCCCGAGTTCGCCGAGCACGAGGAGCCGGCCCCTGAGCGGCTCACCCGGGCGACCCGGCCGAGCACCCTGGTGACCGCCTACGTGGAACCGGCGGACGAGCTGGAGAGCACCATCGCCGGGATCTGGGAGGAGATGTTCGGCATCGCGCCGATCGGCGCCCAGGACAACTTCTTCGAACTCGGCGGCCACTCGCTCCTCGCCATCCAGGTGCTCAACCGACTCCAGGCCACCTCCGGCGTCACGGTGGAGCTCGGCAGCCTGCTGGCCACCCCCACCATCGGCGGCATGGCCGAGCAACTGCGCGCGGCCGGCGCCGCCGGGCCCGAGGACCGCCTGGCCACCCTCGTCCCGCGGCCGGAGCGACGGTTCGAGCCGTTCCCGCTCAACGAGATGCAGCAGGCCCAGTGGATCGGCCGGCTGTCCAGCTTCGACATGGGCGGCGTCGCCCCTCATCTGTACTTCGAGTTCGACAGCGGCACCATCGAGGTCGACCGGCTGCAGCGGGCCTGGCAGCGGGTGGTGGAACGGCACGACATGCTCCGTATGGTCGTCCTCCCCGACGGCCGGCAGCAGGTCCTCGCGGAGGTGGAGCCCTACCGCTTCGAGGTGCTCGACCTGCGCGCCACGGAGACGGGGAAGGCGGAGCGGCAACTGACCGAGATCCGCGACCGGATGGGTGCCGAGGTGCGTCCGGCGGACGCCTGGCCGCTGTGGGAGATACGCGTCAGCCTGCTGCCGGACCAGCGGGTCCGGGTGCACATCAGCTTCGATCTGCTGGTCGCCGACGTCTCCTCGTTCTTCTACCAACTCCTGCCGCAGTGGCGCGCGTTCTACCAGGACCCCGAAGCCGCCCCGGCTCCGCTGACCCTCACCTTCCGCGATTACGTGCTCGCGGAGGAGGAGCTGCGCAGGACCGCGCGGTACGAACGTTCGCTGGAGTACTGGCGCAAGCGGGTACGCGAGCTGCCCGCCGCACCCGAACTGCCCACCGCCCAGGCCGCCGTGGCCGGCGAGCGGCAGGCGTTCGTCCGCAGGCACGCCCGGCTCGACGCCGAGCTGTGGGGCCGGATCAAGGCGAAGGCGGGCGAGTTCGGCGTCACCCCGTCCAGCGCGATGCTCGCCGCGTTCGCCGTCACCATCGGCACCTGGAGCAAGTCCCAGCGGTTCACCCTGAACTTCACGGCCGTCAACCGGCTGCCGGTCCACGAGGAAGTCGACGACCTGGTGGGCGAGTTCGCCTCCTTCGACCTGCTGGAGGTGGACGCGGTGGCGGCGCCCGACTTCGCCGGGCTGGTGCGCGAGCTGCAACGGCAGAGCTGGGCGGACTTCGACCACCGTTACGTCAGCGGCGTACGCATCCTGCGCGAGCGGGCCAGGGCGCGCGGTGGCGCGGGCGATGTCATGCCGGTCGTCTTCACCAGCGCGCTCGGCGGCGACACGGACGGCGGGCCCACGCCGTCCCCGGTGGACTGGCTCGGCGAGCAGAGCTACTTCATCTCGCAGACCCCGCAGGTGACCATCGACCACTTCCTGCTGGAGTTCGGGGGCAACCTGGAGCTGGCCTGGCACGCCGTCGACGGGCTCTTCCCCGAAGGGCTGATGGCGGAGATGTTCCAGGCCTACCAGGACTTCGTGGTGGGCCTGGCGGAGACCGAGGGCTGGCACCGCCCGCCGGTGCTCGACCTGCCCGCCGGTCAGCTCGAAGCCCGGACCGCCGCCAACGACACCGCCGGTGAGCTGCCCGAGGACGTCCTGCCCGCCCGGGTGCTGGCCCGCGCCGACTCCGCCGAACCGGCGGTCATCACCGAGGACCGTACGCTCGACTACGCCGAACTCACCGGCCGGGCCGTCGCGTTGGCCCACACGCTGACCGAGGCCGGCTTCGGCCGGGGAGCCGTCGTCGGCATCGGAACGGCCAAGGGGTGGCGCCAGATCGTGGCGGCGCTGGCGGCCTCGGCGGCCGGCTGTACGTACGTACCCCTGGATCCCGGCCTGCCGGAGGCCCGACGCCGCTGGCTGGTCGAACAGGCCGGGATCGGCTGTGTGCTGGCCGAACCGGACACGGCGGCGCACTGGCCGAACGCGCCGCGGGTGCTGCCGGTGCCCGAGGACGCGCCCTGGAGCCCGGCGGACGTGCCGGCCTGGCACTGCCCGGCCCGCCCGGACGACACCGCCTACGTCATCTACACCTCCGGCTCCACCGGTACGCCCAAGGGCGTGGCGGTCAGCCACCGGGCGGCGCTGAACACCCTGGTGGACATCGAGGAGCGGTTCGGCATCGGACCGGGCGACCGGGTGCTGGGGCTGTCCGCCCTCAACTTCGACCTCTCCGTGTTCGATGTGTTCGGGATGCTCGCGGCGGGTGGGGCGATCGTGCTGCCCGAGGCGGCGGACCGCCGCAACCCGGACCGCTGGACCGAGCTGTGCCGCCGGCACGGGGTAACGGTGTGGAACTCGGTGCCCGCCCTGATGCAGATGCTGGTCGAGCACCTGGAGAGCCGGGAGCCGGCCGGCGACCGGGGCCATCTCCCCGCGCTGCGGCTGACCCTGCTCAGCGGGGACTGGATACCGCTCTCGCTGCCGGACCGGCTGCGGGCGGTGGCGCCCTCGACCGAGGTGATCGGCCTCGGCGGCGCCACCGAGGCCGCGGTGTGGTCCATCGCCCACCCGATCGGCGAGGTCGCACCCGAGTGGCCCTCCATCCCGTACGGACGCCCCCTGCGCAACCAGCGCTTCCATGTCCTCAACGACCGGCTGGGGCACGCCCCGGTGTGGGTGCCGGGCCAACTGCACATCGCGGGGGCCGGTCTGGCCGAGGGGTACTGGCGGGACGAGCGGCGCACCGCCGAGTCGTTCATCGTGCACCCGGAGACGGGGGAGCGGCTGTACCGCACCGGTGACCTCGGGCGGTATCTGCCCGACGGCACCATCGAGTTCCTCGGCCGCGATGACTTCCAGGTCAAGGTCGGCGGCTACCGCATCGAACTGGGCGAGATCGAGCACGCCCTCGGCGGCCACCCCGAACTCCTCAACGCCGTGGTGTCCGCGCCGGGCGCGCGCACCCAGCAACGGCTGGTCGCCCATGTCGTACCGGCCGACCCGGGCATGCGGGACGATCCGGACTTCGCCGACCGGCTGCGGGCCCACCTCGCCGCCACCCTGCCCTCCTACATGATTCCGTCCGATGTCGTCCTCATCGACGAGATGCCGTTGAGCGACAACGGAAAGGTCGACCGCTCCGCACTGCCCGACCCCCGGCGGGCGGGCAGCGGCGGCGACACGGACGCGAGGACACAGCGGGACGACGAGGAGGAGGCCACCGGGGCGCTGCGCACGCTGCTGATCCTGGCCGCCGACCTGCTCGGCGTCGAACGCCCCGGGGCGCGGGACAACTTCTTCGAGCTCGGCGGCGACTCCATCATGGGCGTGCAGTTCGTCGGCCGGGCCAACGCCGAGGGCATCCCGATCAGCCCGCAGAACCTGTTCGAGAGCACCGACTTCCGCGAACTGGCCCTGGCCGTACCCGCCGAGGCGGTCGCCGACGACGCGGGCACGGCAGTGGCGCTCACCCCGCACCAGGAACTGGCCCGGTCCCAGGTGGGCTCGGTGGTGCTCGACGTACCGGACACGTTCGACCCGGCGCCGGCCGGCCGCGCCCTGAGCGCGCTGGTCGACCGCCACCCGGCCCTGCGCACCCGGGTGCGCGCCGAGGACGGCCGGCGGTTCGCCGTACGCCACGACCGGGGCGAGGACCCCGAGGTGCCGGAGATCGACCTCGGCGCCCTGCCCGACGACGTACGAACCGAGGCGATGGAACAGATGCTCGGCGAGATGGCCGGGGAACTCGACATCGAAGCCGGGCCGACCGTGAAGCTCGCGGTGTTCCGGCTGGGCGAGCGCGGCAGCGTGCTGGCCTGCACGGTGACCCAGGGGCTGATGGACGACGCCTCCGTTCTCCTGCTCTGCCGCGAACTGGCCCACACCTACCACCGGTTGGCCGCCGGTCGGCCCGTGGTGTGGAGCGCGGGCGCGGGTTCGCCGCAGGCGTGGAACCGGGGGCTGCGGCGGGAGCCGGCGCACCCGGCGGGGCTCGCCGAGACCACCGGGGCGGCGCGGGAGCTGCCCCGGCGGCGGACGGTCGAGCTGGACGCCACGCGTACCGCGGAGCTGTTCGCCGCCGCCGCGGGCAGCCACCACCTCGACCCGACCGAGGTGCTGGTGGCGGCGGCGTCCGTGGCGCTGGGCAGGACGCTGGCCGAACCGCCGCAGCTCCTGGTGGAGCGTTCGCTCCGGGCCGATCTGGCAGCCAGCGACGAACCCGCCGGACGTCTGGTGGGCCGGGTGACCGAGCTGCGGACCGTGGAGCCGACGGCGGCGCGGACACCGCTCGACGACGCCCTGCTGCTGGTGAAGAGCCGCCTCCGGACCGCGCAGCCGCTCCCGGTCCTGGGGGCGACGGTCACGGTCCGGGAGGTGGTGACCTGGGACCGCGTCGAGGGCGCGATCGGCGTTCCCGCGGACTTCGCCGGGATCAGCGGCCTCGCGGGCCGGCACGACCGGGCGGCGGGGCAGCTCAGCACCGCCGTGGTGGACGGCGCCCTGCGGATGCGCTGGCAGCTCGGCGAAGCCGTGGCCGAGGACGAGGCGACCCGCCTGGCCGACGCGTTCGGCGCGGCGCTCGCTGAGATCGCCGAGCACTGCCGCGCGGCGGCGGAGGGCTCCTACGAACCGTCCGACTTCCCCCTGGCCGACCTGTCCGAGGACGAGCTGGCCGAATTTCTCGACGAACTGCGGTGACCGGTGACAACGGCGGACGGGGCTGAGATGACCGACAAGGGCACCACCGAGCGACCTGTACGCGATATCGCGGACATCTACGAACTCTCACCGATCCAGCAGGGCCTGCTCTACGAGCAACTCGCCCAGCCGGGTCTCGGCATCTATGTGGAACAGCTGGGGCTGGAGTTCACCGGGACGATGCACCCCGAGCACTTCGAGCGGGCGTGGCAACTGGTCGTCGACCGGCACCCGATCCTGCGCAGCTCCTTCCACTGGCGGAAGAACGGAACCGTGGTGCAGGTCGTGCACGGTTCGGCCACGCTGCCGCTGGAGACGCTGGACTGGCGCGACCTCGACGAGGACACCCAGCGGGACCGGCTGCGGGCGGCCCTGGACGCCGAGCGGGCGAAGGGGTTCGACCTGACGGACGTTCCCCTGATGCGCATCACGCTGATCCGGCGCGGTGACGACCGGTGGACGTTCTCCTGGCGGTTCTCGCATCTGCTGATGGACGGCTGGTCCTTCACCCTGGCCATCCAGGACTTCATCGACCACTACCGGGTGCTGTGCCGGGGCGGACAGCCGGCCGTCTCGCCGGGCCGCCCCTACCGCGACTACCTCTCCTGGTGGCGCGAGCGGGACCCGGAGGAGGCGCGGGAGTTCTGGCGCAAGGAGCTGGCGGGCTACCGGCCGGTGGAACACCTGCACCTGGGCGGGACCGAGGTGCCCGAGGGCGAGCCCACCCACGCCCACTTCGAGCGGATCCTGGGCGATCTGGCCCCCCGGCTGACCGCGCTGGCCCGCGCCGAACAGCTGACACTCGCCACGCTGGCGCAGGGAGCCTGGTTCGTCGTGCTGGGCCGCTTCCTCGGCCGTACGGATCTCACCTGCGGGATCACCATGGCGCACCGGCCCGCCGACCTGGTCGGCTCCGAGGACATCCTGGGGCCGATGATCGCCACCCTGCCGCTGCGCAGGAAGCTGGACCCCACGAAGCCGCTGCGGTCCTGGCTGCGGGAGTTCGGCAAGTACGGCATCGAGGCGAGCGGGCACAGTGCCGTGCCGCTGACCGAGATGCAGTCCCTGCTCGGTACGGACTCCGCTATTCCGATCCTCCGCAGCAGCGTGTCCTACGAGAACGTGCCGATGCCGGACTTCGACCTGGCGGACGTCGGGGCGGAGATGACCGAACTGGTCTACGACGGCAGGCCCCACTTCCCGATCACCATGGTGATCATGCCGGGCGCCGATATGCCGCTGCGGATCGTCCACGACCGCCGGAAGGTCTCCGACGAGGTGGCGGAACGTATCGCCGGCGAAGTCGTCTCGGTGCTCACGCAGATGGTCGAACGCCCGGAAGCGACCCTGGGGGAGCTGACCTTCCTCAGCACCCCGGAACCCGCGACCGCACCCCTCACCGAGCCGGTCGCCGAGACCCTGCACGAGACCTTCCGGCGGCACGCGCGGCTGCGCCCGGAGGCGGTCGCCGTACGCTGCGGGAGCCGCACGCTCACCTACGGGGAGCTGGACGCGTACTCCGACCGGATCGCCGCCACTCTGCGCGAGCGGTGTCCGGGCGTGACGCGCGTGGGCCTGTGCCTGCCCCGGTCCATCGACCTGGTGGCCGCCATGATCGGCGTGTTCAAGGCCGGCGCGGCCTATGTCCCGCTGGACCCGGAGTATCCGGCGGACCGGCTGGCCGAGGTGCTGGCCGACTCGGCCGCGGAGCTGGTGCTCGTCGACGGCGTACCGGACGGCCTGATCGAGGCGGACGGGGCGAGGACGGTCACGCTCGCGGAAGTGGCCCACCGGACGGACCGCCGGACGGGCTCGCGGAGCGACGGACAGGCGGACCGCCGAGGAACCCCACAGACGGCCGACAGCAGCCCATCCGACCCCGCCCCCACGAGCGCCCCCGACACACCGGCCTACCTCCTCCACACCTCGGGCTCGACCGGCCGCCCGAAGGGCGTCCCGATCACCCATCGCAACGTACAGAGCCTGCTGGCCGCCGGCCGCGAGGTCTTCGGCTTCACGGCCGACGACGTGTGGACCTTCGCGCACTCCTTCGCCTTCGACTACTCGGTGTGGGAGATCTGGGGCGCGCTGGGCAACGGCGGCTCGCTGGTCGTGGTGGACCGGGAGACCGGACGCGATCCGCGCGCCCTGGCCCGGCTGATCGCCCAGGAGCGGGTGACGGTGCTCAGCGAGACCCCCTCGCTCTTCGAGCACCTGGCGCCCGAACTCGCCGATGACACGGCGCTGCGCAGGGTGTTCCTCGGCGGCGACCGGCTGGACCCCGCGATCCTGCGGCCCTGGTTCGCCCGGTTCGGCGGCCGGGACGTCGAGCTGTACAACCTCTACGGGGTCACCGAGGCCACCGTGGTCTCCACGTACCACCTGGTGCGCGAGGAGGACGTACGCACCGACCGGCCGATCCCGATCGGCCGCGCGCTGCCCAACCAGCGGGTGCTCCTGCTCGGCGAGGACGACCGCCCGGTACCGGTGGGCGCCACCGGCCAGTTGTGCGTGGCCGGGCCCGCGGTCGCCTCGGGCTACCACGACCGGGACCGGCTCACGGCGGAGCGCTTCGCGGCCGCCCCGCAGACGGGCCCGTCCTCCGAGGCCGCGCTCCCGATGTACCGCACGGGCGACCTCGCGACCGGCACCGCCGAGGGGGAGTTCCACTTCCTGGGCCGTGCCGACGCACAGCTCAAGGTGCGCGGCTTCCGCGTCGAACCGGGCGAGATCGAGGCGGCGTTGCGCGCGCTGCCGGGCGTACGGTCGGCGACGGTGGCGGTCCACGGCACGGGCGGGGCGCAACGGCTGGTCGGCTACGCGGTACCGGAGGAACCGGCCGCGTCGCCCGCCGCGGGTCCCGGGCTCACCGAACCCCTACGGGAGCTGCTGCGCACCCGCCTGCCCGAACACATGGTGCCGGTCGCGGTGTACTGGATCGACCGGATCCCCACCACCCCGGGCGGCAAGGTGGACGTCTCCGCCCTGCCCGTACCGGAAGCCGTGACGGCCGCTCGGTTCATCGCCCCGAGGACCGAGGCCGAGCGGCTGCTCGCCGGTCTGCTGTCCGAGCTCCTCCAGGTCCCGGCCGTGGGCGTGGGCGACGCGCTGGGCGATCTGGGCCTGCACTCGCTCGGCGCGATGCGGCTGGCGGCTCGGCTGCGCAGTGAGTACGCGGTCGATCTGGCGGTGAGCGAGCTGCCGGCCACCCGTACGGTCGCCGAGTTGGCGCGTGCGGTGGAAGCCGCCCGTCCGGCCCTGGCGGGTGAAGCACGGTGAACGCGACGCCCGAACGGCCCGCAACGGATCACCCCGACAGCCCGGAGAACCAGCGGTGGCGGGAGCGGATCCGGCGCTTCGCCGAGGAGGAGATCGCCCCGCTCTCCGCGAAGATGGACAGGACGGCCGGACTGGACGCGACCCTGCGCGAGCGCCTGTTCGCGGAAGGCCTGATGGCGGTGGAGATCCCGCGCGGCTACGGCGGCACGGGCGGCACCCTCTGCCAGGTGATCCTCACCATCGAGGAGGTGGCGCGGGTGGATCCCGGCGTCGCCGTCGGGGTTCATGTGCACAACGTCCTCGTCGCGGGCACGCTGCTGCGCCAGGCGTCGGGCGACCAGCGCAGGCAGTACCTTCCCCAGCTGGCCACCGGGAGGGTCGGCGCCTTCGCCCTGTCCGAGGAACAGGCGGGCAGCGACGCGTTCGCGCTGACCACCGTCGCCCGCAAGGAGGACGCGGGATACGTGCTGAGCGGCCGCAAGCGGTGGACCAGCAACGCCCGCAACGCCGATCTGCTGCTGGTCTTCGCCCTGGTCGACGACGGCGGACCCACGGCGTTCGTGGTACCCGCCGACGCACCCGGAGTCTCCCTGGACCACCGGGTCGAGCAGATGGGGGTGCGAGCGGCGGCCACCTCGGACGTGATCTTCGACCGCACCCCGGTCCGTGCCGCCCAGCGCATCGGCCCGCCCGGCGGCGGCCAGACGGTGGCGATGGCCGGGCTGGACCTCGGCCGGCTCGGCATCGCCGCACAGATGATCGGGCTCGCGCAGGGCGCCCTGGACGTGGCGGTCGGCTACAGCCGGTCCCGCGAGCAGTTCGGCAGCCGGATCGCCGAATACCAGGGCGTCCGCTTCCCGCTGGCCGATGTGGCGAGCCATCTGGCGGCGGCCCGCGCGCTGTTGTACCAGGCGGTCGACCTGTACGGCCGGGGCACGGACCCGGTCGAGCTGATGCGGCTGACCGCCATGGCGAAGTACGTGGCCTCCGAGGTGGCCGAACGGGCGGCCTCGGTGGCGGTGGAGACCCTTGGCGGCAACGGATACACCGACGCCTACCCCGTGGAACGCTTCTATCGGGACGCCAAGGCCGGAAAGATCTACGAGGGCACGTCCAACGTTCTGCTCCGCACGATCTCCTCGATCATGATCGGGGTGAGCCCGGGTGACTGAGCCGCTGCGCCTGCTGTGCTTCGCCTACGCGGGCGGCAACGCCCAGACGTACGTCCGATGGCGCCGGCGCCTGGGACCGGACATCGAGGTCCGCCCCATGCAACTGCCCGGCCACGGCGAGCGGATCAACGAGACGCCCCGAGACCGCTGGGACGACCTGCTGGCCGATGTCCGGACCGTACTGACCGGCTTGACGGACTTGACGGTCCGTCCGATCGCCCTGTTCGGACACAGCCTCGGCGCCCTGCTCGCGTTCGAGTGCGCCCGGATACTGGCCACCGAACACGGCATCCAGCCGGTGCGGCTCCTGGTGTCGGGCCACCGGGCGCCCCACCTGCCCCTGCGCGAAGAGACCCTGCACCACCTGCCGGACGCGGAGTTCCTGGCGAAGCTCAGCGAACGGTCACGCACGCTGCGCGCGCTGACCGACCCGGAGTTCCGCAAGCTCCTGCTGCCGGTGCTGCGGGCCGATTTCACCGCGTCCGAAACCTACGAGTTCACGGAAGGGACACCGCTGACCTGCCCGATCACCGCCCTGGGCGGCGTGCTGGACGAGGACGCCGGCCTGGCGGAACTCTCCGCCTGGCGACGGCACTCCACGGGCCGGTTCGATCTGGCCGCCTTCGAGGGGGACCACTTCTTCGTCGACGACGCGTGGGAGCGGGTGGTGGCCACGGTCGGTGACCGCCTGGGGGTGCGCGCCGGGAGCGGGGCGCGGTGAGGGGCGGCGGGCGGGGGCCGCCCGCGCTCGCCGGGGCGGATGCTCCGGCCCACATCCGAAGGTCCGAGGCCGCCGAGTGCCGCCCCGCGTCCTGGGGACAGCTCGGAGGCTTGTGCAGACCTACTGCTCCGTGCCCGCCGGCGGTGGCGTCACGGACGGCTCGATGGTCGACCGGACGTACAGCCGCGTCATGCCGGGCTTGAACTCGTGCACGAACAGGTCGATACAACGCTGAAGGTGTGTGCCCTCAGGAGTGTCGAGTCCCTCGGGACAGAGGCTGGTCCTGCGAAGATTTCGGGTGAACGTTTCCGGATCCGGCAGCCTTAGATGGGTGAAGGTGGCCGCAGGGCGGTAGTCCTTCTCCTTGACGAGGGTGTTTCCAGAGATCTCGATGTCATCCGGGATGAGTCGGTCCGTGTAAGTTCGAGCATCTTTGCTCGGCAGGACGAAGGAAAGCAGTCCCGTGTCGTAGCGCTGACCGACCTTGTAGCCCGCGCGCCGGTCCGATGCCTGCTCCGGGAAGCGGATGCCTATTTGTTCGCTCATCCAGGCCGGGGTCGCCCCCTCCTCCCAGCAGCAATTCATCTCTTGGTTCACCAACTGAGACTCCGAGCGGTCGGACACCCACCACAATCCGCCGGCCGCGGCGGCGCCACTGACGCAGAGCGCCAGAGCGACGACGGCGAGTGCGACCCGGGGGCGACGTGGAGACTCGGACTGTTCACCCTCGACTTCATGACCGAGACCGCTCATGGGAGCCTCTACCGTCCTTCCTGCTGCTCACGACCGGGATCCGTGCGATCGCCATCACGCTCCGGCTCGTCGGGCTGTGGCACAGGGCCATGGTCCGTGGCGGACGCACCCAGGTCGTAGTGTTTCACCGAGCTGCTGCCCGCCATGTCGAATTCGCGGGCGATGCCGGTGGTGTGGAAGCGAGCCATCTGGCCGTCCGGGATGTCCATGGTGCTGTCTCCCACGAGACCGATGGACACTCCCTTGTTCTCGTCCCAGTTGTAGCGATCCCAGGCGTTGGCCTGATAGTCAAGGCTGACCTTGGGCTCCCCATCGGTATCCGGCACCACGGTGACCACTCCTGTCACGTTGGACCTGGTGGAACCCACCGCGTAGAACCAGTTCTCATTGACATCAGGGGTGAAGCTGAAGTCCCGGTTGTCGGTCTCCACCGGTAGCGACACCGGCTGTCCGCCGTTCCTCCTGAACTCCGCCAGTGCCTGATCACGCCATGCGTTCTGGTGATCTGTGACAGTGCGCTCGATGTGCGAGCGAAATTCGGGCACCTCGGACATCATCTTGTCGACGGGCAGGTCCATATCCGTTCCGCTGTTCCCCAGGTAATGCGCCATGTGCCGGGCGGCGTCGTTGTCACCCTTCCAGTCGGCCAACTCGGCCACCAGGTTCATCTTCTCCCGGTTCCTGCGCTCCTCCGCGCCCGGCTCCTCGACGTTGTACGGGCCGGATCCCCGGTCGGCAGCGGCTTGCTTCACCGACGGAGCGAGCAACCCGGCGGCCAGCAGGTCGTCCTTGTGTCCCGCCCACAACTCCCCACGAGCCTGCGGGCTCAACGAAGTCCACAGCCGCCGCAGCTCAGCACGTTGCGCGGTGTTCGCGTCGCCGCCGAGCGAGGCGAGTTTCGTGGCTCGGGGCAACTGGTCCTCGTCCAGCGAGGTGTACGTCGCATGCCCCGCGTTGTGCGGGTCGCCGCCGTGACTGCGCTTCAACGCACGTGTCACGGCGGCGTCGATCTCGGCCGCATGGGCCACCAACCCGGTGAGGGTGTCCGCGTACCACTGCATCAAGTCCTTGGTCCGCTGTGAGGTTCCGTCCGCATCACAGAAGGCTTCCGTCACTTTGACCGTACCGTTGGGGCCGTCCGTCACCACCAGGCCCGGATCCGGTTCTCCCCGGCGGGCCGGATTCCCCTTGCGTGCCTCCGCGGACAGTTCCCGGGCCTTCTTCTGAAGGCGTGCCAGTTCGTCGTGGGCGTCTTCGAGTACAGCGGAGATGGAAGCTGCCTCCAGGTGCAGATCCGCGACTTCCTTCGCTGTCTTCCGGACGAACTCCTTGGTGACCGAGGCGTTCAGGCCCGCCCACTGAGCTCCGTCCGACAGCTGGAGAAGGCCGCTGTAGACACCAGTCCTCAGCTTCTTCAAGTTCGCGGCCATGGACTTCCAGTCGGCTGCGGCGGTATTGAGCTTCCCGAGGTCGACTTCGACAAGATCTGTATAGCTGAACGTCCCCATGGTGTGCCGACCGCTCACTTCACGTACTTGAGCAGCTCGGACACCGGGACCGCGGAGCCGTCCCTCCGCGTGAGCGCGGAGGCGATCTCCACCTCGTCCTTGGCATGGCTTTTTTTCGAGTAGTCCAGGTGGTTGGAAATGTGAGCACACATCTGCAGGACGGTCTTGACCTGCGAAGTCCATACCTCGAGCGTGGTAAACAGCTCAGTGCCCGCGTCGAAATTCCGGCTCTTCAACTCCGCCGCGGCCCGGGCCGTCGTCCCGGCTCCCGCCTTGTCCATCCCGGCTCCGGCGATATCGGCGTGCTTCTGCAGTGCACCATGAACCCGAAACGCCTCATTGCCGACGGCACCCAGGTCGTCCTGGTGGACCACCAGGTCCCCGCCAGTTCCGGACTCACCCGGTGCCGTCCCGGCCGCATTGAGTCGCATCTGCGCGGAGTGGCGATCCCTGGCCTCTGATGTGAGCTGCGTCCACTCGTCGTCGAACGTCACCGTTCCCCCTGTTCCGGCGTGAACAACGCACCTTATTACAGGCGACGTTGAATCGTCGGGGCGGTTGGGTTCTGTACCCGCCGCGATGCGCTGCCGGGCGGCCGTGGGGAAGACCGTACGGGCGGAGTTCGACGCTCGGACGCGTATCCGCACCCCTTCCGGCCCGCTGAACAGCAAGCCGGAAGGGGGGCGGTGGGATTCGTCCGTCAGATGTCCCGGAAGATCTCGATCTGCGCGCCCACCGAGTTGAGCCGCTCGGCCAGCTCCTCGTAACCGCGGTTGATCACATAGACGTTGCGGAGTACGGAGGTGCCTTCCGCCGCCATCATCGCCAGCAGCACCACCACGGCGGGCCGCAGCGCGGGCGGACACATCATTTCCGCGGCGCGCCAGCGGGTCGGGCCCTCGACCAGGACCCGGTGGGGGTCGAGGAGTTGGAGGCGGCCGCCGAGGCGGTTGAGGTCGGTGAGGTAGATCGCGCGGTTGTCGTAGACCCAGTCGTGGATCAGGGTCTGGCCGTGCGCGGCGGCGGCGATCGCCGCGAAGAACGGGACGTTGTCGATGTTGAGGCCGGGGAACGGCATCGGGTGGATCTTGTCGATCGGGGCCTCCAGCTTGGAGGGCCGCACGGTCAGGTCCACCAGGCGGGTGCGGGCGTTGTCGGCGGCGTACTCCGGGGTGCGATCGCAGTCGACGCCCATCTCCTCCAGGACCGCGAGCTCGATCTCCAGGAACTCGATCGGCACCCGGCGGATGGTGAGTTCGGACTCGGTCACCACCGCGGCGGCCAGCAGGCTCATCGCCTCGACCGGGTCCTCGGACGGGGAGTAGTCCACGTCCACGTCGATCTGCGGGACCCCGTGCACGGTGAGCGTCGTGGTGCCGACGCCGTCGACCCGTACGCCCAGCGCCTCCAGGAAGAAGCACAGGTCCTGGACCATGTAGTTGGACGAGGCGTTGCGGATGACGGTCGTGCCGTCGTGCCGGGCGGCGGCCAGCAGGGCGTTCTCGGTCACGGTGTCGCCGCGCTCGGTCAGCACGATGGGGCGGCCGGGCGAGACGGAGCGGTCGACCTGCGCGTGGTACAGGCCCTCCGTGGCCGCGATCTCCAGGCCGAACCGGCGAAGCGCGATCATGTGCGGCTCGATCGTGCGGGTGCCGAGGTCGCAGCCGCCCGCGTACGGCAGGGTGAACTGCTCCATCCGGTGCAGCAGCGGGCCCAGGAACATGATGATCGAGCGGGTGCGGCGCGCGGCGTCGGCGTCGATCGCCTCCATGTCCAGCTGCGCGGGCGGCACGATCTCCAGGTCCACGCCGTCGTTGACCCAGCGGGTGCGCACCCCGATGGAGTTCAGCACCTCCAGGAGCCGGAACACCTCCTCGATCCTGGCCACCCGGCGCAGGACCGTGCGGCCCTTGTTGAGGAGCGTGGCGCACAGCAGCGCGACGCAGGCGTTCTTGCTGGTCTTGACGTCGATGGCCCCGGAGAGCCGCCGGCCGCCGACGACCCGCAGATGCATGGGCCCGGCGTAACCGAGCGACACGATCTCGCTGTCGAGGGCTTCACCGATGCGGGCGATCATCTCAAGGCTGATGTTCTGGTTGCCGCGCTCGATGCGGTTGACGGCGCTCTGGCTCGTGGCGAGCGCCTCGGCCAGCTGGGTCTGTGTCCAGCCCCGGTGCTGACGGGCGTCACGGATGAGCTTGCCGATACGTACGAGGTAGTCGTCTGACATGTCGGCAGGTTATCTCAGATATGAGATGAGGATGATGTGGGGGTGTGCCGTTCGAGTGACGGGTGTGTACCGGCTCCGGGCACGCCCGGTCTCTCCCATCGTTCCCCGTACGGGGGCGAAGGGCGCGGTCTGCGCGTCCGTACGGGGCCGCGGAGCGCCGCCCTCCGCCTCGGCCCTCAGCCCGCTCGGCCGTGCCGGCGGGCGGTGGCGCGCTTCCGATGGGCGAGGGCGAGCTTGACCGGGACCAGGGCCAGCCAGCACCACATGGCCGCGACGGGGGAGACGAGGTAGGCGACCGGCACCGTCGTGGCGAAGAGCGCCGCGGTCGAGGCCAGGTCGGCGACGACCGCCCGGCCCACATCGCCCCGGGCGGCATCCGTCCCGTGCTCCGTCGCCCGCCTGCCGGTCAGGAACATCGCCAGCTCCAGCAGGTTCGTGACGGCGACCATGCCCCCGTACACGGCCACGGTCAGCGGGCGCTCGGCGTACTCCGAGAGCAGCGCGGTCGGGAACGGCACGAGGGCGATCGCGCCGAGCCACATCAGCGCGAACCACAGCGACACGCCCTCGAAGCGCGGGACCAGCCGCACGATCAACCGGTGGTCGCGCCAGAACCCGGCCAGGATCGTGAAGCTCAGGGCGTACGCACCGAGGTCCGGCAGCGCCTGGCGCACAGCATCGGTGAACTCGGCCTTGTCCAGGCCCGGTTCGATGTGGAGGTCGAGGACCAGCAGGGTCATCGCGATGGCGAAGATCCCGTCGCACAGGGTCGTCAGACGGTCCGCGCTCTTCTCGTCGGCCTGCTGGACAGCGGCTCGGTCATCACTCACCCGCCTCAGGGTGCGGGGGCGAGCGGGCTCATGGCGTCATTACGCCGACGGGGGGCAAGCCGGTCCGCCGGGCGCCGGGGCGTCGGCCGCCGGATCGCCGGGTGCCGGAGCGTCCAGGACGGCGGCCACGGCTTCGATCTCGACGAGCTGGTCGGCGTACCCGAGCACGGTGACGCCCATCAGGGTGCTGGGCGCGTCGTGGTCGCCGAAGGAGTCCCGGACCACCTCCCAGGCGGCCACGAGATCCTCCTGCCGGGCCGATGCCACGAGGACCCGCGTGCTGATGACGTCCTCGGCCGAAGCGCCCGCGTCGGCGAGCGCGGTCCGCAGGTTCTCCATGGCCTTCGCCGCCTGACCGGCGTAGTCGCCGACGGCCACGGTGTTGCCGTGCTCGTCGAGCGGACACGAACCGGCGAGGAAGATCAGCCGGGACCCGGCGGGCGCGGTGGCGGCGTAGGCGTACTCGGCCACGTCGGAGAGGGTGCGGGAACGGATCAGCGAAACGGCGCTGGTGCGGGTCACGGTGGGTGCGTCTCCTGGCTGAGGGTGGCGTGCTGAGGTGACTCGGTCCTGGAGCACGCCATCCTTTCAGCGCGCTCCGTGCCCCGCTCCTCCTTTTTCCGATCGGCCGGTCGGTCGGTCGCCCGGTTCGGCACGCACGCAGAGCCGCCCCCCCGCCCCCTACCCCGCCACGGCTCCGCTCTGCACCGCCTTCCGGTGGCGCGCGGCGAGACGCGAGCCGGACTCCCGGCGGGCGGCCCGGCGAAGGAGTGGCACCGCGAGAAGGAAGCCGAGGACCGCCCAGGCCGTCAGTACGAGGGCGACCATGGGCAGTTCCCAGGAGCCGGCCGCCTCGGCGGCCCGAGCGGAGTCCGGCAGCAGCGCCGAACGCAGGCCCTGGGCCATCCACTTGAGCGGGAAGACGGAGGCCACCTGCTGGACCGGCACCGGCAGCGAGGTGATCGGGAACACCGCCCCGGAGGTGATCAGCAGCCCCATGGTGGGCAGCATGATCAACGCCAGTGCCTCGCGCGGGTTCGGCAGTACGGCCCCGATGGCCGCGCCCAGCGGCACCACGGCGAGCAGCCCGAGCGCGGTGACCCACAGCAGCGTCAGCCAGCCGCCCGCGCCGCGCGGCAGCGGCCCGTCCACCAGGAGGGCGGTGGACGTGAGCAGCAGGGCCAGCGTGCCGACCGCCATGACGACCACCAGCAGGGACTTGGCGACGAGGTACGCCGGTATCCCGCCGGGTGTGGCGCGCAGCCGCAGCAGGACGCCCTCCTCCCGTTCGGTGACGAGCATCTGCGGGAGGTTGATCAGTCCGATCTGGAACAGCAGATACGCCGCGAAGCCCGCGAGCACCAGATGGGACAGCGGGGTCTGAGTGCCGGGTACGTCACCGCTGACGTAGGCGGCGATCACCAGCGCGACGACCACATTGGTCAGATGCCCGGACAACTCCTTCGGGTTGCGCAGGAGATGCCGCAGTTCGATGCCGCCTCGGCGGAGGCCGGCCCGCAGCGTGGTCGTTCCCATCGATGTCCCCTTCGTGCGGCCCGTGTTCATGCGGCCCGCGCCTCTCCGTCGCCGGTCCCGTCCGTGCCGTCGCCCTCCCGGTGCACCATGTGCAGATAGGTGTCCTCCAGGGTCGGGCGGCGGACCTCCAGGCCGGGGATCGGCCCGTCCGCGTCCCGATGCAGCTGCCAGACCAACTCCGAGGGGTCCTCGGTACGTCGGCGGTGCGGCGTGCCGTCGGCGGCGGTCCAGCGGACCTCGGCCCGCGCGGCGGCCCGCCGGGCCAGCTCCGACGGGGTGCCGCAGGCCCGGATCCGGCCGCCGACCAGCATGGCGATCCGGTCGGCGAGCCGCTCCGCCTCCACCAGGTCGTGCGTGGTGAGCAGAACGGTGACGCCCTCCTCGCGGGCCAGCCGTTCGATCAGGACGTGGAACGCGTGCCGCGCCTGCGGGTCGAAGCCGGTGGTCGGCTCGTCGAGGAAGAGGAGGTCGGGCCGGCCGACGATGCCGAGCGCCACGTCCAGCCTCCGGCGCTGACCGCCGGACAGCCGCTCCACCTGCTGGTCGCCCCGGTCGGCGAGGCCGACCAGTTCCAGCAGCCCGGCCGGGTCGCGAGGGTCGGGGTAGTACGACGCGAAGTGGGCCAGCAACTCAGCGACCCGCCAGCGGCGATGGTCCCGCCAGGACTGCAGCACCAGCCCGATGCGGCCGCGCCAGGCGTCGTCGCCCCGCTCCGGATCCGTACCGAGGACATGGACCTCCCCGGCGGACCGCCGCCGGAAGCCCTCCAGGATCTCGACGGTCGTGGTCTTCCCCGCGCCGTTGGGCCCGAGCAGGGCGAAGACCTCGCCGCGGTGGATGTCCAGATCGATGCCGTGCAGGACGTCGACGCCCCCGTACGCCATGGTCAGACCGCGTACCCGGATCACGGGCGGGCCCGCGGAGGGCTCGGGGGCGGGCCCGGGAGCCGTCATCGGCCAGCCTCCGCGTGGTGCTGCCGTTCCTCGGCCGTCGCCGCCGGGCTCGCGCGCTCGACGATCGCCCGGAGCGCCGCGACATGTCCCTCGAAGGCGGTGCGGCCGCGTTCCGTCAGCCGCACCTTCGTACGCCGCTTGCGGCCGCCGCCCTCCTTGTGGATCTCCAGGTAGCCGGCCTCTTCCAGGGTGTGCAGTTGCTTGGAGAGAGCGGAGTCGCTGAGCGAGAGGCTGTCGCGGACGAACGCGAAGTCCGCCCATTCGGCCGGGGCGAGCAGCGCGATCACCGACAGCCGGGTGGCGGGGTGGATCAGCTCGTCGAAGCCGGCGGGGGTGCTCATCGGCCGGCCTCCTCGTGGGCCGCCCGCCCGCCGCCTCGCGACGCGTCCTGTCCGCCGCCGCTCCGCAACGAGTCCGTCGCCCAGCGGCTCGCCGGCCCGACGAACACGAGGAACACGCCCGCCGTGACCGTGGCCTGGACCAGGCTCGCGAGCATCGGCTCCAGCGGCCCGGTCAGGAAGCCGGCCACCAGGGTCGTCCCGGCGGTCACCACCGCCCCCGCTGCGAAGGTGAGGAACATCCGCCCGGTGCAGCGGGAGTGGTGCAGCCGCACCCGGCTCCGACGGCCGTGGCGCACGGCGAGCGCGATGAGCAGCGCGGTGTACACGGCGACGAACAGCCCGACGCCCCACGGGGGCAGGTCCAGGCCCAGGCCGGCGAGGAAGACCCACATGATCGCGGCCGTGGTCCAGGCGGCGCGGGGCCCGCCGGACGCGCTCCGCTCGATCTCGTCGTAGACCCGCTCCTGCGGTACGCGGATGCGCTGCAGGTCGTTCCATGCCTGTTCGGCATCCACCGGTGTGCTCACGGTCGTCGCCCTCCCTGACGGTTGCCCGGCTTTCCTACTGGGAAAGTTACCTTCGGCTTTCCTGGCAGGCAAGTCGGATCGGGTGCGGGCCGGGCAGGCGAAAAAAATCCCGGGACCCGGCGAGCGGTGCGCCACTAGGCTGGCCCGATGCCATCGATCAAGCAGGTCCAGATCACCTTCGACTGCGCGTCACCCTGGCGTGTCGCCCGCTTCTGGTGCGAGGTGCTGGGGTACGTCCTTCCGCCGGTGCCGGAGGGATTCGCCACGTGGGACGAGTACGAGCTCTCTCTGCCGCCCGAGAAGCGGGACGCGGGCGCCGTCTGCCAGGACCCCTCCGGGGTGGGCCCGCGGATGTACTTCCAGCGCGTTCCCGAGGGCAAGGTCGTCAAGAACCGTGTGCACGTCGACGTACGGGTCGGCACCGGGCTGGTGGGCGAGGAGCGCCTCGCCGTACTGGAGGCCGAATGCGCGCGGCTGCTTCCGCTCGGCGCGACGCGCTTGGAACTGCTGCTCGCCGACGAGGAGAACGAGTCCTGCCTCGTGATGCAGGACATCGAGGGCAACGAGTTCTGTCTCGACTGATCCGGGCGGCGGGCGGGGTGTTGAAGGCGAGCCGGACCAGGTGGTCGCCTCCACCACGTCCTTCGGACAGTGCCGCAGCGACAACCGGTCGTTCCGCCGGGGTTGGACTTCCCCTTCGGGCCGCTCGCACCGGCCTGCGATAGGTTGCCCGCCATGCCTGAACTCGGATCCGTCCTCTGGCCGCCTGCCCCGATCGAGACCGAGCGCCTCCTGCTCCGCGAGCCCGAGGCCCGGGACCGTGCGGCGTACATCGAGCTGCTGGCCTCGCCGGAGGTGAACGCCTTTCTGGGCGGCCCGCGACCGCGTGACGAGCTCGAGCGCGCGATACCCGGGGCGCCCGCCCGGCGTTCCGGCCTCTTCGTGGTCGATCTCGACGGAGCGATGATCGGCCAGGTCGCGCTCACCAGCGATTCAGGACACCTTCGCCAGGCCGCCGGGAGGGCTGAGCTCGGCTACCTCTTCCTGCCGCAGACGTGGGGACACGGGTACGCCGCCGAGGCGTGCGCCGCGGTGCTCGGCTGGTTCGCCGGCGCGCAGCCCGGCGAGCCGGTGGTGCTCGCCACCCAGACCGCCAACGTCCGCTCGATGCGCCTCGCGGAGAAGCTGGGGTTCGTCGAGGTGGAGCGGTTCGAGGCCTACGGTGCCGAGCAATGGTTCGCCGAGTGGTCCTCGGCCACCCCGTCCGGTTGACCGCCGGCCCTTCGCGCCCCGAGGACTCGGGGCCGCCAGTGAGCTGATTCCCGCAACCCGTCAGGTGGGAAACAGCTCGGTCCCGGCTTCAGAGGGCTGTTTGTCCGGCCGGCTGTTCCGCATCGCCAGGGGCCGGGAGGGCGATGGGGGCGGGACCGTCGGCCGGGGGGAGTCCTCTTCTGGCGCGGACCATGTCCGCTTCCGCTCGGAGCAGCTCCGCCTTCGCGCGGACGAGCTCGGCGTCCTTTTGGCCGAGGGCTTGGATGAGCTTGGCGAGGCCAGCGAGGATTCCACCGATGAGTACGCCGATGACGGTTCCGACGCTGACGATGGAGGCGACCGCGGCGGGCGCGTCGGTGGGGCCCAGCCCGCTGTCCTGGTGGCTTTCGAGGAGGCTTCGGGTGCTGATCCAGGCGATGGTCAGCAGCGCCAGGAGAAGGGCGCCGGCCAGCGCGCCGAGAAGGGTTCGCCGTCGCCGCGAGCGGGTTCCGGGGGCTGAGCGCGGAGCGGCGCCCGGCGCGGCCTCTTCCGGCCCGGGCATCCGTCCGGTGGTGAGCGCGGAAGCCAGTTTTCTTACGCCTTCCGGGCTGTGGAGGGTGGCGAATTCCCATATCGCCGCGGGTTTCTCGTCCTGTGGGCCGAATCGGCCGACGCCCGGGAAGCCGGGCCGGCTGTTGGAGGCCCTGTGCGATCCCGGGACGTCGAGGACGTGGAAGGACCGCATGCCGCGGTGCTCTCGCCAGTGGTCGACTTGATCGTGGACGTACCTCGATGCGTCGGAGCTCGGCGTGGCGAGCAGGAGGAAGTTGCGGCAGAGACGCATCCGTTCGGGGTCGAGGTCCAGCGCGGACTCGCCGTAGACGGCTTCTGTGCGCACGTTCGCCTCGTGCAGGATGCGTCTGACGGTTCGTTGGGTCCCTGAGTCCTCTGGCGCGAACGCGATGAAGACGTCGAACTTGTA
The DNA here is from genome assembly GCF_010548505.1 of Streptomyces sp. SID14515. Classification (NCBI taxonomy): domain Bacteria; kingdom Bacillati; phylum Actinomycetota; class Actinomycetes; order Kitasatosporales; family Streptomycetaceae; genus Streptomyces; species Streptomyces sp. SID14515. Next base: position 103,568 of record NZ_JAAGMH010000115.1, on the reverse strand, counting down.
GTCGGCTGCCACCATCTCCTCGTTTCTGTCCCGTCTTGGCGTCACCGTTGGTAAAACCCTAGCCAAGGGGGCTGACACGGGATGATCGAACGCCGTAACCGGGGATGCGGGAAGGCGATACCCAGGAGGGGCGGCACTTCCGCGTGCAGCCGCCGGTGATGGGTCGGAACCCCTGACACACCCCAGGGGCGAACGCTTCCGCGGTCCGCTCGTCGGCTCGGCGCAGGGTCGCCTCACGCGCGTACGGGCTTCCCCCGCCGCCCCCTCGGGCGGTCAGCCTCGAACGATCACTCAATCTTCGCCGCGAGAGGTCAGGGGCACCTGGGCATGACCGAGCGGCGGCTATGTACTAGAGTTATCTCGACATCGAGATATCTGCCGAGGCGCACCACAGCCGCCGCCCGGTAAGGGTTACCTAACTAAGCCTTACCTTAGCGGATGGCCGGGGCCGTAGGTGGCAAAACGCGGCGCCGGCTGCCAATGAGGCGCGGCGCGGTAGACGCGCACATTGAAGAAGGAGACTGTCGTGTCGGCGAACAGCTTCGACGCCCGCAGCACGCTGCGCGTGGGCGACGAGTCGTACGAGATCTTCAAGCTGGACAAGGTAGAGGGCTCCGCGCGCCTCCCGTACAGCCTGAAGGTCCTGCTGGAGAACCTGCTCCGCACCGAGGACGGCGCGAACATCACCGCCGACCACATCCGGGCCATCGGCGGCTGGGACTCCCAGGCGCAGCCCAGCCAGGAGATCCAGTTCACGCCGGCCCGCGTGATCATGCAGGACTTCACCGGCGTGCCGTGTGTCGTGGACCTCGCCACCATGCGTGAGGCCGTCAAGGAGCTCGGCGGGGACCCGGCGAAGATCAACCCGCTGGCCCCGGCCGAGCTGGTCATCGACCACTCCGTCATCGCCGACAAGTTCGGCACCAAGGAAGCCTTCGGCCAGAACGTCGAGCTGGAGTACGGCCGCAACAAGGAGCGCTACCAGTTCCTGCGCTGGGGCCAGACCGCCTTCGACGAGTTCAAGGTCGTCCCCCCGGGCACCGGCATCGTCCACCAGGTGAACATCGAGCACCTGGCGCGTACGGTCATGGTCCGCAACGGCCAGGCGTACCCCGACACCCTCGTCGGCACCGACTCGCACACCACCATGGTCAACGGCCTCGGCGTGCTGGGCTGGGGCGTCGGCGGCATCGAGGCCGAGGCCGCGATGCTCGGCCAGCCGGTCTCCATGCTCATCCCGCGCGTCGTCGGCTTCAAGCTGACCGGCGAGCTCCCGGCCGGCACCACCGCCACCGACCTCGTGCTGACCATCACCGAGATGCTCCGCAAGCACGGCGTCGTCGGCAAGTTCGTCGAGTTCTACGGTGAGGGCGTCGCCGCCACCTCGCTGGCCAACCGCGCCACCATCGGCAACATGTCGCCGGAGTTCGGCTCCACCGCCGCGATCTTCCCGATCGACGACGAGACGCTGAAGTACCTGCGCCTGACCGGCCGCGACGAGCAGCAGGTCGCCCTCGTCGAGGCGTACGCCAAGGAGCAGGGCCTCTGGCTGGACCCGGCCGCCGAGCCCGACTTCTCCGAGAAGCTGGAGCTCGACCTCGCCACGGTCGTCCCCTCCATCGCCGGCCCGAAGCGCCCGCAGGACCGCATCGTCCTCGCGAACGCCAAGGAGCAGTTCGCGAGGGACGTCCGCAACTACGTCACCGACGACGAGGAGGCGGGCAAGGAGTCCTTCCCGGCCTCCGACTCCCCGGCCACCTCCAACGGCGTCCCGTCGAAGCCGACCACGGTCACGGCCCCCGACGGCTCCACGTACGAGATCGACCACGGCGCCGTCACCGTCGCCGCGATCACCTCCTGCACCAACACCTCGAACCCCTACGTCATGGTCGCCGCCGCGCTCGTGGCGAAGAAGGCCGTCGAGAAGGGCCTGACCCGCAAGCCGTGGGTCAAGACCACCCTCGCCCCGGGCTCGAAGGTCGTCACCGACTACTTCGACAAGGCCGGCCTGACCCCGTACCTCGACAAGGTCGGCTTCAACCTCGTCGGCTACGGCTGCACCACCTGCATCGGCAACTCCGGCCCGCTGCCGGAGGAGGTCTCCAAGGCGGTCAACGAGAACGACCTCGCGGTCACCTCGGTGCTCTCCGGCAACCGCAACTTCGAGGGCCGGATCAACCCCGACGTCAAGATGAACTACCTGGCGTCCCCGCCGCTGGTCGTCGCGTACGCCATCGCCGGTTCGATGAAGGTCGACATCACCAAGGACGCCCTCGGCGTCGACCAGGACGGCAAGCCGGTCTACCTGACCGACATCTGGCCCTCCGAGGCCGAGGTCAACGACGTCGTGGCGAACGCCATCGGCGAGGACATGTTCAACAAGTCCTACCAGGACGTCTTCGCGGGCGACGCCCAGTGGCAGGCGCTGCCGATCCCGACCGGCAACACCTTCGAGTGGGACGCCGAGTCCACCTACGTGCGCAAGCCCCCTTACTTCGAGGGCATGACGATGGAGACGACCCCGGTCGAGGACATCACCGGCGCCCGGGTGCTCGCCAAGCTCGGCGACTCGGTCACCACCGACCACATCTCCCCGGCCGGCGCCATCAAGGCCGACACCCCGGCCGGCAAGTACCTCAGCGAGCACGGCATCGAGCGCCGTGACTTCAACTCCTACGGCTCGCGCCGTGGTAACCACGAGGTCATGATCCGCGGCACGTTCGCCAACATCCGCCTGCGCAACCAGATCGCGCCGGGCACCGAGGGCGGCTACACCCGCGACTTCACCCAGGAAGACGGCCCGGTGTCGTTCATCTACGACGCCTCGCAGAACTACCAGGCCGCCGGCACCCCGCTCGCGATCCTCGCGGGCAAGGAGTACGGCTCCGGCTCGTCCCGCGACTGGGCCGCCAAGGGCACCGCGCTCCTCGGCGTCAAGGCCGTCATCGCCGAGTCCTACGAGCGCATCCACCGCTCGAACCTCATCGGCATGGGCGTCCTCCCGCTCCAGTTCCCCGAGGGCCAGACCGCCGAGACCCTCGGCCTCACCGGCGAGGAGACCTTCTCCTTCACCGGCGTCACCGAGTTGAACAACGGCACCACCCCGCGCACGGTCAAGGTCACCACCGACACCGGTGTGGAGTTCGACGGCGTCGTCCGTATCGACACCCCCGGCGAGGCGGACTACTACCGCAACGGCGGCATCCTGCAGTACGTGCTCCGCAGCCTGATCCGCAAGTAGGCGGTCCGGCGAGAGCAGTGAGGGCCGCATCCCGGGACTTCCCGGGGTGCGGCCCTTCCGCCGTGCAGGCCCCTCGGATCAGCCGGTCATCGCCTGCCGCTCGACCCGGTCGATCCGGCACTTCGTGCCCGCCGGCACCTCGCCGAGGCCCTGGGCCTCGACCTTGGCCGTCGCGCCGGGGGCGACGTCGTCCTCCGTGACCCCGAGGCCCTCGGTCACCACGTCACCGTCACGGTCCACGAACGAGACGAAGACGACGTAGGACGCCGGGCTCGCGCTCCCGTTCACGATCTTTATGTCGGCGGACATCCAGTTGATCAGGGAGTCCCGCGTGCACTTCGTGATCGTGGCGTCCTTCTCGGCCGGCGGCTCATCGGCCCCCGGCTCCTCGAACTCCCCGAAGTCCTCGGAGTCCTCCAGCTCTTCGAACTCCTCCCAGCCCTCGCCGTCTTCCGGCCCCATCGTGTCGTACCGCGACGTCACCCGGTCCTCGGCCCGGGCGAAGGACTCCGAGGCCTCCTGCAGGAACGCGTAGACCAGGGCGGCCGTCGCACCGGTGACGACGAGCCCGCCGATCAGCGACAACGTCACGATCAGTCCCGTACGCCGTTCTCCCCGCGGCGGTGCGGCGGGCGGCGCCCACGGCGAGGGCGGCGGTGTGGACGCGGGCTGCTGCGGTGCCTGCGGCTCCGGTTCGGGCGGCGGAGGCGGAAAGGCGTCGGACATGAGGTCCCCCCACGGGAAATGGATCAGGTGAAGGCCCAACCGTACGTGCCTCCGGCTCCCCGCCGCTCCCGGGTGCGATCGTGGGCCGGGGACCCGGACCCGCGGTCCTCACCGGCACCACCGTACGGAAAGCGAACGGACCCCATGGGCGAGCTGATCCTCATCCGGCACGGCGAGACCGAGTGGTCCCGCTCCGGGCAGCACACGAGCTACACCGACCTCCCCCTCACCGACGTCGGCGAGCGCCAGGCCCGCGCGCTCGTCCCGCTGCTGGCCGACCGGAACATCGAGCTCACGCTCGTCAGCCCGATGATCCGGGCCCGCCGCACCGCCGAACTGGCCGGACTCACCGATCCCCGGGTCACCCCCGAGCTGCGGGAGTGGGACTACGGCGGGTACGAGGGCGTCACCACCCGGGAGATCCGCCGCACCCGGCCCTTCTGGAACCTGTGGACCGACGGCGTCGACCCCGGCGACCCGGAGCACCCGGGCGAGAGCCCCGCCGAGATCGGGCAACGGGCCGACCAGGTGCTCGCGGGCGTCAGCTCGGCCGCCGACCAGATCGGGGACGGGGACATCGCGCTCGTCGCCCACTCGCACTTCCTGCGCGTCCTCACCGCCCGCTACCTCGGCCTGACCCCGGCCGAGGGACGGCTCTTCCAGCTCGCCACCGGCGCCGTCTCCCGGCTCGGCACCGAACACGGCCGGCCGGTCGTCGTCGCCCTGAACCTCGCCCTGCCCGAGAGCCTCCAGGAAGCACCGAGCCAGAACCGCTGAAACGCCGACGGCCGGCGTCCCGCCACGGGGACGCCGGCCGCCTGCGCTCACCGCGTACGGATCAGGAGAGCAGCTCCACCTCCGCGAGCGTCGCCGAACCCGTCAGCACCAGCCGGTACTTCGTGTACGAGCCGGGCCTGTCCACCGAGAACACCCGGGTCTGCTTGTCCCAGGCGAACGACTGGCCCGAGCGGCGGTCGATGTCCGTCCACTTCTTCCCGTCCGTCGAACCCTGGAGCGTCCAGCCCTTCGGGGCCTTGTCGGCCGCCGCCGAGGTCAGCGTGTACTGGACGCCCTTCGTGGCCGAGGCTGAGCCGTCGATCGGAAGCTCCACCGACTCGACCGTCGCCGAGGTGGCCGAGGTGTCGTCGAACAGCGCGCCGTCGCCCTTGAGCGCGTCGCCCTTGGGCGTCGGGACCTTGTCGTCCTTCTGGACCGAGACCGGGGCCGCGTCCTTGCCCGTGCCCCACGCCGAGGGCTTCGGGCCCATGTCGAACTCCAGCGTGCCGCCCTTGGCCAGCACGTCGTGCGGGAGCGCCGTGGAGGTCCACTTCTTGCCGTTGACCTTCACACCCTGCACGTAGATGTTCTTGTCGCTGTTCTTCGGCGCCTTCACGACCAGCTTGCGGCCGTTGTCCATCCGGACGGTCACCTTCTTGAAGAGCGGCGAGCCGATCGCGTACTCCCCGCTGCCCATCACCAGCGGGTAGAAGCCGAGCGAGGAGAAGAGGAACCACGCCGACTGCTCGCCGTTGTCCTCGTCGCCGTGGATGCCCTGCCCGATCTCGCTGCCGATGTACAGCCGGCTCAGGACCTCGCGGACCTTCTCCTGCGTCTTGTACGGCTGCGAGGCCGCGTTGTACATGTACGTGGCGTGGTGGGCGACCTGGTTGCTGTGCCCGTACTGGCCCATCCGCACGTCCCGCGCCTCGGTCATCTCGTGGATGACCCCGCCGTAGCTGCCGACGAACTCCGGGCCCGCCGTCTCCGGCGTCGAGAAGTACGTGTCCAGCTTCTTGCCCAGGCCCGCGCGGCCGCCGTACAGGTTGGCCAGGCCCCGGCTGTCCTGCGGGGCGGTGAAGGCGTAGCCCCAGCCGTTGGTCTCGGTGTAGTCGTAGCCCCAGACGCGCGGGTCGTACTCGTCCGAGGGCAGGCGCCAGTCGCCGTTCGGCTTCTTGCCCTGGAAGAACCCGGCCTTGTCGTCGAAGAGCTTGACGTACTTCTGGGCCCGGTTCATGAAGTACTCGGACTCTTCCTTGTACCGCGCCTTCTTCGTCTTCTCGTACAGCTCCTGACCCATGCGGGCGATGCCGTAGTCGTTGACGTAGCCCTCCAGCGACCAGGACAGGCCCTCGTGGGTGGCGGTGTTCGCGTAACCCTTGAAGACCGAGGTCTCCAGGCCCTTGCGGCCGACGCCCGAGGACGGCGGGGCCACGGTGGCGTTCTTGAGCGCCGCGTCGTACGCCGCCTCGGCGTCGAACTTCACGCCCTTGACGTACGCGTCGGCGAACGCCACGTCCGAGCTGGTGCCGGTCATCAGGTCCGCGTAGCCGGGGGAGGACCAGCGTGAGGTCCAGCCGCCGTCCTTGTAGTGCTGGACGAACCCGTCCACCAGCTCGCCGGCCTTCTTCGGGGAGAAGAAGGAGTAGGCGGGCCAGGTCGTGCGGTAGGTGTCCCAGAAGCCGTTGTTGACGTACACCTTGCCGTCGACGATCTTCGCGCCGGTCTGCGTCGGGGTGTCCTCGCCGGTTGCCTTGGAGAAGGGGCTGGCGTATTTGTTCTTGCCCCTCACCTTCTCGTGGCCGGAGTTCGGGTAGAGGTAGAGCCGGTAGAGGCTGGAGTAGAGCGTGGTCAGCTGGTCCGCGTTCGCGCCCTCGACCTCGATCGTCCCGAGGATGTCGTCCCAGGCGCTCTGCGCCTTGCGCTGCACCTTCTGGAAGGACGTGGACTCCGGGATCTCCATGGCCAGGTTCTGCTTCGCCTGGTCGACGCCGATCAGCGAGGTGGCCAGGCGGAGGTTGACCGTGCGGTCCTTGCCCGCGTCGAAGCGGAAGAACCCGGTGACGTCGTCGCCACCGCCGCCCTTCAGCTTGCCGCTGTCGGTGACCGGCGCGTCGAATACGCCGTACACGAACATCCGGGTCGCGCCGGTGGACAGGCCGCTCTTGACGTCCGTGTAGCCGGAGAAGGAGCGGTTCTCGGCGTCCAGCGTGATGCCGCCGTCGTTCGAGACGTTGTCGAAGACCAGGCTCGCGTCCTTGCCCGGGTAGGTGAACCGCATCCGGGCCGCGTGGTCGGTCGGCGTCATCTCGGCCTTGAGGCCGTTCTCGAACGTGACGCCGTAGTAGTGCGGCGTCGCCGTCTCGTTCTCGTGCCGGAACGGCAGCGCGCGGGCCGTCCGGGACGCGTCCGGGGTGCCGGAAGCGGCCGACGGCATCACCTGGAAGGTCTGCCGGTCGCCCATCCAGGGGCTCGGCTCATGGCTGGCGCCGAAGGCCTGGAGCGTGGGGAGGTTGTCCTCGTTGTTGCCCCGGTGGTAGTCGTACAGCCAGCTGGTGGTGCCCGCGTTGGTGACCGGCGTCCAGAAGTTGAAGCCGTGCGGGACGGCCGTGGCCGGAATGTTGTTACCGCGTGAGAAGCCGCCGCTGGAGTTGGTGCCGCGGGTCGTCAGCGCGTAGTCCGACAGATGCGCCTTGCGCTTCTCGGGCTTCTTCGGGGCGATCGTGATGTCGTCGATCCAGCCCTGGAACTTCGCCGGGCCCTTGGGGGAGTCGTACGCCACCAGGATCCGGTCGACCGTCTTGCCCGCGGCGACCGTGCCGAGGCGGGCGGCGACCTTGTTCCACTGGTTGACGTAGAGGCGCTTGGCGTCCGCCTGGCCCTGCGGGGTCAGCAGCCCGCCGTGGCTGTCGGTGGCCTTCAGCTCGCTCAGGTAGGTGCCGTCGGTGAAGGCCAGGTCCACCGCGACATGGGTGGCCGGGTAGTTCAGATCCGTCTCGCCCATCTGCGGGTAGACGAGGTAGGACAGCTCGGTGTCCTTGGTGACGGCCGTGTTCACGTCGAAGATCTTGTTGTACGAGTAGGCGCGTCCGTCGGGCGTGTGCGTACCCGCGTAACGCAGTGCCTTCTTTCCGGTGAACCCCGCGCCCGACTTCGCGGTGGGCGACCCGGAGGGGCCGCGGTCGGGCTGGCTGCGCATCTCGTCGGGCACCGGCGCGGAGGCGTCACCGTTCGAGAACTGAACGTCGGCGAGCTGGAGCGCGTCCGCCGCGCCGTTGTTCTTCGTGATCTCCAGCCGGAAGTGCCGGTAGGCGGTGTCGCCCGCGAAGTCGTAGCTCTTCGTCTCGTGCCGCTTGGCGAAGGTCTCGCCGCCGCGGGTGTCGAGGTCGGTCCACTCCTTGCCGTCCGCCGAGCCCTTGAGCGTCCAGTCCTTCGGGTCGCGCTCGGCGTGGTCGTTGGCCGAAGTGAGGGCGTACGTCACGACCTTGACGGGTTCGTCCAGATCGAACTCGACCCAGCCGGTGGGCTTGAAGGTGAGCCACTTGGAGCCCGGCTCGACGTCGACGAGGTTCTCCTTGACCTCGCCGCCGGCGGTGTTCTCGGCGCTCGCGCGGAGCTCCGTGACCCGGTCGGTGACATTGCCCGGTATGCCGGAGGAGAAGCCTCCGTCGACGCCGGAGGAGCGGGGCTTGCCGTCGGGGCCTTCCTCGACGGTGTTGCGCCAGTCCGGCTGCTTCTCGTCCGCCTCGAAGGAGCTGCTGAACGTCCGCTCGCCGGAGGGCTTCCGGTCCGGTGCGGAGGGCTGGGCGGTGGCGACCGCGGGGGCGATCACCACGAGGGCGAGGGATGCCGCCAGGGCGGCTGCTGTGGGGGTCCGTCTCCGGCGGGGGGCCGGGCGGGGGACCGCGTGAGGGGCCTTGTCGGAGCCGTGGTTGAGGCCGCGTGGTGGCTGCATGCCGAGCCGTTCCTCCCCGGGAAAATGCATGGACAACGTTGTCATAGCGGGATGCAAGGTCCAGTAGGGATCCAAGTGACAGGACGTGTCAAGGGTGTTGCCGCAGGGGTCGTCGGCGAATCGGCCGGAATGGGGAAATAGCCGCCGCGGGGGGAGGGCGTGCGGTGCCGAGGTATCCGTGAGGTCTCAACTCGGGAAAGACTGCCGCCCAAACCTGCTTTCGATCTTGCTCAGTTGGCGACAAGTGGACTATACCTGTCGGCATCTGCACGGCCGCTTCGCGCGGACGTGCGCACGGGGGAAACAGGGACGGTCGCGAGGACGCCGGGGGTGTCCTCGCTGTACGGTCTCCCGACATCCTCACTGCACCGGACCTGTCCGGTACATCTGCACATCCGCATGACCCAAGCGCAACTGACCGCGGTGGCGGGGCCCTTCGCCTGAGGCGAATTTTCTACGGGTGACCGGTACACCGCCTGAGTCCTGGAGAAGGCGAGGACTTGAGCATGGGATCCACCTCCGCCCACAACAATGAGGGCCTTGGCCGTCGCGATCTGATCAAGCGTTCTGCCGCACTCGGCCTGATCGCTGTTCCGACGATGAGCTTCCTGTCCGCCTGCGCGAGCGGCGACAGCAGCAGCGACGACAAGGTCGAAAAGGGCGAAAAGACCGAGAAGAACCCGCTGGCCGTCAACGGCAGCGCACCGCTGGAGATCGTCATCTTCGACGGTGGCTTCGGTACGAAGTACGCCGAGGACGCCAAGGCCGTCTACGAGAAGACCTACCCCGAGGCGAAGGTCAAGTTCTCCGCGACGCAGAAGATCCAGTCGGTTCTTCAGCCGCGGTTCAACGGTGGCACCCCGCCGGACCTGATCGACAACTCCGGCGCCCAGCAGATGGACATGGGCGTCCTGGTCGGCAAGAAGCAGCTCACCGACCTGACCCCGCTGCTCGACGCCCCCTCCATCGACGACCCCGCCAAGAAGGTCCGCGACACCCTGCGGCCGGGCATCGTCGAGATGGGGCAGTTCGACGGCGACCCGGTCTGGATCATGTACTACGCGTACACGGTCTACGGCGTCTGGTACTCGCAGACCGCGCTGGAGAAGCTCGACGCCACGTACCCGGAGACCTGGGACGACATGCTCGCGCTCTGCGCGAAGGCGAAGAAGGAGGGCATCGCCGGCTGGACCTACCCCGGCAAGCACCCCTACTACCTCCCCTTCTCGCTGTACCCCTTCATCGCCAAGATCGGCGGTGTCGAGGTCCTCGACGCGATCGACAACCTGGAGCCGAAGGCCTGGGAGCACCCCGCGGTCAAGGCGGCCTTCGAGGCGTACTACGAGCTCGTCGCCAAGGACTACATCCTCAAGGGCACCCCGGGCCTGGACCACCGCGGTTCCCAGGGCGCCTGGGCCCGCGGCAAGGCGCTGTTCATCCCGAACGGCTCCTGGGTCGAGAACGAGGAAGCGGCGATCATCCCCAAGGACTTCAAGCTGTCCGTGGGCGCTCCCTCCAGCCTCGACTCCTCGGACAAGATGCCCTTCGGCACCCTCTGGGCGTCCGGCGGCGAGCCGTTCATCGTCCCGAGCAAGGCGAAGAACCCCGAGGGCGGCATGGAGCAGCTGCGCATCATGCTCAGCGAGGCCTCCTCCAAGTCCTTCACCACGAGCACCAAGTCGCTCTCCGCCTTCAACGGCGGCACGGACGGCATCGAGCTCTCCGACGGCCTGAAGTCCGGTGTCGCCGCGCTGGAGAAGGCCGGCACCAACGTGGTCAACCCGCGCCTGCAGGACTGGTACGTGAAGCTCCAGAAGGAGCAGATCGGTGTCGCCGCGCTCGGCGAGATGATGGCCGGCCGCGCCAAGCCGGCCGAGACCATCAAGAAGATCCAGGCCTTCGCCGACGCGACCGCCAAGGACCAGTCCATCAAGCACTTCAAGCACCAGTGACCACGCGTCACCAGCGGCGGGCAGCACGGGAAGGTCGGAGTCGGTAACGATGCAACACGGTAAATACCGGTTCATAATCGGGTTCTTGGTGGTCCCGATGGCGTTGTACGTCATCTTCGTCATCTGGCCCTTCATCCAGTCCATCTACTACTCGTTCACGGACTGGACGGGGCTGAGTCCCGACTTCAAGATGGTCGGGTTCGACAACTACACCAAGATGCTCGACGACGACATCTTCTGGAAATCGCTGCAGCACAGTGTGCTGCTGGCCGTTCTGCTGCCGCTGGTGACGCTCGGGCTCGCGCTCTTCTTCGCCTTCATGCTCAACGTGGGCGGGCGGCGCCGCAAGGGCGCCGCCGTCACCGGCGTGCGGGGCTCGGGCTTCTACAAGATCGCGTACTTCTTCCCGCAGGTGCTCTCGATCGCGATCGTGGCCATCCTGTTCCAGTTCGCCTTCGACCCGGCCCAGGGCATGATCAACGGCACGCTCAAGGCCGTGGGGATCAGCGACGTACCGGACTGGCTGGGCGATCCGAAGCTGGCCCTGTGGTGCATCATGGCGGTCCTCGTCTGGTGCACGACCGGCTTCTTCGTGGTGCTGTTCTCCGCGGGCATGGCCTCCATCCCCAAGGACTTCTACGAAGCCGCCCTGCTGGACGGGGCGAGCCGCTTCACGACCTTCTTCCGGATCACGCTGCCCCTGCTGTGGGACACGGTCCAGTCCGGCTGGGTCTACATGGGCATCCTGGCGCTCGGCGCCGAGGGCTTCGCCATCGTCCACATCATGAGCGTCGGTCCCGGTGGGCCCGACTACTCGACCACCGTCCTGCCGCTGTACGTCTACCAGTCGGCGTTCCGTGACGGACAGGCGGGCTACGCGACCACGATCGGTGTCGCCCTGCTCATCGTGACCCTGGCGTTCGCCGCCATCGTCATGCGGGTGGGCCGGCGCGAGCGGCTGGAGTTCTGATGAAGACCACTGACACCCCTCCCTCCGACGCCACCGGGCCCCTGTCCGACGCGGCCGGGGTTCCGGCCCAGCGCACCGGTCCGGTCGCCAAGGGCGCCCCGCAGCCCGCGAAGAGCAGCGAGGGCCAGGTCCTCAACGTCTTCTCGCACGGCATGCTCGTGCTCTGGGCGATCATGGTCGTCCTGCCGCTGTTCTGGGCGGTGATGTCCTCGTTCAAGACCGACTCGGACATCTTCAACACTCCGTGGTCGCTGCCGAGTTCGCTGAACTTCGACAGCTGGGGCCGGGCCTGGAGCCAGGCCCATATGAGCGAGTACTTCCTGAACACCATCCTGGTGGTGGGCGGTTCGCTCGTCGGCACCCTGGTCCTCGGGTCGATGGCCGCCTATGTGCTCGCCCGCTTCGAGTTCCCGGGCAACCGCTTCATTTACTTCTTGTTCGTCGGCGGCATGAGCTTCCCGATCATGCTGGCGCTGGTCCCGCTGTTCTACGTCATGGACAACATGGGGCTGCTGAACACGATCCACGGCCTGATCCTCGTGTACATCGCGTACTCGCTGCCGTTCACCGTGTTCTTCCTGACCTCGTTCTTCCGTACGCTGCCGACCTCGGTGGCGGAGGCGTCGATCATCGACGGGGCCTCGCACACTCGCACGTTCTTCCAGGTCATGCTGCCGATGGCCAAGCCCGGCCTGATCAGCGTCGGCATCTTCAACTTCCTGGGGCAGTGGAACCAGTACATGCTGCCGACGGTGCTGAACACCGACCCGGAGAAGCGGGTGCTGGCCCAGGGCCTGGTGGAGCTGGCCTCCAGCCAGGGCTACAAGGGCGACTACTCCGGCCTCTTCGCCGGCCTGGTGATCGCGATGCTGCCCGTGCTGGCCGCCTACATCATCTTCCAGCGCCAGGTCGTCTCCGGTCTGACGGCGGGCGCCCTGAAGTAGGTCACATCCCGGACACGGCCCGGTGCCCCGGCGGAGGATTTTCCCGCCGGGGCACCGGGCCGTCCGCGCGCGGATGAGCCCCTGCCCGCTCAGGTCTTGACGGGAGGTACCCCCAAACGGTCAGCTTAGAGTTCACATGTTGGAGGAAGCCGGGGTCTCATCGCTGCGGCCCCGGCCGGGGCGGTCCTCAGGGACCGCCCGCCAAGGGCAGGAGTGGATGAGTCGATGGAGACTCCCGGGTCGCAGACATCGCTGCACAGGGCCAATCTGGAGCGGGTCGTACGCGCCGTACGGATGGCGGGATCGCTCACCCAGGCGGAGATCGCCCGGAGCACCGGGCTCTCCGCAGCCACGGTCTCCAATATCGTCCGGGAGCTGAAGGACGGCGGGACGGTCGAGGTCACCCCCACCTCGGCGGGCGGCCGCCGGGCCCGCAGCGTCTCGCTCAGCGGCGACGCGGGCATCGTCATCGGCGTCGACTTCGGCCATACGCATCTGCGCGTCGCCGTCGGCAACCTCGCCCACCAGGTGCTGGCCGAGGAGTCCGAGCCGCTGGACGTCGACGCCTCGTCCGCGGAGGGCTTCGACCGGGCGGAAGTGCTGGTCAAGCGGCTGATCGAGGCCACCGGCATCGGCCCGGACAAGGTGATCGGCATCGGGCTCGGCGTGCCCGGCCCCATCGACGTCGAGTCCGGCACGCTGGGCTCCACCTCGATCCTGCCGGGCTGGACGGGCATCAACCCCAGCGAGGAGCTCTCCGGCCGCCTCGGCGTGCCCGTGTACGTCGACAACGACGCCAACCTCGGGGCGCTCGGCGAGCTGGTCTGGGGCAGCGGGCGGGGCGTCAAGGACCTCGCGTACATCAAGGTGGCCAGCGGTGTCGGCGCCGGTCTGGTGATCGACGGGACCATCTACCGGGGCCCCGGCGGCACAGCCGGCGAGATCGGGCACATCACGCTCGACGAGTCGGGCCCGGTCTGCCGCTGCGGCAACCGCGGCTGCCTGGAGACCTTCACCGCCGCCCGCTACGTCCTGCCGCTGCTCCAGCCCAGCCACGGCCCCGGGCTCACCATGGAGCGGGTGGTGCAGCTGGCCCGGGAGGGCGATCCGGGCTGCCGCCGGGTGATCGGGGACGTGGGCCGCCACATAGGCAGCGGCGTGGCCAACCTGTGCAATCTGCTCAACCCCAGCCGGGTGGTGCTCGGCGGCTCGCTGGCGGAGGCCGGGGAGCTGGTCCTGGGGCCCATACGGGACTCCGTGTCGCGTTACGCGATCCCCAGCGCCGCCCGGCAGCTCTCGGTACTCCCCGGCGCGCTCGGCGGCCGTGCCGAAGTGCTGGGCGCCCTCGCCCTGGTGCTCAGCGAGATGGGGGATTCAACCCTTTTGGAGAGCACCCTCCCCGCAGCGACTCCTGCCTTCACTTAGATAACGAATGGCACCGTTGTCATCTCGTTAAGGATTTACTCCTTGACGCTGACGCTGCGGCCGAGTTGACTTCCAGCCACCTCGGCCGCAACGTCGCGGCCTCGTCAGGGAGGTTCGAGAATGAACACGCGTATGCGTCGTGCCGCCGTTGCCGTTGCCGCCACCACGATGGCGATCTCGCTGGCCGCTTGCGGGAGCGCCAAGGAGTCCGGCGACAAGGCCGAACAGGGCTCGGAGAAGAAGGGCAACGACCTGAAGATAGGTCTGCTCCTCCCCGAGAACCAGACGGCCCGTTACGAGAAGTTCGACCGGCCGATCATCGAGAAGAAGATCGACGAGCTCACCGACGGCAAGGCGAAGGTCACCTACGCCAACGCCAAGCAGGATGCGAACACGCAGGCTCAGCAGGTCGACACCATGATCACCAACAAGGTCGACGCCCTCATCCTGGGCTCGGTCGACTCCAAGGCGATCGCCAACAGCGTCAAGAAGGCCAAGGACGCCGGCATCCCCGTCGTCGCCTTCGACCGCCTCGCCGAGGGCCCCATCGACGCCTACACCTCCTTCGACAACGAAGAGGTCGGCCGGGCCCAGGGCACCGCCCTGCTGGAGGCTCTGGGCGACAAGGCCGACGGCGGCACGATCGTGATGATGAACGGCGCGATCACCGACCCGAACGCCGCGCTCTTCAAGAAGGGCGCCAAGTCCGTCCTCGACGGCAAGGTGAAGTACGGCAAGGAGTACGACACCAAGGAGTGGAAGCCGGAGAACGCCAACGCCAACATGGAAGCGGCGATCACCGCGCTCGGCAAGGACAAGATCGACGGCGTCTACTCCGCCAACGACGGCATGGCGGGCGGCATCATCACCGCCCTCAAGGGCGCCGGCCTCTCGCCGCTCCCGCCGGTCACCGGCCAGGACGCCGAGCTGGCGGGCGTGCAGCGCATCGTCTCCGGTGAGCAGTTCATGAGCGTCTACAAGTCCTACCCGGCCGAGGGCATCGTCGCCGCGGAGATGGCCGTCGCCCTCGCCAAGGGCGAGAAGCTCGACTCCATCGCCACCTCCACGGTCGACAGCGCCACCACGAAGGGCATCCCGACGGTCCTCGTCCCGGTCGTCTCGCTGACCAAGGACAACATCCAGGACACCGTCATCAAGGACGGCATCTGGACGCTGGACGAGATCTGCACGGCCAAGTACAAGGCCGCCTGCGACAAGATCGGCCTGAAGTAGCGTCCCGGGACCCGGCCCGCCCCCGAGCCGCCGGGTCCCGCCCGCCGCAACGCCCACCGCGCCCGCGCGGAGGGTGAAGCGGCCCCACCGCCCGCGCCCGCGAGTGCCGCACACCGGCCCGCGCGCGCCACGAAGCCTGTCCGGCGCCCCGCACACCAACCGTCCCGCTACCGGGCGGGGCGCCGGACGGAACGCTCACACCTCATCTGTTCTCTTTGCTCGACACCGCCGCGCCTTCCCCCGGGTGCGGCATCCCCGCCGGTCAGGCGGCGAAGGAGATGGTTCATGTGTCCGCTACGCCCGTGTTGGCGTTGCGAGGGGTCTCCAAGCGATTCGGTGCCGTACAGGTACTCACCGATGTAGAGCTTGAGGTCCACGCCGGCGAGGTGGTCGCCCTGGTGGGCGACAACGGCGCCGGTAAATCAACGCTGGTCAAGACGATCGCCGGAGTGCACCCCATCGATGACGGTGTCATCGAGTGGGAGGGCAGGGCCGTGCAGATCGACAAGCCGCACGACGCCCAGAACCTCGGCGTCGCGACCGTCTATCAGGACCTCGCGCTGTGCGACAACATCGATGTCGTCGGCAACCTCTACCTCGGCCGGGAGCTGCGCAGGTTCGGCGTCCTCAACGAGGTCGAGATGGAGCGCCGCTCCCGTGAGCTGCTCTCCACGCTCTCCATCCGCATCCCGAGCGTCCGCATCCCGATCGCCTCGCTCTCCGGCGGTCAGCGCCAGACCGTGGCCATCGCCCGGTCGATGCTCGGCGAGCCCAAGCTCGTCATCCTCGACGAGCCGACCGCCGCCCTCGGCGTCGAGCAGACCGCCCAGGTCCTCGACCTCGTCGAGCGGCTGCGCGAGCGCGGTCACGC
This sequence comes from Streptomyces sp. SID14515, assembly GCF_010548505.1. Taxonomy (NCBI): domain Bacteria; kingdom Bacillati; phylum Actinomycetota; class Actinomycetes; order Kitasatosporales; family Streptomycetaceae; genus Streptomyces; species Streptomyces sp. SID14515. The sequence goes on along the minus strand of NZ_JAAGMH010000115.1, from coordinate 87,474 downwards.
GGTCATCCTCATCAGCCACAACATGGCCGATGTGAAGGCCGTCGCCGACAAGGTCGCCGTGCTCCGGCTGGGCCGGAACAACGGTGTCTTCGATGTGAAGACCACCTCCCAGGAAGAGATCATCTCCGCCATCACGGGCGCCACGGACAACGCCGTGACCCGACGTGCGGCGCGCAACGCGGAGGTTTCCAAGTGACCACCGACGAGACCACCAACCCGGTGGACAAGAACAGCACCTCGCTGGACAAGGGAACGGCCGTCGCGGACACGCCGCCGGTCGGCAACCCGGACGCGGCCGAGGGCGCCGCCACGGTCGTCGACCCCCGGCTGCTCATCCGCGAGCAGGGCTTCGCCGGATACCTCACCGAGTTCAAGCGCAAGATCAGCGGCGGTGACCTGGGCTCGATCCCGGTGGTCGTCGGCCTCGCGATCATCGCCATCGTCTTCCAGAGCATGAACTCCGAGTTCCTCTCCGCGAAGAACATCAGCGACATCGCGGTCACCATGGTCGCCACCGGCATGATGGCCGTGGGCATCATCTTCGTCCTGCTGCTCGGCGAGATCGACCTCTCGGTCGGCTCCGTCTCCGGTGTCTCCGGCGCCCTCGTCGCGGTGCTCAGCGTCACCCAGGGCCTGAACGAATGGCTGGCGATCCTCGTCGCCATCGTCAGCGGTGCGGTGATGGGCGCGATCCACGGCTTCTTCTTCGCCCGGATCGGGGCGCCCGCCTTCGCCGTCACCCTGGCCGGCCTGCTGTTCTGGCTCGGCTTCATGCTCCAGCTGCTCGGTGACTCCGGCACGATCAACCTGGACGGCGAAGGGGTGGTCGGCAAGCTGACCACGTACTACTTCACCGACGTCGCCGCCGCCTACGGGCTCGCCGCCATCGCGGTCATCGGCTACTTCGCCGCCGCCTTCCTGGACACCCGCCGCCGCGAGGCGGCCGGCATCCCGGCCCGCCCGATCGCCGACATCGTGGTGCGCACCGCCGTCCTCGCGGTGTTCGCCTTCGCCGCCGCGTACATGTTCAACCAGTACCGCGGCCTGCCGCTCGCCCTGGTCCTCTTCCTGATCGTCCTGGTCGGCACTGACTTCGTGCTCCGCCGCACGGCCTACGGGCGGAAGATCTTCGCGCTCGGCGGCAGCGTCGAGGCCTCCCGGCGCGCCGGCATCAACGTCACCGCGATCCGTATCTCCGTCTTCTCCATCGCGGGCACCTTCGCGGCGATCGGCGGCCTGTTCTGGGCCTCCAAGATCGCGGCGGCCAACCAGGGCTCCGGCACCGGCGACCTCCTGATGAACGTCATCGCGGCGGCCGTCATCGGCGGCACCAGCCTCTTCGGCGGCCGCGGCCGCACCTGGAACGCGCTGCTCGGCGTCATGGTCATCGTCTCCATCCAGTACGGACTGTCGCTGGAGGGCATCGCCACGCCGATCCAGTACATGGTCACCGGCGCCGTGCTTCTCGCCACGGTCGTCATCGACTCCGTCACCCGTAAGACCCAGAAGACCGCGGGCCGCGCCTGACCGCGGAACCGCGCAGGTGCCCGGCGCCCCACGGGGGTGCCGGGCACCTGCGCGTGCCCGGCCTTCGACGTTCGAACACAGGCTCCCGCTGCCCACGTCCGGCGGTGGAACATTAGACTCATCGGATCGGCACGCTCGATCAGCTCAAACGCAAGGAGGCACGGGTGGATCTGCTGACCCGCATCAAGGGACCGCGCGACCTGGACCGGCTCAGCCTCGGTGAGCTGGAGCAGCTCGCGGAGGAGATCCGCACCTTCCTCGTGGACGCGGTGTCCAAGACCGGCGGGCACCTCGGCCCCAACCTGGGCGTCGTCGAGCTCACCATCGCCCTGCACCGGGTCTTCGAGTCGCCCCAGGACCGGGTGCTCTGGGACACCGGCCACCAGAGCTACGTCCACAAGCTGCTCACCGGCCGCCAGGACTTCTCCCGGCTCAAGAGCAAGGGCGGCCTCTCCGGCTACCCCTCCCGTGCCGAGTCCGAGCACGACGTCATCGAGAACAGCCACGCCTCCGGCGTCCTCGGCTGGGCCGACGGCCTCGCCAAGGCGAACGAGGTCCTGAAGAAGGACGACCACGTCGTCGCGGTCATCGGTGACGGCGCGCTCACCGGCGGTATGGCCTGGGAGGCGCTGAACAACATCGCCGCCGCCAAGGACCGCCCGCTCGTCATCGTCGTCAACGACAACGAGCGCTCCTACGCACCGACCATCGGCGGCCTGGCCAACCACCTCGCCACGCTCCGTACGACCGACGGCTACGAACGGTTCCTGGCCCGCGGCAAGGACATCCTGGAGCGCACGCCCGTCGTCGGCCGCCCGCTGTACGAGACCCTGCACGGCGCCAAGAAGGGCCTCAAGGACTTCATCGCCCCGCAGGGCATGTTCGAGGACCTCGGCCTGAAGTACGTCGGCCCGATCGACGGCCACGACATCGAGGCCCTGGAATCCGCTCTCCAGCGCGCCAAACGCTTCGGCGGCCCGGTCATCGTGCACTGCCTCACCGAGAAGGGCCGCGGCTACACCCCGGCCCTCCAGGACGAGGCCGACCGCTTCCACGCGGTCGGCAAGATCCACCCGGACACCGGCCTGCCGATCTCCACCTCCGGCCTCGACTGGACCTCCGTGTTCGGCGAGGAGATGCTCAAGCTCGGCCAGGAGCGCGAGGACATCGTCGCGATCACCGCGGCCATGCTCCAGCCCGTCGGCCTCGGCAAGTTCGAAGAGGCCTTCCCGGACCGGATCTACGACGTCGGCATCGCCGAGCAGCACGGCGCGGTCTCCGCGGCGGGCCTCGCCACCGGCGGACTCCACCCGGTCTTCGCGGTCTACGCCACCTTCCTCAACCGCGCCTTCGACCAGGTCCTGATGGACGTCGCCCTGCACAAGTGCGGCGTCACCTTCGTCCTGGACCGGGCCGGCATCACCGGCACGGACGGCGCCTCGCACAACGGCATGTGGGACATGTCGATCCTCCAGTGCGTGCCCACCCTCCGGATCGCCGCCCCGCGCGACGCCGACCAGGTCCGCGCCCAGCTGCGCGAGGCCGTCGCCGTCGACGACGCGCCGACTGTGGTCCGCTTCTCCAAGGGTGCGGTCGGCCCCGCCGTCAAGGCGGTCGGCAAGGCCGGCGGCATGGACATCCTGCGCGAGCCGAAGGCGGCCCGCCCGGACGTCCTGGTCGTCTCCGTCGGCGCGCTCGCCCCGATGTGCCTGGAGATCGCCGACCTGCTGGACGCCCAGGGCATCTCCACCACCGTCGTCGACCCCCGCTGGGTCAAGCCCGTCGACGAGGCGCTCGCCCCGCTCGCCGAGCGCCACCGGGTCGTCGTCACGGTCGAGGACAACAGCCGCGCCGGAGGTGTCGGCTCGGCCGTCGCCCAGGCCCTGCGCGACGCCGGGGTCGACGTACCGCTGCGCGACTTCGGCATCCCGCCGGTCTTCCTCGACCACGCCTCGCGCGGTGAGGTCATGGCAGAGATCGGACTGACCGCACCGGACATCGCCCGGCAGGTCACCGGCCTGGTCGCCAAGCTCGACGGCCGCTTCGAAAGCCGCGCGGTCGAGCCCGCCCGCGACTGACGCGCTCGCCTTCGTACGGCCGATGGGCCGGGCGAACCGCCCCTGTACGGGTGGTTCTCCCGGCCCATTCGCGTGAAACGGGCCGGATGGCGCGTTCCCGCGCCGAACGTGTCCGAATCATGGCGTTCACAACGAATGCGTGGAGGTAACGCAGGTGAGCGCGCAGGTCACACCACCCCGCGGAAACGGTATGTTCCGCACCAAGTCCGTCGAACAGTCGATCCGGGACACCGAGGAGCCGGAACACGCGCTCAAGAAGTCCCTCTCCGCCCTGGACCTGACGGTCTTCGGCGTCGGCGTCATCATCGGCACCGGCATCTTCGTCCTCACCGGCCAGGTCGCCAAGGAGACGGCCGGCCCCGCCACCGCCATCGCGTTCGCCGTGGCGGGCGTCGTGTGCGCGCTGGCCGCGCTCTGCTACGCCGAGTTCGCCTCCACCGTCCCGGTGGCCGGTTCCGCGTACACCTTCGCGTACGCCGCGCTGGGCGAGCTGGTGGCCTGGATCATCGGCTGGGACCTGGTGCTGGAGTTCGCGCTGGGCACCGCGGTGGTCGCGGTCGGCTGGTCCGGCTACGTCCGCTCACTGATGGACAACGTCGACTGGACGATGCCCGAAGTGCTCTCGGGACCGGATGTGGCGGAAGGGTTCGGCTTCGACATCCTGGCCTTCGCCCTGGTGCTGGTGCTGACCGCCATCCTGGTCGTCGGCATGAAGCTGTCCGCCCGGGTCACCTCGGTCGTGGTGGCGATCAAGGTCGCGGTGGTCCTCATGGTGATCATCGCGGGCCTGTTCTTCATCAAGGCCGAGAACTACAAGCCCTTCATCCCGCCGGCCGAGAAGCAGCCCGCCGGCTCGGGCTGGGACGCGCCGCTCGTGCAGCTGATGTTCGGCTACGAACCCACGAACTTCGGCATCATGGGCATCTTCACCGCCGCCTCCATCGTCTTCTTCGCCTTCATCGGCTTCGACGTGGTGGCCACCGCCGCCGAGGAGACCAAGCTGCCCCAGCGCGACATGCCGCGCGGCATCCTCGGCTCGCTGATCATCTGCACGGTGCTCTATGTGGCGGTCTCGCTCGTGGTCACCGGTATGCAGCACTACAGCGAACTCTCCGTCAGCGCCCCGCTCGCCGACGCCTTCAAGGCCACCGGGCACCCCTTCTACGCGGGGCTGATCAGCTTCGGCGCGGCGGTCGGCCTCACCACGGTCTGCATGATCCTGCTGCTCGGCCAGACCCGGGTCTTCTTCGCGATGAGCCGCGACGGGCTGCTCCCGCGCTTCTTCTCCAAGACGCACCCGCGCTTCCGCACGCCCTACCGCCCGACGATCCTGCTGGGCGTGCTGATCGCGATCATCGCCGGGTTCACGAGCATCGAGGAGCTGGCCACCCTGGTGAACATCGGCACGCTCTTCGCGTTCGTCGTCGTCGCGCTCGGCGTCCTGGTCCTGCGCCGCACCCAGCCGGACCTGCCCCGCGCGTTCCGCACCCCGTGGGTGCCGGTGCTCCCGATCGTCTCGGTGGCCGCCTCGGTCTGGCTGATGCTCAACCTGCCGGTGGAGACCTGGGTGCGCTTCGGCGCCTGGATGGTCCTCGGAGTGGTCATCTACTTCGTGTACGGGCGCTCCCACAGCCTCCTGGGCAAGCGGGGCCGCTAGGGCCGTACCGTACGGGGCCCGGCGCACCGGGCCCCGTACGCCTCGACCCGCTGCCGCAGCCCGCGGTCGGCGGTGACGACGACGCAGTCGCGGTCCGGGGCGGCCCGGGCCGCCAGCTCGGCGATCAGGTCGTCGCCGCTTCCGGGGGCCGATGCGACCCGGACCCCGGCCACGGAGGCGACGCCCCGGGCGGCCCCTTCGACGACCAGCACCAGCTCGACGGGGCCGGGCAGCCCGGGCAGCCCGGCCGCCGCGTACGGGACCAGCGCGTCCCGCAGGCGTACCGCGGCCCCGTGCCGGTCCCGCCACCACCCGTCGGGCACGGAGCCGACCACATTGGCCCCGTCCACGATCACCAGCGCCGTTCCGTCGTCGCTCATTTCGGCAGGGTGTCACGGCGAGCGCGGTACGACGGACCGTCAGCCGCCGGTGGCGGGGGACTTCTTGGCTTCCTCGGGGATCGTGCCGTCCTCGCGGATCGCCTTCCACAGCTGACCGGACTGCGGCTCGGACGCGATCACGCGGTTCGGGTCGATCTTGTCGTACGCCACCGGCAGCATGATCGTCTCCATCGAGCCCGGGTCGACGCCGTTCATCGAACGGGCGAACTCCGCCAGCGAGGTGAGCGAGGCGAGCCCGGAGTCGGTGGTGAGCGCCTTGGTGGCCGAGTCGGCGACCTTGTAGGAGCTCGCCGGACTGCCCAGCAGGTCCTGCGACTTGACCTCGCTCAGCAGGGCCAGCAGGAACTGCTGCTGGAGTCCGATGCGGCCGAGGTCGCTGCCGTCGCCGATGCCGTGCCGGGTACGGACGTACGCGAGGGACTCGGTGCCGTCCAGCTTCTGCGGGCCGGCGGTGAGGTGCAGTCCGCTCGCCTTGTCGTCGATGTCCTGCGGTACGTCGACGGTGACGCCGCCGATGGCGTCGACCAGGTCCTTGAACCCGGCGAAGTCGATCTCCAGGTAGTGGTCGATGCGCACGCCGGACATCTTCTCCACCGTCTTCACCACACAGGCCGGACCGACCTGCGCGTAGACGGAGTTGAACATGACGCGCTCCTCGGCGGACACGGTGGACCCGTTGTCGCCGACGCACTCGGGCCGGGCCACCAGGGTGTCGCGCGGGATGGAGACGGCGACGGCCTTCGACCGGCCCTCGGGTATGTGCACCACCATCGCGGTGTCGGAGCGGGCGCCGCCGACGGCCCCGCCGCCGCCCAGCTCCCTGTTGTCCGCCCCGGCGCGCGAGTCCGAGCCGAGGACCAGCAGGTTCTGCCCGCTGGTGGGCAGCTTCTCCGGGCGGTCCTCGCCGAGCGCCTTGTCGATGTCGACGCCCTTGATGTTCCCGTCGAGCCGGCTGTAGAGCCAGTAGACGGTACCGCCGGTGGCGAGCAGCAGGACGAGCAGGACGCCGACCGTGATCTTGAGGCCGCGGCGGCGCTTGCGGGGCTTGGCCAGGCGTCGGGAGGCGCGGGGGCCCGGTGTCGGTGTCGTCTCGTCGTTGCTCATCGTGTCGAGTCCTCAAATCTCATCGCCCAGGAGGCAGTGGAGTGCGTGGGGACTCGGGTGGGGGGTGTGACCGGTCCGTGAATGTTCGACTGACCGAGCACTATAGAACAGTTGATCGCACGTGTGGCGGACTTCTGCCGCCCGGACGCGCGCTCGGGCCGTACAGGAGAGGAAGTCCTGTACGGCCCGAGTACGTCTGTTACGTGCGGAGCGGTTACGCCGGGACGCTCGCCACGCCCTGCGCCAGGAACGGCTTGCCGTTCACCCGCTGGGAGACGCCCTCACGGTCCAGGTACGGCGTGATGCCGCCCAGGTGGAAGGGCCAGCCCGCACCGGTGATCAGGCACAGGTCGATGTCCTGCGCCTCGGCGACGACGCCCTCGTCCAGCATCAGGCCGATCTCCTGCGCCACCGCGTCGAGCACGCGGTCGCGGGTCTGCTCCTCGGTGAGGACGGTGTCGCCCTGCTTGAGGAGGGCGGCGACCTCGGGGTCGAGGACCGGCGCACCGGAGTCGTAGACGTAGAAGCCGCGCTTGCCGGCCTTCACGACCGCCGCGAGGTTCTCGGAGACCGTGAAGCGCTCCGGGAAGGCGCGGTTCAGGGTCTCGGAGACGTGCAGGCCGATCGCCGGGCCGACCAGCTCCAGGAGCACCAGCGGGGACATCGGCAGGCCGAGCGGCTCGACGGCCTTCTCCGCGACCTCGACCGGGGTGCCCTCGTCGATGACGTTCTGGATCTCGCCCATGAAGCGGGTGAGGATGCGGTTGACGACGAACGCCGGGGCGTCCTTCACCAGGACCGCGGTCTTCTTCAGCTTGCGGGCCACACCGAACGCCGTCGCCAGCGAGGCGTCGTCGGTCTGCTCGCCGCGCACGATCTCCAGCAGCGGGAGGATCGCGACCGGGTTGAAGAAGTGGAAGCCGACGACCCGCTCGGGGTTCTTCAGCTTCGACGCCATCTCGGTCACCGACAGCGAGGAGGTGTTGGTGGCGAGGATCGCGTGCGCCGGGGCGACCGCCTCGACCTCCGCGAACACCTGCTGCTTGACGCCGATCTCCTCGAAGACGGCCTCGATGATGAAGTCCGCGTCCGCGAAGCCCTCGGCCTTGTCGAGGACGCCGGAGACCAGGCCCTTGAGCCGGTTGGCCTTGTCCTGGTTGATGCGGCCCTTGCCGAGCAGCTTCTCGATCTCGGCGTGGACGTAGCCCACACCCTTGTCGACGCGCTCCTGGTCGATGTCCGTGAGGACGACCGGGACCTCCAGGCGGCGCAGGAACAGCAGCGCCAGCTGCGAGGCCATCAGACCCGCGCCGACGACGCCGACCTTGGTGACCGGGCGGGCCAGGCTCTTGTCCGGGGCGCCGGCCGGGCGCTTGGCGCGCTTCTGGACCAGGTTGAAGGCGTAGATGCCGCTGCGCAGCTCGCCGCCCATGATCAGGTCCGCCAGCGCTTGGTCCTCGGCGTCGAAGCCGGCGCTCAGGTCGCCGTCCTTCGCCGCCGCGATGATGTCCAGCGCGCGGTACGCGGCCGGGGCCGCGCCGTGCACCTTGGAGTCGGCGATGGCCCGGCCACGCGCGACGGCCGCGTCCCAGGCGTCACCGCGGTCGACCTCGGCGCGCTCGACGGCGACCGTGCCCTTGAGCACGTTCGCGGTCCACACGAGCGACTGCTCCAGGAAGTCCGCACCCTCGAACAGCGCGTCCGCGATGCCGAGTTCGAAGACCTGCTTGCCCTTGAGCTGACGGTTCTGGTTCAGCGAGTTCTCGATGATCACCGAGACCGCGCGGTCCGCGCCGATCAGGTTCGGGAGCAGCGCGCAGCCGCCCCAGCCGGGAACCAGGCCGAGGAAGACCTCGGGCAGCGAGAACGCCGGGAGCGCCTTGGAGACGGTGCGGTAGGTGCAGTGCAGACCGACCTCGACACCGCCGCCCATGGCCGCGCCGTTGTAGTACGCGAACGTCGGCACCGCGAGACCGGAGAGGCGGCGGAAGACGTCGTGGCCGCCCTTGCCGATGGCCAGCGCGTCCTCGTGGCGGCTCAGCAGCTCGACGCCCTTGAGGTCGGCGCCGACCGCGAAGATGAACGGCTTGCCGGTGATGCCGACACCGGTGATGGTGCCCTCGGCGGCCTCCTTCTCGACCTGGTCGATCGCGGCGTTCAGGTTCGCCAGCGACTGCGGTCCGAAGGTGGTCGGCTTGGTGTGGTCCAGGCCGTTGTCCAGCGTGATGAGCGCGAACCGTCCGGCGCCGGCCGGAAGGTCGAGGTGACGTACGTGCGCCTGCGTGACGACCTCGCCGGGGAACAGCTCGGCCGCACCCTTCAGAAGCTCAGTGGTGGAGCTCACTTGTTGCCTCCGTCAGCGTTGAAGTGCGGGTTCTCCCAGACGACCGTGGCGCCCATGCCGAAGCCGACGCACATGGTGGTCAGGCCGTAGCGGACCTCGGGCTGCTCCTCGAACTGCCGGGCCAGCTGCGTCATGAGCCGGACACCGGAGGAGGCCAGCGGGTGACCGTAGGCGATCGCGCCACCGTACTGGTTGACGCGGGCGTCGTCGTCGGCGATGCCGTAGTGCTCCAGGAAGGCGAGCACCTGCACGGCGAAGGCCTCGTTGATCTCGAAGAGACCGATGTCCTCGATGGACAGACCGGCCTGGGCCAGCGCCTTCTCCGTCGCCGGGATCGGGCCGTAGCCCATGACCTCCGGCTCGACGCCCGCGAAGGCGTAGGAGACCAGGCGCATCTTGACCGGGAGGCCCAGCTCGTTGGCGACGTCCTCGGCGGCGAGCAGCGAGGCGGTGGCGCCGTCGTTGAGACCCGCGGCGTTACCGGCCGTCACGCGGCCGTGGGCGCGGAAGGGGGTCTTGAGGCCCGCGAGGGACTCCATGGTGGTGCCCGGGCGCATCGGCTCGTCGGCGGTGACCAGGCCCCAGCCCGTCTCACCGGCTTCGGCGTTGGTGCGGCGCACCGAGACCGGCACCAGGTCCTGCTGGATCTTGCCGTTGGCGTACGCCTTGGCGGCCTTCTCCTGCGAGCGCACCGCGTAGGCGTCGGCGCGCTCCTTGGTGATCGTGGGGTAGCGGTCGTGCAGGTTCTCCGCCGTCATGCCCATGAACAGGGCGGACTCGTCGACCAGCTTCTCCGACACGAAACGCGGGTTCGGGTCGACGCCCTCGCCCATCGGGTGGCGGCCCATGTGCTCGACGCCACCGGCCACGACGACGTCGTACGCGCCGAAGGCGATGGAACCGGCCGTCGAGGTGACGGCGGTCAGCGCGCCCGCGCACATGCGGTCGATCGAGTAGCCGGGGACGGACTGCGGCAGACCGGCCAGGATTCCGGCGGTACGGCCCAGCGTGAGGCCCTGGTCCCCGATCTGCGTGGTCGCGGCGATGGCGACCTCGTCGATCTTTTTGGGGTCCAGGTCCGGGTTGCGGCGCAGCAGCTCCCGGATGGCCTTCACGACGAGGTCGTCGGCGCGGGTCTCGTGGTAGATGCCCTTCGGGCCCGCTTTGCCGAACGGGGTGCGGACGCCGTCGACGAAGACGACGTCCCGGATGGTACGAGGCACGGTGGCTCTCCTCCAGGGTGCGGGATGGCACTGCTGCGGGGCACGCCACGGGGGCGCACCGCCTGCCATCATGCTACTTGCGGGTAACCAGACTGCCCACCCCCCACGGCCGGAGCGTCGAAGGTCACACCGGCCCGGCGGGCGGCACGGGCCTCCCCGGGCGCCCCCGCCGTACGTTCCCGACCCCGCCGCTCACCGCATGGACGCCGCGATCGGCCCCGAGGACCGGACCACCTCCACCACGAACCGCCGCCGCCCGACCCCCAGCCGCCGCAGCGCCGGACCGTGGTCCACGGCCACCACCGCCGAGGCCGCCGCCAGACCGGCCCGCCACCCGGAGGTCACCAGGACCCGCACCGGCGGCGGCAGCGGGCGCAGCGCCCGGCGCAGCCGATGGCAGTGGAAGGGCACATGCCGCTCCTCGTCGGCCAGGATCCGCGCCGCCACCTCCCGCGTCAGCGCGTCCTCGCCGCCGTCCCGCAGCGCCCGGTAGTACCGCAGCGCGACCACCTCCGCGATCATCAGGACCAGCAGTTCGAGGCGGAGCCCCAGGGCCCGGCGCAGCGCCACGAAGATCCGGTCGCTCCAGTGCGAGGCGATCACCGGCGTGCCGCCCGCGGCGAGCAGGAGCGCCAACAACCTGGCGTGATTTCGCTCCTCCGCGACGAACATCCGCACCGCCGACGCGTACTCCGCGTCACCGGCCGCCTCCGCTTTGGTGATCAGCTCGGCCCCGTCGCCGTCCTCGCCGACCTGGAAGCGCTGCACACTGCGCCGGATCGCGGGGTGCGGTCGCACCCCGGTCCGCCAGTCCGGATCGCCGCGCTCCGCCCGCTCCAGCCGCGCTTCCTCGAAGGCCCGTATCCAATCGCCGTACGCCGCGACGTCCCTGCCCGTGCCCATGCCCGTCCCCCGTGATCCCGGTGATTCCTGTGGCTCCTGCGGTTCCCGTCGGAAGTCAAACACCCCCCGGCCGTCGGCCGGGGGGTGTTCGGGGGTGCGTGCGGGTCAGGCGCCGGCGTCCAGCGCCCGGACCAGGAGCGGGGCGACCTGCTGGATCTGCCAGTTCCGCGCCCCGTACCCGGCGAGGGTGTCCTCGACGGCGCCCGGGGTCGGGTTCTTCGGCGGCTCCCAGCAGACCCGGCGCACGGTGTCCGGGGTGATCAGGTTCTCCTGGGGCATGTGGAGGCGTTCGGCCAGCTCGGAGACGGCGGTGCGGGCGGCCGAGAGCCGGGCGGCGGCGGCCGGGTCCTTGTCGGCCCAGGAGCGCGGCGGAGGCGGTCCGGCCGGCTGCTGACCGGGCTGCGGCAGCTCCGACTCGGGCAGCGCCCTGGCCCGGTCCACGGCCGCCTGCCACTGCTCCAGCTGACGGCGTCCCATGCGGTGGCCGAATCCCGGCAGCGCGGTCAGGGCCTGCACATCGACCGGCAGCGCGAGCGCGGCCTCGACGATCGCGGCGTCGCCGAGCACCTTGCCCGGCGAGACGTCACGGCGCTGGGCGACCTGGTCACGGGTGGTCCACAGCTCCCGGACGACGGCCATCTGACGGCGGCGGCGCACCTTGTGCATGCCCGAGGTGCGGCGCCAGGGGTCCTTGCGGGGCGGCGCGGGCGGCGCGGAGGCGATGGCGTCGAACTCCTCCCGGGCCCACTCCAGCTTGCCCTGCCGCTCCAGCTCCTCCTCCAGCTCGTCGCGCAGGTCGATCAGGAGCTCCACGTCGAGCGCGGCGTAGCGCAGCCAGGGCTCGGGCAGCGGGCGGGTGGACCAGTCGACCGCGGAGTGGCCCTTCTCCAGGGCGTATCCGAGGACGTTCTCCACCATCGCGCCGAGGCCCACGCGCGGGAAGCCCGCGAGCCGTCCGGCCAGCTCGGTGTCGAACAGCGAGGTGGGGGTCATGCCTATGTCCCGCAGGCACGGCAGGTCCTGGGTGGCGGCGTGCAGGATCCACTCGGTGCCGCTCAAAGCGGAGCCGAGGCCCGAGAGGTCGGGGCAGCCGACCGGGTCGACCAGGGCGCTGCCCGCGCCCTCACGGCGCAGCTGTACGAGATAGGCGCGCTGGCCGTAGCGGTACCCCGAGGCACGCTCGGCGTCGACGGCCACCGGGCCGGTGCCCGCGGCGAAGGCGGCGATCACCCGGGCGAGGGCGTCGTCGGACGTCACCACCGGGGGAATGCCCTCGCGAGGTTCGAGCAAGGGGATCGGCGCCGGGGCGACGTCGTCCGGGGGAGCGCCCCCGGTGGTTCGCAGTGAAGTGTCTGCTGCGGTCTCTTGGGCGTCGGTCACGTGTCAAGGGTATCTGTGTATGCACGGAGCCCGTCGACGGAACGTTCCGTCGACGGGCGGCCATGCACGTATTCCAGCCGGAGACGCATCGATGCACGTCCCGGCGGGGTGCGGTCAGTGGATGATGCCCGTCCGCAGGGCGACCGCGACCATGCCGGCCCGGTCTCCGGTGCCCAGCTTGCGGGCGATGCGGGCGAGGTGGGACTTGACGGTCAGGGCGGAGAGGCCCATCGAGACGCCGATGGCCTTGTTGGACTGGCCTTCGGCGACCAGGCGGAGCACCTCCACCTCACGTCCGGACAGTTCGCGGTAGCCGCCCGGGTGGCTCGGGGAACCGGGAGGCCTGCGGTGCATACGGGCGGCGTTGGCGCCGATGGGGGCGACGCCGGGGCGGGTGGGGTGGCCGATGTTGGTTCGGGTGCCGGTGACGACGTAGCCCTTCACGCCGCCCGCGAGGGCGTTGCGAACGGCGCCGATGTCGTCGGCGGCGGAGAGGGCGAGACCGTTGGGCCAGCCTGCGGCGCGGGTCTCGGACAGCAGGGTCAGCCCGGAACCGTCGGGCAGGTGGACGTCGGCAATGCAGATGTCGCGCGGGTTGCCGACGCGGGGGCGTGCCTCCGCGATGGACGACGCTTCGATGACGTCACGTACTCCGAGGGCCCACAGATGGCGGGTGACGGTGGAACGGACGCGCGGGTCGGCCACGACGACCATGGCCGTCGGCTTGTTCGGGCGGTAGGCGACCAGGCTTGCGGGCTGCTCAAGGAGAACGGACACCAGGCCTCCTGGGGGGAGTGGCGGGACGGGCCGGCTCGGGGGATGAAGCCGGGGGCGAACCGTGCTTGAAGGGTCATTGACCTCTTCGGCAGCGGACCCGTCCTCCTTTAGGGGAAGATCACGATTTGGTGAGTAACAATTCGGGCAAATAGGACGCGCGATCGATTGTACGAAAAGAGAGCCGGTGCTTGTGCGATACGGGTGACGGAGTGTTACGAAACCTGCGGCCCGCGCCGCTGCGGCAGCGTCACCACCGCCGCGTCCGCCGGATCCGACGGCGGCAGTCCCGCGATCTGGCACAGCAGATCGCCCCAGGCCATCAGGTGTGACGCCGTGTCCGGCACTCCGCCCCGCCCCTCGCGCGGCGTCCACGAGGCGCGGATCTCGATCTGCGTCGCCGGACGGCGCGCGGACAGCTCACCGAAGTAGTGCGATCCGGCGCGTGTCACCGTTCCGCCGGCCTCTCCGTACGACAGGCCCCGCGCGTCCAGCGCGCCCGTCAGCCAGGACCAGCACACCTCCGGCAGCAGCGGGTCCGCCGCCATCTCCGGCTCCAGCTCCGCCCGGACCAGCGTCACCAGCCGGAACGCGCCCTGCCAGGCGTCGTGCCCCGCCGGATCGTGCAGCAGCACCAGCCTGCCGTCCGCGAGATCGTCCTCGCCGTCCACCACCGCCGCCTCCAGGGCGTACGCGTGCGGAGCGAGGCGCTGGGGCGGCCTGGTCGCCTCCACCTCCAGCTCCGGGCGGAGGCGCGCGGAGCGCAGCGCTTCGACCGCCGCCAGGAACGCTGGCGGTACGGAAGGGCCCTCCGCGCGGTCCTTGCTTTCAACGCCGTCGGAATGATCGGAAAATTGTCCCTGAGCCGGAGCCATGCGGGGAAGAGTAGGCGGAAGGCGGGCCTCGCGCAGGGAGAGACACCCGTGCGGGGCCGGGCTCCTTCGGCACGCGTGCGAAGATTCTGTGCGTGAGTGCCAACGACAGCCCTTCGGGCCAGCAGACGACGACCTCCGCCAGCCTCGACGCGGTCCGCCACGCCACCCACGACTCGGCGTTCCTCAAGGCCTGCCGCCGCGAACCCGTCCCGCACACGCCGGTCTGGTTCATGCGCCAGGCGGGGCGCTCGCTGCCCGAATACCTGAAGGTCCGCGAAGGCATCGCGATGCTCGACTCCTGCATGATGCCGGAGCTGGTCACCGAGATCACCCTGCAGCCCGTGCGCCGCCACAAGGTCGACGCCGCGATCTACTTCAGCGACATCGTCGTGCCCCTGAAGGCCATCGGCATCGACCTCGACATCAAGCCCGGCGTCGGTCCCGTCATCGCCGAGCCGATCCGCACCCGCGCCGACCTCGTCCGGCTCCGCGACCTCACCCCCGAGGACGTCCCGTACGTCACCGAGGCCATCGGGATGCTCACCGCCGAGCTGGGCGCCACCCCGCTCATCGGCTTCGCCGGGGCCCCGTTCACGCTCGCCAGCTACCTCGTCGAGGGCGGCCCCTCGCGCAACCACGAGCGCACCAAGGCCATGATGTACGGCGACCCGCAGCTCTGGGCCGACCTCGTGGACCGGCTCGCGGAGATCACCGGTGCCTTCCTCAAGGTGCAGATCGAGGCCGGTGCCTCCGCCGTCCAGCTCTTCGACTCCTGGGTCGGCGCGCTGGCCCCCGCCGACTACCGCCGCGCGGTGCTGCCCGCCTCCGCGAAGGTCTTCGACGCCGTCGCCCCCTACGGCGTCCCCCGCATCCACTTCGGCGTCGGCACCGGCGAGCTGCTGGGCCTGATGGGCGAGGCCGGCGCGGACGTCGTCGGCGTCGACTGGCGCGTCCCGCTGGACGAGGCCGCCCGCCGCGTCGGCCCCGGCAAGGCGCTCCAGGGCAACCTCGACCCGGCCGTGCTGTACGCCCCGACCCCGGCCGTCGAGGAGAAGACCCGCGAGGTGCTGGACGCCGCCGCCGGTCTGGAGGGCCACATCTTCAACCTGGGCCACGGCGTCATGCCGACCATGGACCCGGACGCGCTCACCCGGCTCGTGGGTCACGTGCACGAGCAGACCGCGCGCTGAACGACCGGTCGTACGGGGGCCGGTCCGAAGAACCGGCCCCCGGGGCCCTCAGCTCCCCGCGCCCCGCACCGCCGCCACCGTCTTGCGCGCGGCGACCAGCACCGGGTCCCAGACCGGCGAGAACGGCGGCGCGTAGCCCAGGTCCAGCGCCGTCATCTGCTCCACCGTCATGCCGGCCGTGAGCGCCACCGCCGCCACGTCCACCCGCTTCGCCGCCCCGTCCCGGCCCACGATCTGCACCCCGAGCAGCCGGCCCGTGCGCAGCTCCGCGATCATCTTCACCGTCATCGGCTTCGCCCCCGGGTAGTAGCCCGCCCGCCCCGTCGACTCGATGGTCGCCGTGACATAGCGCAGCCCGACCGCGCGGGCGTCCTTCTCCCGCAGCCCGGTCCGGGCGATCTCCAGGTCGCAGACCTTGCTCACCGCCGTACCGACCACACCCGGGAACGTGCCGTAGCCGCCCCCGACGTTGGAACCGATCACCTGGCCGTGCTTGTTGGCGTGCGTGCCGAGCGCGATGTGCCGGGTGCGGCCCGCCACCAGGTCCAGGACCTCCACGCAGTCGCCGCCCGCCCAGATGTTCTCGTGGCCCACCACCCGCATGGACAGGTCCGTGAGCAGTCCGCGGTGCGGGCCCACCGGCAGCCCGGCCTCGCGCGCCAGCTCCGTCTCCGGCTCCACGCCGATGCCGAGGACCACCACGTCCGCCGGATACGTCCCCGCGTCCGTCGCCACCGCGCTCACCCGGCCGTCCGGACCGGTCAGGATCTCGGTGACCGCGGCCCCGTTGACCGTGGTGATGCCAAGACCGTCCATCGCCTCGTGGACGAGCCGCCCCATGTCCGCGTCGAGCGTCGCCATCGGCTGCTCGCCCCGGTTGAGGACGGTCACCTCGAAGCCCCGCTTGAGCATCGCCTCGGCCATCTCGACGCCGATGTACCCCGCGCCCACCACGACCGCCCGGCGGGTCTCCCGGGAATCCAGGGCGTCCAGCGAGTCCAGCAGCGCCTGCCCGTCGTCCAGCGTCTGCACGCCGTGCACCCCGGCCGCGTCCATGCCGGGCAGCGCCGGGCGCACCGGGCGGGCCCCGGTGGCGATCACCAGCTTGTCGAAGCCCGTCCAGTACGTCCGCCCGCTCTCCCGGTCCAGCGCCTTCACCCGCCGCCCGGCCACGTCCAGCTCGGTCACCTCGGTCCGCGTCCGCAGATCGATGTCCCGCTCCCGGTGCTCCTCGGGGGTACGGGCGATCAGGTCCTCGCGCGCCTCGACGTCGCCGCTCACCCAGTACGGGATGCCGCAGGCGGAGTACGAGGTGAAGTGGCCGCGCTCGAAGGCGACGATCTCCAGCGCGTCCGACCCCTTCAGCCTGCGCGCCTGTGACGCGGCGGACATGCCCGCCGCGTCACCGCCGATGACCACCAGTCGCTCCGCTGCCATGCCGGGTCCCTTTCGCCGGTCCGCCGATTCGGCGAACCGGCGGGTCAATGACCCCACGCTACGGCGCTGGAGCGGCTCAGGAGGCCGAGGCGTCGTCCTTCCCGGACGCGGGCGCCGTGACCGCCGGAACGGTCCTGCGGGCCGCCCCGCGCCTGCGCAGCACCCGCCAGACCAGCACCGCCACCGCGGCGGTGACCAGGAACGGGAACGCGGCCCCGAACGCCACCGCGATCCACCGCAGCACCGTCACGAACGCGTCCCAGCCGCCGCTCACCGCGTCCAGGAACCCGGGGTCGTCCTCCTTCTCCCCGTCGTCGCCCGGGGCGTCCGGCGGCGTCAGGTCCAGCGTGATCGTCGCCAGCGAGGTGCGGTCCTTCAGACTCGCCTGCTGGGCCAGCAGCGACTCCAGATCGGACTGACGGCTGCTCAGCTCGCCCTCCAGGGCCACCACATCGCTGATCTTCTCCGCCTTGTCCATCAGCTCCCGCACCCGCGCCACACTCGCGCGCTGGGTGGAGATCCGGCTGTCCACGTCGACCACCTGGTCGGTGACGTCCTTCGCGTTCGAGGTGCGCGACAGCAGCTTCCCGGAACCGGACAGCTCCCGCAGCACCTCCTGGAACCGCTCCTGCGGCACCCGCAGCACCAGATGCGAGGTCTCGTAGGTGTCGTCGAGCCGCTCGGTGTTCTCCGACGCGACCAGACCCCCCGCGCCCTCGGCGGCACCGCGCGCGGCGGCGACGGCCTTCGGCACGCTCTTCACCTCGACGGACAGCGTGGCCGTGCGGATGACATGCGAGGCCGCGGCGCCCGGCTTCGGGGCGGCCTTGTCCCCGGCGCCCTTCCCGTCCGGATCCTCGGCGGCCGCCGAGGCGGCCATGTCCCCGGACCCCTTCTCGTCCGACGAGCCAGCCCCGTCCTGTACGTCGGCGTGCTCCTCCGAGCCGGCGTACTTGCCGTCCGCCGCCTTCGCGCCGTCCGACGCGTCGCCCGCCCCGCAGCCGCCGAGTGCGAGCAGGAGGCCGAGCGTCCCGGCCGCGAGCGCCGCACGCGCGCGGACGAACGATCGACCGCTCTTGCTTTCCACATCCATAACTGGTCCCCCCAGGACGTTGGTTGATGGCGTCTGTTCGACGCGGCCGCCCCCGGGCCGGTTGCCGCCCGCCGGTTTCGAAGTGGTCACGGTCATGACGCGGTACGGGTTTGAGAGAGTGGACCCATGCAGCGTTCTCAACAGCGTGCGGAAACGCCCCCGGGCCACGTCGTCGTCATCGGCGGCGGCATCGCCGGCCTGGCGGCCGCCCACCGCCTCGTCGCCACCGGAGTGCGGGTCACCCTCCTGGAGGCGACGGACCGGCTCGGCGGCAAGCTCATGACCGGTGAGATCGCGGGCGTCCAGGTCGACCTGGGAGCCGAGTCGATGCTCGCCCGGCGCCCCGAGGCGGTCGCCCTGGCCCGGGAGGTGGGCCTCGCCGACCGCCTCCAGCCGCCCGCCACCGCCACCGCCTCGCTCTGGACGCGCGACGCGCTGCGCCCCATGCCCAAGGGACACGTCATGGGCGTCCCCGGCGACCCGGCGGTGCTCGGCGAGGTGCTGTCCCCCGAGGGCCTGGCCCGGATCGCCGAGGAGCGCGACCTCACCCCGACGCCCGTCGGCGAGGACGTCGCCGTCGGCGCGTACGTCGCCGACCGGCTCGGCCGCGAGGTCGTGGACCGCCTGGTGGAGCCCCTCCTCGGCGGGGTCTACGCGGGCGACGCCTACCGGATCTCGATGCGCGCCGCCGTACCCCAGCTCTTCGAAGCCGTGCGGGAGGGCGGCCCGCTGCTGGAGGCCGTGGGCCGCATCCAGGAGCGCGCGGCGGCCCGGCAGCAGACCGGACCCGTCTTCCAGGGCATCGAGGGCGGCATCGGCACCCTCCCGGACGCCGTCGGCGACGCCGTACGGGCCGGTGGCGGCGACATCCTCACCGAGACGCCCGTCCTCGGTCTGACCCGTACGGAAACGGGCTGGGCCGTCCGCACCGACACCCGGACGATCACCGCCGACGGCATCGTCCTGGCCACCCCCGCCTGGTCCGCCGGCACCCTGCTGGCCGCCGAGTCCCCGGCCGCGTCCGCCGAGCTGTCGGGCGTCGAGTACGCCTCGATGGCCCTGGTCACCCTGGCCTTCCGGCGGGCCGACATCGAGCGGTACGAGACCCTGCGCGGCCGCTCCGGCTTCCTCGTACCGCCGGTCGACGGACACACGATCAAGGCGTCCACCTTCTCCAGCAACAAATGGCGGTGGGTCGCGGACGCCGCCCCCGACCTCTTCGTGCTCCGTACCTCCGTCGGCCGGTACGGCGAGGAGGACCACCTCCACCGCGAGGACGAGGAGCTCGTCGCCGTCTCCCTGCGCGACCTCGCCGCGGCCACCGGACTCACCGCCCGGCCCGTGGACACCGAGGTCACCCGCTGGATCGGCGGCCTGCCGCAGTACCCGGTCGGCCACCTCACCCGGGTCGCCCGGATCCGCGACGAGGTCGCCAAGCTGCCCGCCCTGCGGGTCTGCGGCGCGGTCTACGACGGCGTCGGCATCCCCGCCTGCGTCGCCAGCGCCCACCGGGCGGCCGACGAGATCAGCAGGGAGATCATCGCCACGCCGACCCTGGTTCGGGGCACGGGGAGCGAGGCGGGACAATAGCCGTATGAGTGCTCCTGAGACTGCGACATCAAGCAAGAGTCCGAACGCCGGCAAGAAGGCCAAGGACCTCAACGAGGTCATCCGCTACACCCTGTGGTCGGTCTTCAAACTGCGCGACGTGCTCCCGCTGGACCGCGCGGGATACGCCGACGAGGTCCAGGAGCTGTTCGACCAGCTCGCGGCCAAGGACATCACCGTTCGTGGCACCTACGACGTGTCCGGTCTGCGGGCCGACGCCGACCTCATGGTCTGGTGGCACGCCGAGACCTCGGACGAGCTGCAGGAGGCGTACAACCTCTTCAGGCGCACCAAGCTCGGCCGCGCGCTCGACCCGGTCTGGTCGAACATGGCGCTGCACCGGCCGGCCGAGTTCAACAAGTCGCACGTCCCGGCGTTCCTCGCCGACGAGACGCCGCGCGACTACATCAGCGTCTACCCCTTCGTCCGGTCCTACGACTGGTACCTGCTGCCCGACGAGGACCGCCGCCGCATGCTCGCGGACCACGGCAAGATGGCCCGGGGCTACCCGGACGTCCGCGCCAACACCGTCGCCTCGTTCTCGCTGGGCGACTACGAGTGGGTCCTCGCGTTCGAGGCGGACGAGCTGTACCGCATCGTCGACCTGATGCGTCACCTGCGCGGCTCCGAGGCACGTCTCCACGTGCGCGAGGAGGTCCCGTTCTACACGGGCCGCAGGAAGAGCGTCGCAGACCTGGTGGCCGGGCTCGCATAACCAGCGAGTCCCGCACCACCCCAACCCGGAAGATCAGAAGGGCGGGCACCGGGCACCGATCGTGCCGTCCGCCTCTCCAGCGACACCGGGTTCGGCTTCGGGGGCCGTCGCACCATCACGGTGCGGCGGCCCCCGCTCCGTACTCTCTCGACGTCAGTCCAGCGAGACCGGGTTGGGCTCCGGGTGCGCGGCGCAGTCCGCACCCCGCCCCGGCACCTCACCGGTCAGCAGATACCGGCGCAGATGGTCGTCCACGCAGGTGTTCCCGGCCCCGCCGATGCCATGCGTCCCGGCGCCCCGCTCGGTCACCAGCGACGACCCGGGCAGCCGCTTCCGCAGCTCCAGCGCCCCCTTGTACGGCGTCGCCGCGTCCCGCTCCGCCGCCAGGATCAGCGCCGGCGGCAGCTCACCCCACCGCGTCCCCACGTCCAGCGGCCGCTGCCGGGGCGCGGGCCAGAAGGCGCACGGCAGGTTCGAGAAGGCGTTGTCCCAGGTCTCGAAGGGCGCGACGCGCGCCAGGTCCGTGTGGTCGCGGTCCCACACCTCGAAGTCCTCGGGCCACGGCGCGTCGTTGCACTCGACCGCCGTGTACACCGCCTGCGCGTTCTCGTTGTCCTTGGCCGCCACCGCGCGCGGCGAGGCCTGCGCGACCAGCGGCTCCGGGTTGCCCCGCACGTACTCCGACAGGGCCGTCGCCCGCATCGCCCAGTAGTCGTCGTAGTAACCGGCGCCCAGGAACGCCGAGTGCAGCTGCCCCGGACCCACCGTGCCGCCCGCGGGCTTCACCGCCAGCTCGGCACGCACTTCGTCGTAGTGCCGCTGCACCGACTCCGGCGTGGTCCCCAGGTGGTAGACGTCGTCGTGCTTGGCCACCCAGCGCCGGAAGTCCTCCCAGCGCGTCTCGAAGGCCAGCGACTGGCCCATGTTGGAGCGGTACCAGATCTGCTCCGGGTCCGGGTCGACCACCGAGTCGAAGACCATCCGCCGTACGTGGGAGGGGAACAGCGTCGCGTACAGCGCGCCGAAGTACGTCCCGTACGACGCCCCCATGAACGTCAGCCGGCTCTCGCCGAGCGCGGCCCGCAGCACGTCCAGGTCACGGGCGTTGTTCAGCGAGGTGTAGTGCCGCAGCGTCGCGCCCGCGTGCTCCGCGCAGCCCTGCGCGTACGCCTTCGCACGGGCGACGCGCCGCTCCTTGTACTCCCGCGTCGGATGCGTCGGCGCGTCCGTCGGGCCCTTGGTGTACGCGGCGGGGTCCTGGCAGGACAGCGGGGCGGAGGAGCCGTTCACCCCGCGTGGGGCGTAGCCGACCAGGTCGTACGCCTCGGCGATCTCCTTCCACTCCGGCATCTCCCCGGCCAGCGGGAAGGTGATGCTGGACGCGCCGGGGCCGCCCGGGTTGTAGACGAACGCGCCCTGCCGCTCCTTCGCCGGACCGGTGGCGGGCGTGCGGCTGACGGTCAGTTCGAGCTGCCGCCCGTCCGGCTCGGCGTAGTCGAGGGGCACCTTCACCGTGCCGCACTTCAGGGAGTCCGGGAGCATCTCCTCCTCGGGGCAGGCGGCGAAGTCGATCCCGGCGGCCGTGGCCCGGGCGGCGGCGATCGCGGTGCCCCGGGCCTCGGCGGAGCCCGGGCCCTCCCAGGCGTTCGCGGGAGCGGCGGCCAGGGCGGACAGGACCAGGGAGCCGATCGATGTGTACAGCGCAGCTGTTCTCACGCGCGGGGCCTCTCTGCGGATGCGGAGAGGGATGGTCGGGCGGACGGGCGTCGATGTCCAGCACCGCCCCGGAATGTCACCGGGAACCACCCTGATGGGCGGTCAACAACCGTACGGTGCGCGTCGGTTCGCCCGGATCAGGAGCTGTTCGGGTCAGGAGCGGTTCAGGAGCTGTTCAGTTCAGGGGCTGTTCAGGACCCGCCGCAGCCGCCGCCACCGCCACCGCCCCCGCAGCTGGAGCCGCCCGAGCTGCCGCAGCTCGACCCGCTGCTGCCTCCGCACCCGGACCCCGAGGAGCACCCGGACCCGCCGCCGCAGCTCGATCCGGAGCCGCCCCCGGTCGATCCGCCGCAGCTGGAGCCGCCGGGGCCGGACGCGGCGCACCAGACCGTCGCGACGCCGACGGCGGTGACGCCCGCCGCCGTGGACCCGGCGACGTACGACGAGGACCGCCGACGCGGAGCGCTCAGCCGTGCCGCGGCCACCAGCTGGGCCTGGAACACCGGGTCCGGCAGCGCGCGGAGCCCCAGCGTGGCGACGAGGTGGGCGGGGGTCACCACATGGGCGTAGGCGGTCCGGAACGCCAGGGCGGCGTGCCGCCCCGACTTCGTGATGCGGCTCGCGGAGGTGCCCGCGACGATGAGCCCGGTGAACGCGCCGATCACGATCCCGGGCAGCATCTTCACGATGAACGGGACCGAGAAGTCCGAGGAATCGGCCGTGGCGAACTGGACGAAGGTGAGCACCAGGCTCAACGGCAGGGCGATGAGGCACGCCACCCCCTGGATCAGCCCCCACCGCCGCAGCGGGCGGAGCCGGTGGGGCGGCACCAGCAGCCCGCGCGCGGCGAGCCCGTCGCCGACCTCCTGGACCGCCGGGTGGCGCATCACCGCTTCCCGCAGCACGTGCAGGGCGCCGCTGGGGGCGGCGGCCAGCTCCTGGAACACCGCGCGTTCCACCGGGTCGTTGGCCTGCGCCCGCTGTACGGCGACGATTCCGGGCCCGCCGACGGCCAGCCGCCCGTCGGCGTGCAGGGCGGTCAGAGCGGTGTCCACGACCCTGGCCGGACCGCCGTTCAGGAATGCGACCTCGTACAGGTCGTGAAGGGCGAGGTGGGGGCCCGGAGCGGGGCGGCGGGACCGCTCGGTAACCGCCTTGACGACGAGCAGCACCGACGAGACGACGACCCCGAGGGTCGCCAGCAGAGCGAAGACGTTCACAGCGGTCACTTCCCCACGAGGGCGGCACGGGCCGCCCGGACCAGTCGGGTGGTACGGCGCGGCGGCCGGGCGCCCGACCGGTCCTGCCACCAGTACGTCAGCCGGCGGCGCGCCACCGGATCGGCGGGCCCGCCCGCGATGAGCACATGCTCCGCGAAGTCCAGGGCGTCGCGCCGGTAGCCGCCGGACATCGGGCGGCCACCGGCGTACGCGAGGAACGCGGCACGGTAGCCGTCGCCGAGGATCTCCGGCAGCTCCGGCGCGACCTTGGCGACGACGTCGGCGCGCTTGGCGGCCAGCGCCCGGCTCTGCACCCGCAGCCGCCGGTGGTCGAAGCCCTCGGGAGCGGGCGTTCCGGCCACCAGGGCGGAGAGCAGCGCGGTCTGTGCGACGGCGGTACGGTCACGGGTTCCGGCGGGCACGGGGGCGGCCGTGGCGCGGCCCTCGGCAGGCGCGGAGTCGGCGGTCCCCGTACGCTCACGGGCTGCGGCCGGTACAGGGGCGGCGACGCCCGTACGTTCACCGGCTTCGGAGGTGCCCGTAGGTTCACCGGTTTCGGAGGTGCCCGTCGGCTCACCGGCTTCGGCCGGCACGCGAACGGTCGCCGCACCGGCTCCGGCGTCCGCCTCGTCACCGGGCGCCGGGCGCGGGTCCGCCGGGGGAGCAGCCCGCCGCAGCGTCGCCCGGATCGCGTCCAGTTCGCCCGCCAGCTCCGCGCCCGGCGGGAACGCGTCGTCCCGCTCCAGCAGCACGCCCGGCGGGTCGACCCGCGAGCGCAGCTCGGCCAGCACCTCCAGGACGGGAGCGGTCACCGGGTGGGCGTGCGTGTCGTGCCAGACGCCGTTCTTCTCGACCCCGCCCGCCACATGGACGTACGCGATGGCCTCCACCGGCAGCTCGTCCAGCGCCTTCGCCGGGTCCTGGCCGAGGTTGACGTGGTTGGTGTGCAGATTGGCCACGTCGATCAGCAGCCGCACCCCGGTCCGCTCGACCAGCTCCGCCAGGAACTGCCCCTCGGTCAGCTCCTCGTCCGGCCAGGTGATCAGCGCGGCGATGTTCTCCAGGGCGAGCGGCACCGGCAGCGAGTCCTGCGCGATCCGCACGTTCTCGCACAGCACGTCCAGCGCTTCCCAGGTCCGCGGCACCGGCAGCAGATGCCCCGCCTCCAGCCTCGGCGACGCGGTCAGCGGCCCCCCGGCCCGTACGAACGCGATGTGCTCGGTCACCAGCGGCGTCCCCAGCAGTTCGGCGCGCGCCGCGAGAGAGGCGAGGCGGCCGGGGTCGGGCCGGTCCGCGCCGCCGAGCCCGAGCGCCACCCCGTGCGGCACGACGGTCACCCCGCGCTCCCGGAGCCGGACCAGGGAGTCCGGGAGATGGTCGGCGCAGAGGTTCTCCGCGACGGCCTCGACCCAGTCGATCCCCGCCAGCGCCTCCACCTCGTCCGCGATCTCCGGCCGCCAGCCGATGCCGATGCCCAGCTCCATGGTGTCCCCCTACTCACCCAGGCTTTCGCTCTGTCGCTCTGTCCAGGGGTCATGACCCCGTCGAACGGTGCTGAACCCGACAGAGGGGACGTTCAGAGCTGGATTTGAGGTTCCGGTAGCGGCGGTCTCGTTATGGCATCGGCATCATCGTGGGCGGCACCGGGCGCGAGGTGAAGGACTGGTCGCCGGTCGGCGTCACCGGCAGCGGGACCTGGGGCGCCTGCCCGTCCTGGGGCATCGACGGGCCGGACGGGCTGGCCGTCGACCCGCCCGCCGCCTCGCGCGCCAGAGCGTCGAAGTCGACGAATCCGGTGGCCTCCAGCATGGTGATGTGGTCCAGCACCGTCTGGTTGGCGTCGCTGGCCAGCTGCCGGATCAGGGTGTTCCGGGTGGTGTGCCGGACCTGGCCGATCAGCCCGAAGACCTTGCCGTGGGCGGCCCGCAGGATATTGGCGAACTTCCGCTCGTAGTTGTCGCCGCTCGCCGCCGTCAGCTCCCGCAGCCAGGCCTGCTGCTGGTCGGTCGGCTGGTTGGGCAGCTCCACCCCGAGCTTGGCCGCCACGTCCCGGGCCCGCCGGTCCAGGTCGGTGTGCCCGACGACGAGGTGGTCCCCGGCGGCCTTCGTCGCCTCGCTGGGCGCCCGTTCGATCGCCTGCTGCCCGGCGGGCAGCTCCCACAGTCCGGCGAGCCGCACCTTGACCAGGAAGTCCCGGTCGGTCGCGGAGAGCGGCCCCCACTGGGTCGCGACACTGGAGGCGTTGAGGTTCGCCTCGCCGGTGCCCGAACGGTCCGCGTAGGACCAGACGGGGAACGCGAGCGCGCCGATGGTGGCGACCAGTGCCGCGATGATGAGGGCCGTGCCGTTGATGCGTCGCAACAAGGTGTCTCCCGGGGCGAGGCGTGACAGCGTCGATCGAACAGGTGTCAATCAACCGCCAA
The DNA here is from genome assembly GCF_010548505.1 of Streptomyces sp. SID14515. NCBI lineage: Bacteria > Bacillati > Actinomycetota > Actinomycetes > Kitasatosporales > Streptomycetaceae > Streptomyces > Streptomyces sp. SID14515. The sequence goes on along the minus strand of NZ_JAAGMH010000115.1, from coordinate 61,806 downwards.
TCGACTGGCTGCGCAGGCTACTTGGCGGTAATGCCGATAGGGCAGTACCGGGAGATACGTAAGAGGAACCAGAAACGTTCAGCGGCGCAGCGCCGGGTGGTCGGCGACCACCGTGCAGGAGCCCGGGGCGATCTCGGTGAACCCCGCGTCGCGCACCACCGGCAGCCCGCTCACCGTCAGCTCCCGCCAGCGCTCCGCACCAGGAGTGGCGACGGACAGCGGGAACCCGGCCTCGCGCCAGGCCTTGCGCTCGGTGTCGGACAGCTCCCACCAGGCGAGCTGCGCCCCGTGCCCGGCCTGGGCCATCGTCTTGCCCGCCGACATGTCCACCTCGGGGTTCAGCCACAGCACCGGGCCCGAGAGATCGGGCGCGGCGGGCGGCTCGGGGTCCTCCAGGTCGGTGCCCGACACCTGGAGCTTGGCCAGCTCCTTGGGCCAGCCGTCCAGCGGGATCGGCGGGAACACCCGTACCTCCGCGCCGTCCTCGCCCGTCACCGTGATGCCGTCCAGCGCCGCGGCCTTGCGCCACTCCGCACCGCGCGCCCGGCGCACGACCTTGCGGATCCGGGCGTCCTGCCAGTCCCGCATCGCCGCGGCCCACTCGCCGTCCCCGAGGGACCGCTCGTCGGAGAGGATCGTCAGCACCGCGCGGGCGGCGGTCCGCAGCGCGTCGGTGCGGGCCGGCGGGTCCGTCTTCTCCAGGTGGAGCACCAGAGGCAGCACGAACTGCGGCGCCTGGTCGCGGTCGGTCGGACCGTTGTGGAACGGGCTTTCGGAGACAGGGGTGTCGTTGCTGGTCACCGCCCCAGTCTGCCAGGTGGTCGGTTCACCTTCTTGGCGGAACGACCGGCTCCGGGTGAGGATGCTCCGCATGAAGAGCGATCTCTTTTCCAGCGAGCACATGGCCCAGCCGGCCACCGCCCCCGGCATGACCCTGCAGAACTCCAAATCGATCAAGTACGCGGTCAACGGGGAGATGCACGCCCGGCAGGGCTCGATGATCGCCTTCCGCGGCAACCTCCAGTTCGAGCGCAAGGGCCAGGGCATCGGCGGCCTGCTCAAGCGCGCGGTCACCGGCGAGGGCCTCGCGCTGATGGCCGTCCGGGGCCAGGGCGAGGCGTGGTTCGCGCACGAGGCGGCGAACTGTTTCATCGTGGAGCTGGACCAGGGTGACTCCATCACCATCAACGGCCGCAACGTCCTGTGTTTCGACCCCACGCTCTCCTACGAGATCAAGACGGTGAAGGGCGCCGGAATGGTCGGCGGCGGCCTCTTCAACAGCGTCTTCACGGGTTACGGCAAGCTCGGCCTGATGTGCGAGGGCACGCCGATCGTGATTCCCGTGACGGCGGCTCAGCCGGTGTACGTGGACACGGACGCGGTCGTCGGCTGGAGCCAGCAGCTCGCGACCAGCCTGAACCGCTCCCAGAGCGTCGGCTCGATGGTGCGCGGCGGCTCCGGCGAGGCGGTTCAGCTGATGCTCCAGGGCGAGGGCTTCGTCATCGTCCGGCCCAGCGAGGCCCGGCCCGAGAAGACCTCCAACTGACCCTGAACCTCCGGGGAGTGGGTCACCGGTACGGCCTCCGGGGCGCCTGGGTGCTGCGCGGGGTCGACCTCGTGCTGCCCGCGCGGGCCCTCGTCCGGGTCGAGGGGGCCAACGGCGTCGGCAAGTCGACCCTGCTGCGGCTGCTCGCCGGTATCGACGCCCCCGCCGAGGGGCGGATCACCGGCCGCCCGACCCGTACGGCGTACGTCCCCGAGCGTTTCCCGGCGGCGCTGCCCCTGACGGCCACCGGCTACCTCGTCCACCTCGGCCGGATCCACGGGCTGCGGACGGCCGAGGCGAAGCGGCGGGCGGGGGAGTGGCTGACCCGGTTCGGGGCGGCGGACCACGCGCGTACCCCGCTCGCGGAACTCTCCAAGGGCACCAGCCAGAAGGTCGCCGTCGCCCAGGCGCTGCTGGCCGCACCGGACCTGCTGGTCCTGGACGAGGCCTGGACCGGCCTCGACACCGCGGCCCGCGTCGAACTCGACCGGGCCGTGGCCGAACGCGTGGCGGCCGGCGCCACCGTCGTCTTCGTCGACCACGACCCACGACGCCTGGCCGGGGCGGCCGACCTCACCCTGCGCACCGCCGACGGCCGGGTACACACGACCCCGCCGACGCCCCCCGCACCGCCCGGACCCGTCACCGGCCCCCACGTCCTGATCGAGGCCGTGGGCCCACCGGGCGCGACGCTGCCCACGAACCTGCCGGGCGACCCGCACCGCGAACGAGCGAGCGGGACGGACGGCTTCGACACGGGCGCGGCCACGTCCGGCACGGACGGTTTCGGCACGAGTGCGGCCACGTCCGGCACGGACGGCTTCGACACGGGCGCGGCCACCTCCGGCACGGGCGGCAGCCCGAACCACGGCCCCGACCCCGGCTACAGCCCTGGCCCCGACCACGGCCCGGGCTCCGACGTCGTACGCCTCACCGTCCCCGCGCCGTACTCCGACGCGCTCCTGGGCGCCCTGCTCACGGCCCGCCCGCCGTGGCACATCCGGCAGGTCGGGCAGATCGCCCCTGCGGAGGCATCCACGGAAACACCCGCGCAGGCCCTCGCGCCCGCGCAGACCGAGACCGTCGTCGAGGTGTCCGAAGCGCCATGACCGCCCTCCTCCGCTACCAGGCCGCCCTGCTCGTCCGCTCCCAGCGCTGGCTGGCGCCCCTCCTGCTGTACGCGGCCGTCCTCGCCGTCGGCGTGCAGAGCGGGCAGCCTGTGCTGGGCTCGCTCGGCGTCGCGGCCGCCGCCCTGCTGCCCGTCACCGCGTGGGCCGTGCGGCTCTGCGTCGACCAGGAGCCGCCCGCCGCCCGGACGGTCGCCTCGGCCGCTGCCGGGCCCCGGCGGGTCCACCTGGCCGCGCTGCTCACCGCCACGGGCTGTGCGGCGGTGCTCGCCGTGGTGACGACCGCCGTCGTCCTGCTCGTCAGCAGCCCGGTCACCGACGACGGCGCCCGCGCGGTCCCGCGGCCGTCCGCCGCGCTCGCCGGACTGTCGGCCGCCCTGTGCTGCGTACTGCTGGGCGCGGTCGTGGGGGCGCTGAGCTCCCGCCCGGTGCCGGTCCGCCGGGGCTGGTCCGTCGCGGCGGCCGTGCTCGGGTCGGTCCTCGCGCTCGTGACCGTCGGATCCCCGGCGCGGTACGCGGTCACCGCCCTGGTCACGGGATCGCGCACCGGGACGTTCGAGCCGCCCGTCCTGCCGCTGCTCGGGGCGGCGGCCCTCGCCGGGGCGGTGGCGCTTCTCGTCTGCCGGCTCGCCGCCCGGCGCGGGTGAGTAGGCTCGTGGACGTGGACACGGACGACACGTACTGCGAGGCGCCGGGGCCGATCGCGCCTGCCCCGCCCGCCGGAGCCGCCGAGGGCCCTCCGTACGCCGAGTGCGTGCTGTGCCGCGAGCCGACCGAGTATCCGGAGTCGACGAAGGGCGCCACGCTCTGCCCGGTCTGCGCCTGGCAGGAGGCGGGCCGGACGGCCTGCTCCGGCTAGGGCGCCCGCGAGCCCGGCATGATCCGAACGAGAGGCCCCAGGAGCGGTCAGGACCGGCCGGACGCGTCCCGGGGCCGGTCCTCCATCAGCTCCGACACCTTCACGAAGCGGTAGCCGCGCTCGCGCAGTTCCGGCACGATCCGGCGTACCGCCGCCTCGGTCGCCGGGGCCGCGCTGCGGGTGCAGTGCATCACCACCAGCGACCCCGGCCGCACCCCGTCCAGCACCTGTTCGGCCACCGCCCCCGCGTCCGTCGCGAAGGCGTCGCCGCTGACCACGTCCCACTGCACGGCGGTCACGTTCGCCGGGGCCAGTGCGCGCAGTGCCGTGTCGTCGTAGCAGCCTCCGGGGAAGCGGAAATACGGCACCACGTTCCGTACGCCCGCCTTCCGGAACGCCGTGAAGGCACGTTCCACATCGCGGGTCATCGCGGCCTTCTCGACCACCGGCAGGCCATAGCAGGGGGCGCTGAAGGCGTGGTGGCTGTAGGAGTGGTTGGCGACCTCGAACAGCGGATCCGCGCCGATGGCCTTCGCCTGGGCCGGGTACTCCTCGGCCCAGCGGCCGGTCATGAAGACCGTGGAGGGCACCTTCAGCCGACGCAGCAGGTCGACCAGTTCAGGGTTGTCGAAACGCTCGCCGGAGGCCGCCCGGGGGCCCTGATCGGCCGTCATGTCGGCGTCGAACGTCAGCGCCACGACCTTCTCCGCCGAGCGGCCGGCCGTGCCCCCGCCCGCCGCTCTCCGCTCGAAGACCGGGGTGCGGCCCGCCGGGCCGGGGGCCATCGTGGGCGGCTTCTCCGGAGCGGCGGAGGCGGAGGAGGAAGTGGAGGCAGAGGCGGGGGCAGGTGCGGAGGGCTCGGGGGAGGGTGCGGGGGGCGTGCCCCCGCACCCGGCCAGGGCCGCGCCGGTCAGCGCCCCCAGGACCGTCAGCGTCAGCATCGTCATCTTCCGTGCAGTAGTGATCACTCACGGAAAATATCCGACAATATGGTCATGTCTTCTGACGGCACTCCGGTGCTCCGGCGGAGAGAGCTACCTCAGCACCACGGCCCCGTCACCGCGAACGTCGTCCCCGGCGTGTAGCAGTTCACGTACATCGTCGAGCCGTCTGGCGAGAACGTGACCCCCGCGAACTCGCCCCACTCCGGCTCCTCGGGCGTCCCGATGTTCTGCCGCCCGCGCGCCATCGCGTACACCTCGCCGCGCCGCGTCACCCCGAGCACGTGCTGTGCGCCGCCGCCGTCCTCACAGACCATCAGCCCGCCGTCGGCCGCCAGGCAGATGTTGTCGGGGGACTCGCCGGGCAGCTGGATGTCGGTGTCCGGGCCGAAGAGCACGACCAGGGTCAGCCGCCGCTTCTTCGGCTCGTAGCGCCAGACCTGCCCGTAGTGGTCGGCCGCCGAGCCCTCGTCGCGGTGCGCGAAGCTGGAGACGAAGTAGACCGAGGAGCCGCCCCAGTAACAGCCCTCCAGCTTCTGCGCGTGCGTGATGCCCTTCGGCCCGAAGTCCTGGAAGCGGATCGCGGTCTCGGCGGCCAGCGGATCCGGTACGGGAACCCACTCGATCCGGTCGAAGCTCGCGCCGGTCTCCTGGACGGCCGACAGATCCGGCACGCCCGGCACCCGCATCGCCTCCAGCGCCCCGCCCGCCCGCAGCGAACCGGTGCCGCCGAGCGGCTTCTCGGGCAGGAAGCGGTAGAAGAGCCCGAACGGCTTCTCGAACGCGTCCTCGGTCTCGTACACGATCCCGGACTTCGGGTCGACGGCGATCGCCTCGTGCTGGAAGCGGCCCATCGCGGTCAGCGGGACGGCCCCGGTGCGGCGCGGATCGGCGCCGTCCACCTCGAAGATGAAGCCGTGGTCCTTGGTGTAGCCGTTGGTCCCGGCCTTGTCCTCGGTCTCCTCGCAGGTCAGCCAGGTGCGCCACGGGGTGGGCCCGCCCGCGCAGTTCACCGCCGTACCGGCGATGGCGACGCGTTCGCCGAGCACCTTGTTGCGGCCGTCCAGCTCCAGGGACGTACAGCCGCCCTTGGCCGCCGGGTCGTAGGTCAGCCCCTCGACGGTCGGTACGCCGATCTCGGCCGTGTGCCGGTTCTCGTGGTTGCGGACGAGGTGGACCCGCCCGTTGCGGCCGCGCAGGGCGGCCATCCCGTCGTGGTTGCTGGGCACCGGCCCCTCGCCGGAGCGCAGCGGTTCGCCCTCCCGGGACAGCACCCGGTAGCGGAATCCTTTCGGCAGGTCGAGCAGACCGTCCGGGTCGGGGACGAGGGGGCCGTAGCCGCCGTGGCCGCGCGCGGCGGCCGTGCCCGCGAAGAGTTCGGAGAAGGCCCCCGTGAAGGCGACCGCGGCGGCTGCGCCGCTGCCTGCCAGGACCTGACGTCGGGTGGCGGTGGTGCGGGGTGCGGTTGACATGAGGTGACTCCCTGTTGGCGGACAGGTGAAGTGACCCGCACGTGTGTAGCACGCACAGAGGCGCGGGGGAACCATGCGTACCCCCGCGCCCCGTGTTGCTGCTGGGACGGGCCCCGATGGGAGCAGCCGTCCGCGGAAGATCAGGCCAGCGAGGCCGTCAGCGTGATCGTCGTGCCCGTCAGCGCCTGGCTGACCGGGCAGTTCGCCTTGGCGTCCTCGGCGGCCTTCACGAAGGCGTCCTCGTCGAGACCGGGCACCTCGCCCACGACGCTGAGGTGGATGCCGGTGATGCCCGTACCGGGCTGGAAGGTCACCTCGGCCTTGGTCTCCAGCTTGGTGGGCGGCGTGCCGGCCCCGGCGAGTCCGTGGGAGAGCGCCATCGAGAAGCAGCTGGAGTGCGCGGCGGCGATGAGCTCCTCGGGGCTCGTCCTGCCGTTCGCCTGCTCCGAGCGGGAGGGCCAGGAGACGGGGTAGTCACCGATGCCGGAGGAGTCGAAGGTGACGACCCCCTTGCCCTCGATCAGGTTGCCTTCCCAGTTCGTGTGCGCCTGACGCGTGGTAGCCATGCTGGATCCCTTCGAACGGTGTGCGCGGTTGTACGGGATAACAAGGGGCGCCTCGCAGTGCGCGGTGCCCCGTTGCGTTACGCCCCCGAACCTACTGCGCCACCAGCCCCTTCGCGTCACGCGCCAGCGCCGTCAGCCGGGAGATCGCCCGGAAGTACTTCTTCCGGTACCCGCCGTTCAGCATCTCGTCGCTGAAGAGCTTGTCGAACGGCAGCCCGGAGGCGAGCACCGGCACCTCCCGGTCGTACAGCCGGTCGGCCAGCACCACCAGGCGCAGCGCGGTCGACTGGTCGGGCACCGCCGTCACGCCGGTCAGGCAGACCGCGCCGAGGTCGTCGGTCAGCGCGCCGTACCTGCTCGGGTGGACCCGGGCCAGGTGCTCCAGCAGCCCGGGGAAGTCGTCGAGGGACGCGCCCGGCGTGGCGTACGCGGCCCGGGTGACCTGCTCGTCGTCGTACGGCGGAGGAGCCTCGGGCAGACCCCGGTGCCGGTAGTCCTCGCCGTCGATGCGCAGCGGGCGGAAGTGCGCGGACAGGCCCTGGATCTCGCGCAGGAAGTCGGCGGCGGCGAACCGGCCCTCGCCGAGCTTGCCCGGCAGCGTGTTCGAGGTCGCGGCGAGCGCCACCCCGGCCTCCACGAGCCGGCTGAGCAGCGAGGACACCAGCACGGTGTCGCCCGGGTCGTCGAGCTCGAACTCGTCGATGCACAGGAGCCGGTGCCCGCTCAGGGTCCGCACGGTCTGCTGGAAGCCCAGCGCGCCCACCAGGTTGGTCAGCTCCACGAACGTGCCGAAGGCCTTGAGCGACGGCTCGGCGGGCGTGGCGTGCCAGAGGGAGGCCAGCAGGTGGGTCTTGCCGACGCCGTAGCCGCCGTCCAGATAGACGCCGCGCGGCCCGGTCGGCGCGGCCGGCTTCTTGCTGAACCACTTGCGCCGCCCGGCGCCCGTCGCGTGCGCCCCGCCGAGCCCGGCGGCGAAGCCCGCCAGGACCGTGACGGCCTCGCTCTGGCTGGGCTGGTTCGGGTCGGGCACGTACGTGTCGAAGCGCACCGAATCGAAGCGCGGCGGCGGCACCATCTCGGCGACCAGACGGTCTGCGGGGACGCGCGGCTCACGGGCGCACAGGGACAGCGGGGCCGTTTCGGAAAGGGGGCTCTGCCCCGGAAACGCGGTGGATGACGACACAACTCTCCACCCTAAGGCCCGTGCCAGACTGCAACCCATGCGAAGCCTGTTCCCTGTGACGGACCTGACAACGACGGCCGCCGCCGCCCCCGACCGCGAGTGGAGCCTGGACGAGCTGGCGGAGGCGTACGCCTACCCCGCCGAGCTCCCCGCCGGCCGGCCCGGGACCCCCTGGCTGCGCGCCAACATGGTCTCCACCCTCGACGGGGCCGCCCAGCACGACGGCCGCTCGCAGGGCATCTCCTGCGCCGCCGACATGCGGATCTTCGGCACCCTGCGGGGGCTGGCCGACGTGGTGATCGCCGGGGCCGAGACCGTACGCCTGGAGGGATACCGTCCGGCCCGCGCCCGGGAGGCGTTCGCGGCTCGGCGCGCGGCGGCCGGGCAGGGGCCCGCGCCCGCCGTCGCGGTGGTGACCGGCTCCCTGGACCTGGACTTCTCGCTGCCGCTCTTCACCGAGCCGCTCGTCCCCACCCTCGTGGTGACCGGCGCCGGGGCCCCCGCCGACCGGATCGCGGCCGCCCGGAAGGCGGGCGCCGAGGTGGTGATCGCGGGCGACGGCACCCGGGTGGACCCGGCCCGTGTCGTGCGCGAGCTGGCCGACCGGGGGCTGACCCGGCAGCTCACCGAGGGCGGACCCCGGCTGCTCGGCCAGTTCGTGGCCGCCGGTGCGCTGGACGAGCTGTGCCTGACGATCTCCCCGATGCTCACAGCGGGTGACGCCCAGCGGATTGCCGGGGGCCCCGGGGTCGCTGTGCCGGAACGTTTTTTCCTGGCATCGCTGCTGGAAGAGGCCGGGTTCCTCTTCACTCGGTACCGTCGGACTGACAGTTAGCGGAATTTACCGTTCCGCTTAGCTCCGGCTGGGCACACTTACCCCTGCAACCCCGTGGAAGCGCGGGGAAGGATGGTTTCAGCAAACGACCGTCGACGGTCGAGCCGGCGGTCGACGAGACGAAGAAGCGGAAGGGCGCCTGTCGTGTTCACAAGCGTTTTGATGATCGAGAAGCCGCTCACTCCCGAGGACGTGGACTTCGTCACCACGCTCCACGGCGAGGAGCGGATCTCGTTCGTCGTTCTGTTGCAGCCGCGCGGTGACCAGGCCGATGTCCTGCTGCGCGCGATCGACGACGTGGCGATGGGGGAACTGAAGGAAGCGGTCCGCGAGGGCGAGGAGCTGGAGGGCAAGGAGGCCCGCGAACCCGCCGAGATCGGCCTCGAATACTCCCTACGGGCGCTGCGCGAGGCAGGCTCTGAAGCGGTCGGACAGGTGATCGAGGATCACCCCCTGGACAAACTGACGACCGTCGTCGAGGAGGCGGGCGCGGACGAGGTCATCGTCCTGACCGCCCCGCACTACGTGGAGGAGTTCTTCCACCGCGACTGGGCCTCCCGGGCCCGGCACAAGGTGGGCGTCCCGGTGCTCAAGCTCTTCGCGCACAGCGAATAGGCTGGGCTCGCGGTCCGGGTTGGCCCTCGGCCGCCCACTCGAAACCCGAATCACGACCGCAGGAGCACAGATGGCACCCGGCATTCCCGCCGCCATGGAACGACCGCACTTCATCGGCATCGGCGGCGCCGGAATGTCGGGCATCGCGAAGATCCTCGCCCAGCGCGGGGCGAAGGTGGCGGGCAGCGACGCCAAGGAGTCCGCCACCGCCGAGTCGCTGCGGGCGCTGGGGGCGACCGTGCACATCGGACACGCGGCGGGCCATCTGGCCGACGACGCGTCCTGTGTGGTCGTCTCCAGCGCCATCCGCGCCGACAACCCGGAGCTGCTCCGGGCGAACGAGCTGGCCATCCCGGTGGTCCACCGCTCCGACGCGCTGGCCTCGCTGATGAACGGCCTGCGCGCCATCGCGGTGGCCGGCACCCACGGCAAGACGACCACCACCTCGATGCTGGCCGTCGCCCTCTCCTCGCTGAGCCTGGCCCCCTCGTACGCCATCGGCGGCGACCTGGAGGGCCCCGGCACCAATGCCACGCACGGCGAAGGGGACATCTTCGTCGCGGAGGCGGACGAGAGCGACCGCAGCTTCCAGAAGTACGACCCCGAGGTCGCGATCGTCCTCAACGTGGAGCTGGACCACCACGCGAACTACGCCTCGATGGACGAGATCTACGACTCCTTCGAGACGTTCGTCGGCAAGGTCGTCCCCGGCGGCACCCTGGTCGTCTCCGCCGACCAGCCCGGCGCGGTCGAGCTGACCCGCCGGGTCCGCGACCTCTCCGACCTCAAGGTCGTCACGTACGGCTCCGCCGAGAACGCCGACGTACGCGTCCACAAGGTCACCCCGCGCGGCCTGACCAGCGAGGTCACGGTCCTGCTCAACGGCAAGTTCCTCACCTTCACCGTCTCGGTGCCGGGCAGCCACTACGCCCACAACGCGGTCGCCGCGCTCGCCGCAGGCGTCGCCCTCGGCATCCCGGCGCACAACCTGGCCTCCGCGCTCGGCAGCTACACCGGGGTCAAGCGTCGCCTCCAGCTCAAGGGCGAGGCGGCGGGCGTGCAGGTGATCGACTCGTACGCCCACCACCCCACCGAGATGACCGCCGACCTGGAGGCCATGCGCGGCGCGGCCGCCGACGCCCGCATCCTGGTCGTCTTCCAGCCGCACCTGTTCTCCCGTACGCAGGAGCTGGGCACCGAGATGGGCCAGGCCCTCGCCCTGGCCGACGCCTCCGTGGTCCTGGACATCTACCCGGCCCGCGAGGACCCGATCCCCGGCATCACCAGCGCCCTGATCATCGACGCGGCGAAGGCGGCGGGCGCCGAGGTCACCGCCGTCCACGACCAGGCGGACGTGCCCGCCGCCGTCGCGGGAATGGCGAAGCCCGGCGATCTCGTTCTCACCATGGGAGCGGGCGATGTCACCGACCTCGGCCCGCGCATCCTGGACCACCTGTCGAGCGGCCGGTAGCCGAGTGGCGACCGGATCGACCGGCCACCTGTCGAGCTGAGGAGCGGGACGTGTCGTACGACGTCGAGAAGCCGGACGAGCAGTGGCGGGCGGAGCTGAGCCCCGCCGAGTACGCGGTGCTGCGCCAGGCCGGCACCGAACCCGCGTTCAGGGGTGAGTACACCGACACCAAGACGGCGGGCGTCTACTCCTGCCGGGCCTGCGGGGCGGAGCTGTTCCGCTCCGACACCAAGTTCGAGTCGCACTGCGGCTGGCCGTCCTTCTACGACCCGAAGGACACGGACGCGGTCGAGCTGGTCGAGGACCGCGCCCACGGCATGGTCCGCACCGAGGTGCGCTGCGCCCGCTGCGGCTCGCACCTGGGCCATGTCTTCGAGGGCGAGGGCTACCCGACCCCGACGGACCAGCGCTACTGCATCAACTCGATCTCGCTGACCCTGGCGCCGGACGAGAGCTGAGCCCGGCCGGGCTGACGGGCCGGCTGATGCCCGCACGGGGAGACCTGTGCGGGCATCTTCTCGTTCTCCGTCCCGCCGCGCGTCAGGAGGCGGCGAGAAAGGGCGCCAGCGTCGCGGCCACCGCAGCGGACCTCAGATAAGGAGAGGCGCGGTGGAAGTCGAACGGAGCGATGCTGTCCGTCAGATCGAGGTCCACCGTCGGGAAACGCTGCTTGAACGGGCGGGGGATGGCGACGATGTCTCCGTGGTCACTCACGTTGACCCACCGGCGCACACCGGGCGGGCGCTGACCGGTGCCGTCGACCGGGGACGGTGCCAGCCGGTCGAAGACACCGTGCGGCAGGCCGAGCGGTGAGCCGAGCGTCAGGAACAGGTCGATCTCGATCTCCGGGTGGGCGTGAAGCGCCTCGTAAGCGACGACGCTGCCGAGGGAGTGGGCTATCACCACTCGGGCCCCCGTCGAGGTGATGGTGGTGGCCACCTCGTCCCGGGCGGCGGTGCGAGCGTCGGGGGCATCGAGATAGCGCACCACGTCGCGGAAGAAGGCGGCGACGAACGCACGGGTCAGGCGGCCGTCGAGGCTGAGGTGCTCAGCGATCACGGAGACGAGCCGGCGGAGCGGCACCGCGAGACGCCCTTGGGCCGTCACGGGCGGAATCCTCAGATCCGTGGATTTTTCCAACGTCTCCACCCAGCTGACGATGGTCCGGAGTGCGCCCGGGTCTTCGTGCTCCAGCAGCTCCAGATCGTCCGTGCCCTGAGCGACCGGCCTGCCACGGTGGAGGTGGTGGGCGTAGTAGGCAAGGGTGAGGGGGACCCGGTCGACGTCGACACCGAGCCCGGTGGCGAGATCCTGGGCCCAGACCGCAGACCGGGCGGAAGCGATGGCTGCCGGTGTGTGGGCGGGGGAGTACTGGCCCACTCCGTGTACGGCCACGATGGAATTCAACGGGGTGTCCTTCCGTCGGGGGCGGGATAGGGACGCAGGTGGAGGTGGTCACCCAGCGTCATGTGGATGATGTCGGGGCCCACTCCGAGGTACAGGGCCCCGTCGGGAGCGACCGCGATGGCGAACACGCTGTCCGGGAACCAGAAGGCGTCGATCTGGCTGCCGTTTCCCAGGTTCCACAGCCGTAGGGAGCGATCGAGCCCACCGGTGAGGAGGTGCGGGTGCCCGTCGAGGAGAACCGGTGCGGAGGCGAAGACCGCGCGTGTGTGACCGGCCAGGGTGAACGCTCTGGTGGAGTCGAGGGCGGTGACGCGTACCTCGCCCTGGTCGTCACCGCTGACGACGTACGGCTGTGCGTCGATGTCCACGGCGGCGACGGTGTGGACGGCGGCGGGGTGCTGGGTGTGGAGCCGGGGCCGCGACGGCTCCAGCAGGTGTGCGGACCGGACGTGACCGGAGTCGTAACCCGCGAGAACGCGGGTGCGGGTGGCCGCCAGGGACAGGCACGGCCCACTTCCCGCGTCGGGGAGCAGAATGCGCTCCGGCTCGTCCGGTTCCGCCGAGTCGGTGTCGTACTGCTGGAACATACGGTTCACGTGGTCGACCCCGGACACCGCGACCTCACCGCTTCCGGAGGCGTGGACGGCGAAGGTGGTTCCTCGAACCGTGACGGTCAGCACCGCGGACGCCCGGAAGCCGTCGTCGAAGACGCGACGGTGGAGATGCCCCTCCTGGGCGTTGGTGTCCCACAACGCGATTCCGTCGAGTGCGCAGGAGGCGAGGATCCGCGGATGTTCTCCGGCCTCCAGGACCGCGACGCCGGTGGCCCTGTCCGGTGCCGGGATGTCGTCCCGGTACAGAAGGACCCGGTGTCCGACTCCGCTTTCCGCCTTCCACAGAATGAGGGTTCCGTCCTCACTGCACGAGACCAGACGGCCGTCGGGCAGCAGGGTGAGTGCGTTGATCGCATGGGTGTGCCCGAGATGGCGTTGGGGGATCTCCTGCCCGGCCGCATCCGAGACACGGACCGTGCCGCCCTCGCTCGCCGTCAGGATGCGAGTCCGGTGTGGTCCCGGCACGACGGCGACGCGGGTGATCGCTGTCGTGTGGCTCGCTGTCTGGCGACTGCTGCCGTCGGTGTGCGTCAGCCGTGCGATGCCGTCCGCACCGCCGCTGAGGATGTACACGGAGCCGTCCAGGGCGACGGCGGCCAGATCGTTGACGGCGTCGGCGTGATCCGCATTGAGGATGGACCAACCGGTCAGGATGTTGCCGTCCGAGTCGCCCTGGACCGGTTCGAGACCTCTTCCCAGGTCGAGGAAGCAGTAGTACGTCGCGTGCGGGTGGGCGTACGGCGGCGGCGACAGCACCTTCTCGCCCCGAACGGACAGTACCTCGACGATGTCGTGCTGGGCGACCACGCAGTCGCCTTTGCCCTCCACGGTGACACAGGACAACCGTGTCACCGGACTGACGAGCGCGGAAACCTCGACACTGGACAGGTGGGCACCGGTGGCGATGTCCCAGTAGCGGATCACCCGGTCCCCACCGGCGCTGGCCACCGCGGGTGTCCCCCCGTGCCGCACGGCCGCCAGGGACCAGACCGGCCCCCGGTGGGCACGGACCGTCCACAGGAGGCGCCCCGTGGCCAGGTCCCACCCCCTCAGTTCACCGCTGTCGCAGCCGGTCACGGCGAGATGGCCGTCATCGGTCCGCCCGGCCACCACACCGCCCACCGGCAGGCCATGGTGGTCGAGTTCGAGCGTCGGCGTCGCGGAGTCGAGGTCCCACAGCCGTGCTGTTCCGTCCTGTCCGGCGGTCAGGGCGTGTGGGCGGCCGTGCATCTCCAGGGTCGTCAGGTCCCAGATCCTGCCGCGGTGACCGGTGAGCGTCGTCAAAAGGCCGGTGTGCAGTGACCGGCCCGCGGTCCGGAGAATGCGCCGGCCGAGGTCCCGGGTGAGTTCGGCGGCCAGCCGATACTGCTGGTGCCGGGCCGCGTCGACGGCCAGGATGTCGCGCCGCTGGTCGGGCGGACCGCTGTGATGGGCGCTGTACGACGTGAGATAGACCGCGCCGTGCGAGCCGCCTTCACCGTGATACAGCTCTTCGGCCAGTGGAGCAGGGTCCGCGTGGACCAGGAACTCGCCGTCCTCAAGTAGCTCTCCCAGCCTGCCGGCGAGTGCGCTGTGCCGTGCGGCGTGGCGAAGGAGGTACGGCTCGGTGCTGGCCCAGCGACGTCGGCCCGAGCCGGTCGTGCCCACCGTCGCGAGCAGGCGTTCCCAGACCGTGGCCGCGGTCAGGACGGACCGCTCGCGGAGACGGTCGGCCAGCCCTTGGTGGAAGAGCCGGTAGACCGGGGTGCCTTCACGGTCGACGTTGCGCCGCAGGTAGAACCGCGCGGCGTGCAGGAGATGCGCGATGTCCGGCTGCTCCTCCCCGGCCGAGCCGGGTTTCACGGCCGCGACATGGCTGAGCAGACTCTCCGGCATGCCCGCGCCCTCGGCCCAGGCCAGCGCGGTGAGCACCTCGTGCAGGCCCGGCCGGGCGACCAGCTCCAGGTGGAGGTCGAGGACTCCGTCGAGGGATCTGGGCACGGCCCTGCCTAGTGCCTCCGCGTCCTTCTTCGTGGTGGGCGGTGTTCCCCGGTCCCGAAGAAGCCGCAGGTAGAGCCCCGCGACCAGGAACTCACCCCACTCGCGTGTCCCACTCAGCAAGGTGTCCGCGAGCGCTTCCCCCAGGCTCTCGGCCGTCGCGAGCGAGCACCAGGGCAGTATTCGCCCGTCCGCCGGGCGCAGCGTACGGCGAACGAAGTGCACCAGGTCTTTACACAGGCGCTGGACCGGGACCTCGCCCAGGTCGATCAGGCCGCCTTGTGCACGGGCCGTCTCGATCAGGGACCCGAGTCCCGTTTCGGGACGCGTCGCGACGAGCATCCTGCACAACGGCTGACCGTCCGGTCGCAGGGCCGACGCCAGGGGCGACAGCACGGTGGCGACGAGATCGGCCGGATGTTCGGCCTCGTCCACGGCATCCACGATGAGACTCGGAGGCTCAGGCCTCGCGTGCAGGGCGATCATCAGCCGGTGGGTGGTCCACGGCAGACCTGGGCCGGGGGATTCCACGCCCCACTGTGCGGCCAGCGAGGACAGGATCTCGGGGACCCTGCGCCGTCGTGCGTGCACGACGGCCAGGCCCTCGGCCACCCCGGGGAGGTCTGCTCCCGATGGCCGCCACAACGCTTCCGTGGCCTCGCGCAACAAGGGGTGCGCGGCGCAGGCGAGTGCTCCGACCAGTGCCGACTTACCGACGCCCGGCACGCCTGTGACCACCCGGAGCGATGTCCCCTGCCCCTCCAACCACCCGGTCAGCGCGCGGAGTTCGTCACCGCGCCCGGTGAAGGACGGAACGGTGATGTCGACTCGTTCCTCGCCGCTGTCGGCGCCGGCGGCCCTGATGACGAAATGGCGGGTGTCCGCCACGTCGTCGAGGACCGTGAACACGGCAGGGTCCACGCTGCTGCGGAAGCGCGAGCCGGCCGGGTCGTGTCGCGGGTTCGGGAAGAACCGCAGGTGCGACAGGTCATCACCGAGAGCGGCGAGGGGGCGTAGGACGGTCTGCTGAATGCCGCCCGCGCTCTGCTCCTCCACATGGCGGGCCACCTCGCGGCAGAATCGGTCGATCGGGATGTACGGCAGGGACTCGTCCAGCTTCAGGGCCCCGGAGGCGAAACCACGGAGCACCTCGTCGACCGCGATGCTGAGACGACCGTCATAGGCGGGCTCGTCGGTCTGGCAGGCGGCCAGCACCCAGACGCGTCGGTGGTTCGGGTGGAGCAGGGACCGTAGTTGGTCGGCCGGGACCGCACCGGAGTGACACAGGTCCAGGACGAGGAGTACGGACGGAATGTCCTCACCGGCCGCAGTCGGCCGCTCCGCCATCTCGACCCAGCGACTCAGCGAGTCGGTGGTGAGCCGACCGTCTCCGCCCACGGCATAGACCTTGCGGGATTCGCGCGCGAGTTCTCCGTGGGCGAGCACATGGATGATCGTGAAGTCGGCCCTGTCCGTGACCGCATGTGTCAGTGCCCCTTCCAGGGCGGCGGCAGTGGAGGCGGGGTCCGGAACGGGCTCCAGGAGGAGGTACGCGTACTGCTTCGCCAGTACCTCGCGCAACCGCTGCGACTGCTGTGCCGCGTAGATGAGCGGCTGCCACGGGGGCGGCGATTCGTCCGCGGGGTCCGTGGTCGGCCCCTCGACTCCCACGACCAATGCCTGACGGCGCATTCCGCATCCTTCGGTCCCGCCTACACCTTCGTGGAGCCGCACCATGGTCACCCTACGGGCGCAGCCCCGATGATCACTCCTGGTCGCCGTCGCTCCCGCCGGCTTCCGACCGCAGCAGCGGGTGGATCACGCCGGGGAAGACCCGGGCCCGTACGACCTCCTCGGCCGACCCGCCCTGGACGACGGTCTCAGCGACGCCCCAGGGCCGCCCGGCCAGGTGGATGGTCAGCGTGTACGAGGAGGAGCAGCCGGTGCACTCGTAGCGGTCGGCCCAGGTCTCGACCTCGGTGGTGGAGCCCGGGTAGCGCTTCACATGGCGGTGGCGGGCGTGGCAGTGGTCGCAGGTCTCGCCCGGCTCGCAGGTCCCACCGCACGGACACGGCACGTCAAAGCTGTCGGCGGGCTTCCAGCGCTGCACGAGGACGGCCTCGCGGGTGGCGCCCATGTCCTTCATGGCCTTGAGGTTGCGGGCGGCGACGTTGTACGACTCGCCGGTGGCGGCCATCCGGTCGCGGATGACGTCCTTGCGTCCACGGTTGGTCGTCATGTGGTTCCTCCGGGGTTCACGCAGCCCGCCAGGAGGCCCATGAGTCAGATCAGTACCTCTTTACGTTACCCGCCCGGCACCGGCGCACGGACCGGGCGGGCGTCCTGCGGTCGGTGAGGCGTTCAGAGGGCGTCGAGGTCCATGGCGGAGGCGATGGCGTGCGACCCGGCTTCGTTGGGGTGGACGCCGTCCGGGAAGACGTAGCCGGGGCGCGGCAGGGCCGGATCGGCGGGGTGGGCGAGGGCTCGGTCGACGTCGAGGACGGAGTCGTACGCGCCGCTGGTGCGTATCCAGTGGTTGACGGTGGTCCGGATCCTCTCGCCCCGCTCGCTGTACGCGGGGAAGAGGGCGCCCTTCATGGGCAGGATGGTCGCGCCGACGGCCTTGACGCCCCGGGCGCGGGCGGCGCGGATCAGCTCCTTGTGGGCGTTGATGATCCGGCGTGCGGTCACGTGGGGCGCGGAGCCCATGCAGGGGTCGCCCATCGCGGGGGCGGCGAGGTCGTTGCCGCCCAGGTGGATGATCACCGAGCGCACGCCGGGGCGGTCGAGCACATCGCGCCGGAAGCGGTCGGTGGCCTTGTCGCCGTAGCAGGGGGAGTCGTCGAGGATGCGGTTTCCGCCGATGCCGGCGTTGACCACGTCCAGCGGGCGGCGGTCGGCGGCGATGCGTTCGGCGAGCTTGTCCGTGAAGCGGACGTCGGCACCGGGCGCGGCCCCGGTCCCGTCCACGAGCGAGTCCCCGAAGGCGACCACCGTGCCACGTCGGGGGGTGGCCGCACCGGACACCTCCACGCCGCTCAGGAAGTACCAGGCGTTCGTGGACGCGGTGAAGGCGTCGCCGCCGTCGTCGGTCAGGCGGCTCCCGGGGGCGCGGTAGGAGGTGGCGGTGGTGAACCGGTGGAAGGTGGCCGGGCCGGTGCGGTCGGCGAAGTACAGCGTGACGGCCAGCTTCTCCAGCGGGGAGGTGCGCAGGGCTCCGGCGTCGCTCACGAGGTCGCGCCCCGGGGCGATGGTGGCGCTCCGCGACCCGCCGAACGTCAGCTTCCGCGAGGTGCCTGGCCAGACCTGGGCGTCACCGGCGGAGCGGCCGATGGTCGCCGCGGTGATCCGCAGCGGTGTGGTGCCGTACGTGTTGGACAGTCTGATGCGGACCGTGGAGCCGCCGGTCGAGAGGCGGACCACCTGGCGTACGGACTGGTCGGCGAACCCTTGCCGCGACCAGTTGGGCCCCCAGTCCTCGCTGCCCTCGACGGGCCGCTGTACGGCGGTGCCCCATGTCCCGGTCCACATCGGGCCGTTCGCGGCGCGCGGCTTGTGGGCCGAGCCGCCGAGCGCCGTGGCCGCCGGGGCGGCCGCCGGGACCACGAGCGCGGTGAGCGCCGCCGCGGTGGCGGCGAGCAGGCCTCGCCGTAACGCCTTCTTCTTCGATGGCCGCGACTCCGCTGAATGCATCAAGAGATCTCCTCGGTGAAAAGAGTGATGAGGAGATCTCACCGTCATTCGGGCCGGAGTTCAGCGGTGCCGGCCCCCGGATCGTTCTTCGGGTTAACCCCACCCGGGGCCGGGTCGGCAGGCGTTTCGCGTGCCGCCTCGCACATCGTCGCCGTACAGCAGAACCCCGTTGCTCGCTGTCGAGGCCCCATGAGAGCATCACGTCCGATGTATACAACAGAGGTGTCAGAAGCCTGTATTGAGGACGCGAGCAACGTCCTGGTAGCTCCTTCGGCGTTGCGGGACGAGGAGACGGTCAGGGACTTCTTCGGGGCCACGATCACACCCGAGCAACTTGCTTCCGGTGCGCCGGATCTCGCACAGCGGACCGTCTACCTGTGTGGTGACCTGTCCGGGATCAGCGGCCACCAACTGCGCTCGGCCGACCGGGTGTTCGTCGTACGGGAGCTGTCGCACGGCTACGACGAGGGCATCGACGCACCGTGGGCCGTCGTCGGCATCGGCAGGGTGCCCCTCCGCGTGCACGGAGTCGGCGTGTACTACCGCCGCTTCTTCGAACGCGACGCCGATCATTTCGGACGGATCAGCACGGAGCACGCCTTCCAGTCCCTGACGGAGTCCACGAAACCCGGAACCGCCCATCGCAGCGGAATCTATCTGACTCCCGTCACGGAAGACGGTGACGGACTGCATTTCCGCCTGCTCCGGTGCTCCACGAATTTCTCGGGGCCGACCGAGAGTTTTCGCCCGACCGACACGGACATCGTCGATGCGCTGAACCGCGAGGCCGCCGACGTCTTCCGGAACCATGCGCCGCTGAATCACGTCCTCGCTCAGGTCTACCACAACACCCTTGCCACGCCCGAGCGCAAGCAGTCCAAGGCCAAGATCTCGGCCCATGCCGACAAGACCAAGGACATGCCCGCCAACGGCATCATGGCTTTCTGCACGTTCTACGACGGGCTCGACAAGCTGAGCCCCTTGGCCGAAGACCCCTTCGATCACGGTGTGAAGCGTGCCAGCGGCCTGACCAGACTGCATTTCCGCCTCAAGAAGTCGGCAGAGGGGGTAGAGGGAGTGGAGGGAATAGTGGGAGTAGAGGGGCCCGAAGAGACCGCGCTTCCGCAGCAGTTCACGCTGACGCTCTATCCCGGCTCCGTCTTCTTCATGCCGCTGTCCACCAACCGCCTGTATACGCACGAGATCCGGCCCTCGGGGCTGGACGCCGAGCTGCTTCCGACCCGCCTCGGATACGTGGTGCGCTGTTCGAGCGCCGAAGCCGTGCACAAGAACGGCGACACCTTCCTCAAGAAGGCCGGAGGCCTGGTGAAGCTGGGGCCGCCCACGCAGGACGGCATGGACGATCTGCGCAGGCTGTACGCCGAGGAGAACAGGACCGCTTCCTTCATCGATTACGGCGACAAGTTCCTCTTCAGCATGAACTCCGGAGACTACGATGCGCCCCGGGTCTAGGCTCTCGGACGAGATCCGCTCGTACACGTTGCCGATCGAGCCGAATCCGTTCGCGGAGCTGTCGGAATCGGTTCGTTGGGAAGACGTGGGGAAAGGCCGGCGGGGCGCCACGCTGGCCAGGATCGACGAGGCGGGCGGTGTGCCGCTCGTGCGCACCACCACGCGGTACGACAGCCCGACGCAGCGATTCAGGGCGGTGCACGAGCGGCTGGCGCAACAGATCCAGGAACGCGCGGAGCTTCCGGGCGCCGCCGCATTCAACAACGCCCTCATCGAGAGCTACACGAACGCCTATACCACCATGGGCTTCCATTCCGACCAGGCTCTTGATCTGGCCGACGACTCGTTCATCGCCGTCTTCTCCTGCTATCAGCACCCGGAGGCGAGCCCGCCGAGGAAGCTGATCTTCGAAGCGAAAGAGGCCGGTGGGGGTTCCGGTGCGGAGTCCGGCGGTGAGAAGTTCGAGATCCCTCTCGCCCACAACAGTGTCGTCGTGTTCTCCGTCGCATCGAATCGGCGGCTCAAGCACAAAATCGTCCTGGACGCGCCCGATCGGACGGCGGACAACCCATGGCTGGGGGTGACGTTCCGGACGTCGAAGACCCTGGTCCGCTTTCGCGACGGACACGCGTATCTTCCGCAGGGTGCGCGCCTTACCTCGGCCGACGACGAGCAGCAAAGTGAGTTCTACCGGCTGCGACGCCGTGAGAACAAGGAAACGGACTTCGTCTACCCCTCGCTGACGTACACCATCAGCGAGAGCGATCTGATGCCGCCGGTCTGATGCGGCCGGTCTGATGCTGCTCGCATGATGCCGACGGACCGGCCCCCGCCGTGATGCTCGCCCACGGGGGCGAGGCCATCGCTACGCCGTGATCGCCGCGGCTGACCTGGCGGCCTGCTCGATCTTCGCGCGGTGGGCCGCGCGGGCTTCCTCGTCGATCGGCCTCTCGTGTTCGGCGCGCAGGCCGGTCCGGCCGTCGATGCTCTCGCGCAGGATGTCGGCGTGCCCGGTATGCCGGATGGTCTCGCCGAGGACGTGGACCAGGACGGCGAACAGGTTCGTGTCGGTATAAGGCTCCGGCCACCACGGCACATGGCCGGGGGCGTCGAGGGGAAGCGCGTCGATGGTCGCGTCCGAGTGTTCCCACGTACGCCGGTAGAACCCGACGATCTGATCGCGGGTCTCGTTCTCCGCCGCCCACTGGTCGCTGCCGTCGGAGTCCTGCCAGCGGCACAGCGGCTCCGGGGAAGGGCGGTCGAAGACCTCGCTGAAGTACCTGGCCTCGACGCCGGCCACATGCTTGACCAGGCCGAGGAGGTTGGTCCCGGTCGCCGTCAACGGCCGGCGGGCGTCGTACTCGGACAGGCCGTCGAGTTTCCAGAGCAGCGCCGCGCGGTTTTGCCGCAGTCTCCCGTGCAGGTTGTCCTTCGCGAATTCATCGATCATGCGGCTTGAGCCTGTCACGGGCCGCCCGTGATCTCAAGAGATCTCAAGATCGCGTAAGTGGCCCGCAACGACCGCCGCGAGAGGCGGCTCGCCATCGCCCGGACGGCGACCTGTGAGCCCTCGCCGTTTTCGGCGGGGCACCCGTGCCGCTCTGCCGACGGCGGAACACCGGCCGGTCCGGGCGCGACGATCACTACAGTCCAGTCCATGACAACGCGGACGACGCGCACGACGAGGGCGACCAGGACGGCGAGGACGGCGAGGACGGCGGTGGCGACGGTGGCGACGGTGGCGACGGTGACGACGCGTACGGTCGAGTATCCGGCCGACGGTCTGACGATGATCGGGCACCTCGCGCTCCCGGCCGGTGTCGACCGCCGGCCCGCGGTGCTGATCGGACCGGAGGGCATGGGACTCAGCGACGTCGAGCGCCGCAGGGCCGACGCTCTCGCCGAACTGGGATATGTGGCGCTGGCCTTCGACCTCCACGGCGGCCGCTATCTGGGCGACCCCGAGGAGATGCTGGCCCGTTGCCTGCCGCTGCTCGCCGATCCCGACCGGATGCGGGGCATCGGCCATGCGGCGCTCGACGTGTTGCTCGCCGAACCGCGGACGGACCCCGACCGGATCGCCGCCATCGGTTACGGCACCGGGGGCGCCATCGGGCTGGAACTCGGGCGCGACGGCGTCGGCCTCCGCGCGATCGGGACGGTCAACGCGACTACCACGGGCCGACCGGGCGAGGCGGCCCGCATCCGCTGCCCGGTGTGGGCCGGGGTCGGGTCGGAAGACCCGATCATGCCGCCCGCGCAACGGAACGCGTTCACCGCCGAGATGGAGGCCGCGGGCGTCGACTGGCGCCTCACGGTCTACGGCGGCGCCTTGCACGCCTTCCACCACCCACCGGTCGACCACCCCACGGTCCCCGGCGTCGGCCACCACCCACAACACGCGCGGCGAGCCTGGCGCGACGTCGTCGACCTGCTCGCCGAGTGCCTGCCCGTGACGGACGATCCGGAGGCATGACCCGGGCAGGCACGCTCGCGCCGAGACCGGCGGCCGCTACGCGGAACCCGTTGCCGCCCCGCCGTCCGGTGCGTCGTCCTTCCGGTACTTGACCGCCAGTACCGCGAGTCCCACTCCCGCCAGGCCGATGGCGCCCCCGATGGCGACGACGATCCAGCCGAAGAAGTCCTTGGCCGAGTCCTGCCGATCCGCGGCCTCCTCGGCGCCGAACGAGTCGGTCGTCCCGCCCGTGGACCGGGAGTAGCGCTCACACGTCTCGCCCTCCTCGATGACCTGGCTGCCGCAGAGCGCCGGCGGCGTGTCGACGATCATGTCCCTGCCCAGCAGCCCGACCCAGATCCCGGCCGCCAGCAGCGCGAGTACGACGATCGACAAGCAGCCCCACTGCCGGCATTCCCCACTGCCTTCTTTGTCATGGTCACGGACGCTACCGGTCTCCAACGCAGGCCTGTCCACCGGGGCATGGCGCAGCCCGCTTCCCGCGTCGGATCAAAGGGCGCTCGCCGCAAGGGAATGCGGCCGTTCCGGGGCCGGCGACGAACGCGTCGGTGCGATCAGTCCTGCGGGCGTGCTTGCCGCGCCCGCGTCAGCTCGGCCGTCGACCGGCGCAGGATCTCGACCGTGCCGGAGAGCCAACGGGTCACCGCCGCGCGCTCCGCGTCGTCCATGTCCTCCACCAGGCCGCTCATCGCCTCGGCCATCGGTGCGAAGAGCCGGGCCAGGTCGCGCCGGTGCTCCGCCGTCACGCTCAGCGCATACCTGCGCCCGTCCGAACCGTCCTTGCGCCGGTCCACGTGCCCGAGCGCGGCCAGCCGGTGGACGATCTTGGTGATGGCCGCGTTGGACAGCCCGGTGCGGTCCACGAGCTGCCCCGGACCGACACCCGGCTCCGCCGCGATCAGGGAGAGGATCTTGTGCTCGGTGGCGTTGAGTCCGAGGTAAGCGGCGACGGCCTCGTGGAACAGGATCACGCGCAGGCTCAACTCCTGCCCCATCGCCCGGCCGTCGGC
The DNA here is from genome assembly GCF_010548505.1 of Streptomyces sp. SID14515. NCBI lineage: Bacteria > Bacillati > Actinomycetota > Actinomycetes > Kitasatosporales > Streptomycetaceae > Streptomyces > Streptomyces sp. SID14515. Next base: position 38,541 of record NZ_JAAGMH010000115.1, on the reverse strand, counting down.
TTCGCCGCTCTCCTGCCCTGCCGGTCGGTCTGCTCCTGCTGTTCGCCCTGGTCGCGGGCGCGGCCATGCTCGCACCCGAGGTGAGCGCGAAGGTGGCGCCGGCCGGCACCCACTGGCGCTCGGGCACCGCCCGCGCCCGGGTCCGAGCCCTGAGGCGCGAGAACCGCCGTACCTACCTGTGGCGGCTTGGCGAGTTCGTGGCGCTGTACATCGTGGCGCAGGGGGTCGGGGGCATCGTCGCCCTGCTGCTGCCGCATGTCGCGGACAACCCGGCCCACGCCACCGACCCCACGGCGAGCGCCTGGATCATCGACTATCCGAACTACGCGACCCAGGCCGTCGCGATGTACGTGTGCATCTGCTTCGCCCTTGCCTGGTACGCGACACGGCTGCGCGCGGAGTCGGTCCGGGCGCAGCCGAGCTGCTGATGTGACCTCAGGGGGCGATCGGTTCAGTTCTGGACGGCGTACGCGAGGAAATGCGTCCAGGCGGTCGGGGCGAGGGCGAGCTCGGGGCTCTCCTCGATCTTGGAGTCGCGTACGTGGACGGTGGAGGGGCAGGCGGCGACCTCGACGCAGTCGTCGCCGGAGCCGCCGCTGTAGCTCGACTTGTGCCACTGCAGCGCGACTTCCACGCAGGAGTCGCCGTCGCCGCTGCTGTAGCTGCTCTTGAACCAGGCCAGGGGTGTGGTGCTCATCTCGCTCCTCGCATCCGCCGCATCAGGCTCTTGGAGTCGTCCAACGAGAGAGCCTGTGAACGCATACTGGCACACCGCATCTGGATCACGCTGATCGCTTTGGGGTCGGAGACGAACTGCCCGTGCGCCTGCCCCTCCAAGTAGCCGAACCACTGGTGATCCGGGGTCTCCAGCAGCTGCACGGGACCGCCCAGGCCTGCGTGGTGATGCCGTACGAGTGGCATGATCTGGACATCCACATTGCGCAGCTCGGACAGATCGAGGATGTGGTCGATCAGCTCCCTGGTGACCTCCTCGCCGCCCAAGTCCCGCAGGAACAAGTGCTCTTCGAGGATGAAGCTGAACGCCGTGTTCGGTCGGTTCCGCAGGAGTTCTTGACGCTCCAGCCGAGCCGCGAGCTGGGCCTCGATCTGCTCGTCGGCGAGTGGTGGCAACTGGTCGACGAACAGCGTCCGCGCGTACGCAGGCGTCTGCAACAGCCCCGGAATCAACCGGCATTCGTACGTGTACAGGCTCAGCGCCGTCAGCTCCAGCTGCGCCCACTGCCGGAACCACCTCGCCAACCCCTTCCGCCGCGTCAGATGCTTCGCCGCGGCCAGAATCACCCCGAACGCGTCGAGCACACTGTCCGCGCGCTCCGCGAAGTCCGGAGGCGGGAGGCGGCGGCCCTGCTCGATGGAGGCCACGGTCTCGGGTGAGTACCCGACGAGCGGGGCGAACTGTTCCTGTGTCAGCCTCGCCCGCTTGCGGAAGGTCTTGACCACCTCTCCGAACATCTTGAGGATGTACTGCGGTTCGGGTTCGCTGCTGCGGCCACCGCCGCCGCTGCCGTTGCCGAACGTCCCGTATGTGGTGCTGTCGATGCTCTCCGTGCCGTGCGTCATGTACGGCCACCTCCCCGTGCGCCTGTCCTGGTCCGCGACCCGTCCATGCTCACGGAACGTGACCCGTACCGTCTACCCTTCGCACCCGTACGCTGACTGAGCGTACGAGTTGCTGACCTGGCGGAGAGGGGCTGTGGCCCGGAATCTGGGGGCATGGAAGCACCTACGAAGACCCAACCCCGCGTAACCGTACGTGTGTTCAATCGTCACTACGTCGCGGCTCCGCGTGGCGCCCGGCTCGCCCGCCGCGTCGGCCTCCACAAGCTGCACACCTGGGGTATCCCGTATCTCAGTGACGCATCGGAGTCGGCGGCCCTGATCATCGGCGAGCTGGCGGCCAACGCGGCGACCCATGGCCGCGTGCCCGGCCGCAACTTCGAACTGCGCCTGTCGTACATGCCCGGCGATCCGGCCGTGCCCGGACTCCTGCGGATCGAGGTGTCCGACACCCGGACCGAGTGCCGGCCGCCCGGCCCCGGCGAGATCACCGCGCCGGAGGACGGCTCCGACGGCGGGCGCGGGCTGCTGATCGTGGAGGCTCTGGCGGACCGCTGGGCGGTGCTCGACCGCAATCCGGGCAAGACGGTCCGGGCGGAGCTGGATCTGCTGTGCTGACGGGCCCGGCCGCGATACCGGCGGGCCTGTCCTGTCGGTGCGTACCGCTGGGCTGCCGGGCGGGCCGGGGCGGGGCGGGCGTTGGGCGTGTGCGGTCAGCGGCGGGCCAGTTGCCGCTCTCCGCCGGCGCCCGGCCGGTAGGGCAGCTCGTAGTACGTGAAGACCTCTTCCTCCGCCTCGGCGGGCAGGATGTCGTCCATGCCGATCGACGGCGCCTTCTTCACCAGCGCCTTGTCGTAGGCGACCCTGACGTAGTCCGGGCCGACGACCGCCTCGTGGAGGGGGACGAAGGCCAGTTGGTGACGGGTGGGGAGCCCGATGCGCACGGTGGCCATGGCCGGTTCGTCGGTGGTGGTGTCCACGTAGACCGCTTCGAGCACCCCGATCTTGCGGCCCTCCGGGTCGATGACGTTCCGGTCGCGCCACTCACGGATTTCGGCTGCATGGATCATGGTCTGCCTCCTGAAGCCCTCTCGGGCTGTTGCTCACGCCCTTTGCACACCCAGGTTATCGGAAAATGCCGGAGTGTAACCGTGGGCTTCTTTTTCTGATTCCTCGGACCTGCAACGCTGCACTCCAGGTGGGGCAATATCTGTGGCCGTCGTATGAGGTTTCGGTTCGTCGGGTGGAGAGGGTTTTTGCATCGAGTGGGGGAGTGGGGTTATTCTCGGCATCCGGATCACTACGGCGTGCTACTGTCATTCCCAGTTGCAGTCTTGCTGTTCCCAAACTTCGAGCGGCGCCGCCGATTTCCGGCTGGTGCAGGCGCTTCCGTTTTTCCGGACATCGTTCTCCGGGTGGGGCATCACCGCGGCGACCCGGCATCCGTACCTCACGGGCCGGTGTACTGCCCCAAGGGAGACACGACATGGCATCCGGCACTGTGAAGTGGTTCAACGCGGCCAAAGGCTTCGGCTTCATCGAGCAGGACGGCGGCGGGGACGATGTGTTCGCCCACTTCTCCAACATAGCCGCCGACGGCTTCCGTGAACTGCTCGAAGGTCAGCAGGTCACTTTCGACATCATGTCGTGCCAGAAGGGTCTGACAGCCGAGAACATCGTTCCCGCCTGACCACACCCGTATCCAGCACGATCGCGCGTATCGCGCTCTCGTCACCCCGTATCTCGTTATTTCGTGCTCTCCCCATCTCGTGCTCTCCTCCGCCTGCGCGCCTGTTTCGACTGCGCGACGGAATTTCTCGCACGTTTCTCTCGGCCCGTTCCTGTGATTCCCCGCACTGTTTCTCCGCTGCGGGAATTCCTTGGTACGTGCCGTATCAAGGAAGGTTTCCTGTGAACTCCACCCGTACGAACGACCGCACCTCCCGCACCTCCCGCAACCGCAGCCGTACCGGCGGCCCGAGCAGCCAGCGTCCGGTCGGCCGCGGTCGGCGGCCCGTCGTGGTCCAGGGCGAGTTCGCACCGCCGAAGACGCTCACCCCCGCACTGCCCGCCGTCGAGGCGTTCGCCGAACTCGACATGCCCGCCCTGCTGTTGGCCGCGCTCACCGCGCAGGGCGTGAGCGTTCCGTTCCCGATCCAGGGCGCGACCCTGCCGAACACCCTCGCGGGCCGTGACGTCCTCGGCCGGGGGCGCACCGGCTCGGGCAAGACCCTCGCCTTCGGCCTGGCCCTGCTGGCCCGTACCGCCGGACAGCGCGCCGAGCCCCGTCAGCCGCTGGCTCTGGTCCTCGTACCGACGCGTGAGCTGGCCCAGCAGGTCACCGACGCGCTCACCCCGTACGCCCGCTCGGTGAGGCTGCGCCTGGCCACGGTGGTGGGCGGCATGTCCATCGGCCGGCAGGCCAACGCGCTGCGCGGCGGCGTGGAAGTCGTCGTCGCCACCCCGGGGCGGCTCAAGGACCTCATCGAGCGCGGCGACTGCGCCCTGGACCAGGTCGCCATCACCGTGCTGGACGAGGCCGACCAGATGGCCGACATGGGCTTCATGCCGCAGGTCACCGCGCTCCTGGACCAGGTCCGCCCCGAGGGCCAGCGCATGCTGTTCTCCGCGACCCTCGACCGTAACGTCGACCTCCTGGTCCGCCGCTACCTCACCGACCCGGTCGTCCACTCCGTCGACCCGTCCGCGGGGGCCGTCACGACGATGGAGCACCACGTGCTGCACGTCCACGGCGGCGACAAGCACCGGGCGACGACGGAGATCGCGGCGCGCGAGGGCCGGGTGATCATGTTCCTGGACACCAAGCACGCGGTGGACAAGCTCACCGACCACCTGCTGCACAGCGGCGTACGGGCAGCCGCCCTGCACGGCGGGAAGTCCCAGCCGCAACGGACCCGCACCCTCGCCCAGTTCAAGACCGGACACGTCACGGTCCTCGTCGCCACGAACGTCGCGGCGCGCGGCATCCACGTCGACAACCTCGACCTCGTCGTCAACGTCGACCCGCCGACCGACCACAAGGACTACCTCCACCGCGGCGGCCGTACCGCACGCGCCGGGGAGTCCGGCAGCGTCGTCACCCTGGTCACGCCCGGGCAGCGTCGCGACATGACCCGCCTGATGACCGCGGCCGGGATCGTGCCCCTGACCACACAGGTCCGCTCCGGCGAGGAGGCGCTCAGCCGGATCACCGGATCCCAGGCCCCGTCCGGCATCCCCGTGACGATCACCGCGCCGGTGGCCGAGCGGCGTCGGCGCAGTGCGGCCCCGCGCGGACGGCGCAGCTCCGCCTCCGCCACTCGGCGTGCGACGGGGCGTCAGTCGTCCTTCGGCGCGGCCGCCTAGCCTTCGCGACCGTTCCTCGCCCTTCTGGCGGCTTCGCCGCTTCTTCGCCGCTTTTCCTTCGCCCTTCGCCCTTCACCCTGTGAGGCAACATGCGCTGTGTCATCGCCCGCTTCCCCTTCGACCTCACCAAGAGCGGCGTCCTGGAGTCGATGAGGGGCATCAAGCCCGAGCAGGTCAGCGGTGAGTCCGTGATCATCGGCCGGCGCACCTACCCGGTCAAGCAGGTCGGGCAGGTCATCACCCGCCAGGACCGCCGAGACTTCAGCGCGGGCGAAGTCCTCCGGGCCATGAGCCGACTCGGCTTCACCTGCACCGGCCGCGCCGCGACGGCCGCAACCGCCGTGCCCGAGCGCGCACTTGTCGCGCCTCGGCGTGTGCTCAGCCCGTTCCAGCAGGCCTCCGCACTGCTCGGCAGCCCCGCGGCCGCCTGACGGGCGGGCACGGGGCTGCTTCGAGGGGCGGCGCTGGTTCGACCAGCGAGGGGCAGTGGGCTGTGGGGCGTAAGCGCGGGCGTGGGCGGGTCAGTGGTCGGAGTAGCTGAAGTCGCCCATGGTCCAGGCGCTGACGTCCTCGATCGCCACGCGGTACATCCCGCCCGTCTCCGGGATTCCCACCGCTCCTTGGAGAATCCGCGCCACATGGAAATGCAGATGCGTGGGCGGCCCTTCCTTGTGCGCGGTGGTGGTGAAGGCGGCGGAGAACTCGCTCAGCCGGGCCGAGTCCGCCAGGACCTCGGAGACCCGCTGCCTCCAGACGGCCTCCGGGGCGAGGCGGCCGGTGATGACAGCACCCCCGGCGACCACGGTCAGAGACATTTGGTTGCTGTGCCCGGACTCCACCAGGGCTGCGACGTCAGTGAGCAACTCGTCAGGCTTCGACATGAAAGCCGATTCTAGTCGGCGGCTCCCGCCTCAGGTCGCCCGGTCGGCCTGAACGGGACATCGGCCACCGACCACCCGCTGTCGTGAGGGTCCTCGGCGTCGCCTCCGCTAGCCGTCGTCGTCGCGGACGCCCTCGCGCAGGGAGAGAGTCATGCTCCGCAGGATCCGGAACGCGTCTGCCTGCTCGGTCTCGGTCATGCCGGCCAGCATTCTGATCTCGACGGACCGGACCGCCGCGGTCGCCTTCTCCAGGCTCTGCCGGCCGCGGGGCGTGAGTCGCGCCGGAAGAACCTTCCCGACGGCCGCCTCCGCGGGCCTGGTCACATAGCCGTCTCGCTCCAGCGCCTGAAGCAGCACGTTCATCGACTGCCGTGTCACGAACGCGCCGCGCGCGAGCTCGGAGTTCGACATGCCCGGCCGTTGGGCCAGCAGTTCGAGGCAGGAGTAGTGCGTCACGGTCATCCCGAGCGGCCGCAGCACCTCCTCCATGGCTGCGCGCAGAGCGCTCGAAGCCTCTTTCAGCAGGTAGCCCAGTGATGTGTCCAGGTCGACGCCGGGGCTCTTTTGACTCATGTCAGAAGTCTGACATACATTGGCGCGTGTCAGAAAACTGACACGAAGTGCGAAGAGAAGGAGCACCGCCATGCCCGCCACCGGTCCCGATTTCCTCTCGCTCCAGACGCGCGACCTCGACGCCTCACAGGCGTTCTACGAGCAGTACCTCGGCCTCGTCCGCTCGCAGGCCGGACCTCCGCACGCCGTCGTCTTCGAGACGAAGCCGATCGCGTTCGCACTCCGCGAGATCGTCCCCGGCACGGATCTCGCATCCGTCGCCCAGCCCGGCATCGGGGCGGCGCTCTGGTTCCACGCCACCGAAGTCCAGGCCATCCACGACGCGCTCGCCGCCGCCGGCCACACCATCGTCTCGGCCCCCGTCGACGGCCCCTTCGGCCGGACGTTCACCTTCGCCGACCCCGACGGCTACCACATCACGCTCCACGACCGCGCCTGACGGGGCTGGTCCGGGGCGGGAGGCTTGGGTACTCTGCGTCGCCCCGGGCGCGTCCGGTCGCGCTTAGGCGAATACGGGGGAATCCATGATGAGCCGTGTGCGTATCTTCGGTTTTCCGGGCTTCGCCGTCTCCGCAGTCTCCGCCGTATTACTGGCGGGATGTTCCGGCGGCGCGGACACGGTGGTCGGACCGATTCGGGGTGAGGGCAAGGACCGTATGCCCAGCCGTACCGCCGAGGACTGGGTGACCTATGCGGACCATGTCGTCATCGCCACACCGACCGAGGAAAGTGAAGTGGCTCCGAGTCGGAGCGAGGTGGACCGGGGAGAGGGGATGATCGGTCGCGATGTGCGTATGAAGGTCGAGAAGGTTCTCTGGTCGAGAAGCGATCCGGCCCAGCCCGCACCGGCGACCTGGCAACGCAGCTCATCGGGGTGGGTGTTCAAGGAGGGCGACCTCGACAACCGCACCGAATACGCCCTCGCCGAAAGGCCGCGCATCGAGTTGGGGCACCACTACATCATCGCGCTCGCCTGGCGGGGAGCGACCTGCTCCGAAGGCGACCCCGAGGAGCCGGCGCGCTGGGTGGGGCTCGGCGAGGGGAGCACGGTGCCGTACGACGACGACACCATCGGCCAAGGGGAGATGGAAGGTGGGGAACAGTCGGCGAAAGAGGTCGCTGCCGCCCTGTCCGGCTCCGGTGACCCCGTGCCCCGGCTGGAGGACGAACTCGCCGGAAAGAGCGCCGATGCCCTCGTGGCGGCATTGAAGGCGGCGTGTCCCACCGTCGCGTCGCGCTCGGAAGCGCCCGCTGTCAGGGCTCTCGCCTCTACGTGTGAATAAAGGTTTTGCCTGATCGCGGTGTGCCCTGTGAGGTCATGCGCACTTGAGTTCCTTCTGGGCGAAGGCGGTGAACTGTTCGAGGAGGCCGGGGAGGGTCTTGCGTTGGTTCTCGACTCGGGTGCCGCTGACGTAGATGGTGAGCTGAAGGTATTTCGCGGTCGACGGACCGGAGTTGGCTGTCGCCTTGCAGGGGAAATAGGTGATCCCTCCGGTATTCCAGACGATCGCCTTCTTTCCGACGCGAACCGAGTCCGGCTTCAGCCGGTCGAATGAACTCCATTCGATGGCGTCCTCGACGTCTTCGAAGCGCGCATGCGCGCTGAAACCTCTCCCTCCGTCAACGCGGATCAGGCAGCTTATGGACCTGTCGCGATCGGTGAAGAAGAAGTCCTCGGTGTCCTGAGTCAGCTGGTCACCGGTCGGCAGGATGCGTTGTACCTCACTGCGGTCGAATGCGTTCCAGCAGAACTGTTTCGGCAACTCCGGTGCTGTCTTGGGCTCCTCTTCGGAGCAGCCCGACACGCCTGCGGTGAGTGCCAGCGAGAGGGTAACGGCTGCTGTGAATCGTCTGATGCGGCGCACGGACGGTCGCTTCCTCAGGGTCGGTTCTTCTCGGACATGTTGTGACCGATGGAGTAGGCATCCGCCGTTGCTGTGGAAGCGGAGCCCAGGTAGGTGTTGTATTCCTCGGGTGTCAGCCCGGCGGCTTTGCCGCCCGTGGCGACAGCGGCTGCTGCGGCCCTCTTGGTAGCCTCTTCCGCGCTCGCGTATCCTTCTCCCGAATCGAGTGCGGCCCCGTCCAGGTCATCTTCCTTCGCGTTGTCCACCACTGATTCTGTGACATCCTCCTGAATCCACGTGATGGCGTCCCCGCCGAAAGGAAGCAGTTCAAGATATTTGGCTCCGACGAGGTTGATGATTCGATTCGTCCACTTCGCGTTGTCTTCGACGCCCTTGTTGTACTCGTCGATCTCGTGCGTCTTCAGATCCACGACCGCGTGCGCCCTCGCCTCCGCCATCATCCCCGCGATCTCCCCGCCGGGGTGAACGGCATTGCGGATCGCCTCTCCCATGTCGGCATGGCGCTCGGGATGGCGGAAGGCGTCGCCCACGAGCGCCGTCGTGTAGGCCTGCTGCGCGTGGGTGATCGCACCGTAAGCGTCCGGATCCTGGCCGACCGAGCCGAGGAACCTCGTCATCAAGTGCTTCTCGAATTCGGCCGGTTCGCCGAATGGCTTGATCTGACCCGCCGCGTTCTCGGCGGTTGCCTGCAAGTCCGGCATGTACTCCGCCGCCATGGCGCCGAACTGCGGAGCCAGCGCGCTCAGCGGGCCGGGCGGGTCGCCGGCCTTGGCCGATACCAGCTCCGGGTTCGTGCCGATCTTCTCCACGACCTTCTCCATGACACCGCTCATGTCCTCGGAGTGCCGCACCGGCGGTGCGTCGTCGTCGCCGGGGACGCGTCCGGTGACCGCTGCCTCCAAGGCGTTGCCCATGGCCGTCTGGCCGAGCGTGGTGCCACTTTCGGCCGTGGTGTCGTACCAGTCGTCCGCCGGCTTCTTGTCGAGCATGTAGTCGACCACGCTCTGTGCGTCCTTGGCGCTGGTCTCCAGGTCCAGCATGGTGACGATGCCGTCGTTGTTCGTGTCCGACCGCAGGTTCTCGTTGAAGAACTCCGCCGACGCCGCAGGGTGCCTGCTCATCGCCTCCATGAGGCCGGTGACCGGGTTGAAGCCCTTCCCGCCGTCCGCGCTGAGGTTGATCGCCATGTCCTGGTTGTACGGCAGGTTCCGGGACCAGATCTCGGGGTCCTTCTTGTCCATGGCGATCATGTCGCGGCCGACCGACGTCAGGAACTGCTGGTCGTACGTGCCTTCCCGCAGCAGCGCCCCGAGAGCCTGGTAGCCGTACACCTTCGCGCCGACGCCCGCGAACCCGGACACGTCGATTTCCTGGCGGCCCGCCTTGAGGAGTTGCGAGGTCCAGGCGGGGTCCAGGTGGTTCGGCACCGATGGGGTCGTGGCCAGGCCGAGCATCGCGCCCATGTCGCTCTGGATGTTGCGGACCAGGCCTACCCGGTCCGCCCCGGCCGGGCCGAGCGACGTGGCGTCCAGGGACATCCGGGTGTACGCCTCCAGCGTGCCCTCCGCGCCCAGCCTGCGGTAGAAGGCGGTGGCGAACTCCGGGTCGCCGCGGTTGTCGTCGATGATGTCTTCGAGTTCGCGCAGCGCATGGAGGTTTCGGGCGGTGCCGCCCTCGCCCGTGACCGTCTTCAGCAGCTCCGACGCGTGGCCCGCCTGCTCCGCGTCGAGCGTCTTGTAGGCGGGCTTGCTGAAGTCGTGCTTGCTCTTCATGTTCGCTTCGAGGGCGCGTTTCAACGACTCGTCGGCGTCGGAGCAGTCCTCGACGACTCGATCGACCTTCTGCTGCCAGGACGCGACGGCCGCCCTCTGCTTGCGCAGCGCCTCCGGGTAGTCCGGATCCCGTCGTGCGGTGAGGTCGTCCTCCAGGTCGTGCCGTGCCGAAACCTTGCCCTTCGCGCTGATCACCACACCTGCCGCCGGGCCCTCTTCGTCCCGCATGGCGATCAGCGTCTTGGCATATGCGAAGGATGTGTGTGCATCAGTCAACAGGGACTTGATGCCCCGGGCCTGGGCCGCGGCATCGTCGAACTCCGCTGCGGTCTTTCCGATGAACGCCTTGGTGACCCCGGCGTTGACGCCTTCCCAGCGCGCCTTGCCCGCTTTCGCCTTCATGCCGGTCCGGGCATCCTCGGCGAGCTTCTCCAGCCTGGTCACCATCGTGGTCCAGTCGTCGACCGCGGTCTTCAGTTTGCCGACGGGTGCGTTCACCACATCGTCGAAAGTCAGCACTGTTCCCCCATGAACGGCTGGTCGGAGAGTGGCGAGGTGGAGTCGCCCCCCGGGCGCCAATCTATCCCGGGCGAACAAGAGCAACGTATGCATGTGTGATTTCGTGCCAGAAGTGCGGCGGGGTGTCCCGCTCCCGCCCCCGCTCACCCCCGCCGTACCCGCCCCGCGATCCGGCGGCCCAGGCGGCCGAGGGTGCTGACGCGGTTCCAGGCGCGGAAGGCGTCGGCCCGGCCGCTGCTGCCTGTGCGGCCCACCGTGGCCTCGACCTCCGCGACGTCCTCGGCCGACATGGCGCGGACGGCGGGGCGCAGGACCTCGTCGAGGAGGGCGGCGGCCACCGGGGGCCAGGTGCGGCCCGCGTGCGGGTGGGCGGTCCAGACGGTGAAGCAGTCCGCCGCATAGGCGGGCTGGGTGCGCAGCCGGGTCCGTACGGCTTCCGTCCGGGCGGTGCGGTCGTACGCGGCGATCAGGTCGTCGTCGCCGCCGTGGACGAAGTCGTACAGCTCGGCACCCGGGCGGTCCGGGGCCAGCAGGCGCTCCACCAGGGCCGCGTACACCCGCTCCCGGAGCGCCGGTTCGACCGGCTCCGCCTGGGCGCACAGGGTGCGGACCCGCTCCGCCCAGCCGGGATCCGGTGCGCCCGTACGCAGCTCGCGGACCAGGTCCAGCAGGAGAAGGCCGGCCCGTTCGCGGCCGCCGATCTCGCCCGGGTAGCCGCGCAGCAGGTCATGGGCGAGGCCGGCCGCCTCGTCCGTGCCGGCGGCGGACGTGCTGAGCGCCGCGTCGACCAGGCGCGCCCACGTACCGGCCCCGCGGTGCGAGTCGGAGGTGGCCGCGTCCAGCAGCAGGCGGGCCTCCTCGACCGTCGGGGCCCGGTCCTCCCAGACCAGGCCCACCGCCGTGCGCAGCACCAGCGGCTCGGCGAACGGGGAGAGGCCCGCCGCCCGCAGCACCCGGTGCCACACCGCCGCCCGGTCACCGCCCAGCGTCGCCATCGCGCCCGGCACCTCGGCGCACATCCGCAGATGCGGCAGCGCCTGCGTGCCGGTGAACGGCAGCGTGACCCGCTCCAGGAACCGGGCCACCGCCCCGGGATCCCGCGGCGCGATCCGGTCCAGGGCGCCGAGCAGCGCCGTCCGCACCTCGAACTGCTCGTCCAGCAGTTCCAGCAGGGCCGGAGCGAAAGCCGGGGCGCTCTCAGGACCTTTTCTTTCGCCTTCTTCTTCCGCCGCCTCCGCCAGCAGCGCCGGTGCCAGGCGGTCCACCACGCCCGGCAGCAGATCCGTGCCGTCCACGCCCAGCAGCCGTGCCACCCGCAGCAGTTGTACGGTGCGCGCCACCGAGCGCGATCCGGCCGTGTCGGTCAGTTCGGTCAGGATCTCCGGGCCCAGCCGCTCGGCGACCTTGGCCCCCTCCGGGCCCGCGAACGCGTCCCGGCGCGGCAGTTCCAGCGAGCCGTTGCCGCCCCGCACCGCCTCGGTGACCAGCATCGCCGCGAGCGGAGCGGTGACCGAGGCCGGGCAGCGGCCCTCCAGCGCGCTGAAAAGCCGTCCGGCCGCGTCGAATTCGGGTCCCGTACGGTCGTCGATGCCGGGAGAGGTGAGGGCCTCGACCAACTGGCCCGTGCGCTTCGCGTCCAGGGCGTAGGGGCGGTCGGCCGCCCAACCGGCCGCCGCCGCACGTCCGTCCGGGCCGAGCGCGATCCCCGCGCAGAGCGCCGTCACCGCCAACGGCCCGGCGGCGAACGGCTCTCCGGGCAGTTCGCGCGCCTCCCGGAACAGCTCGGGCGACCGGCCCCGCCAGATCCGGGCCGCCGTCGTCGCCCACACGTCGTCCATACCGTCCACCGGGGCCCGCCCCGCGCACTCGTGCACCCGCAGGCCCGCCGCCCGGGCCGCCGCCGCGTCCTCGGGCAGCACCCCCACCACCCGCGCCGCCGAACCCCCCGGCCGCCGGGTGTACGTGGTGAACGTCAGCCGCTCCGCGCTCTCCCTCGGCAAGGTGACCGACGCCAGACCCAGCCACCGGGCCACGTCCGCGCACTGCCGCTCCACCAGCACCACCGGCCGACCACCGGGCGCCTCCGCCTCGCTCGCCCGGCGCAGATCCGCCAGCACCACCGCGAGCCAGGGGCCGCGCGAGACGGCGAAGTCGTCCAGGCCCTCGGAGACCGCCGCCGGGCCCGGCGGCGGCGTCAGCGGGTCCGGTATCGCCCCGGCGGGCGTCGTCGACACCCAGAGCGGCGAGCGCCACGCCTCGACCGGCAGCCGGTCGCCCGGCAGCGGAACCCCCGGCGGCAGATGCACCGCGTGCGCATGGAACCGGATGCCCTGCCTCGACCCCGGTCCTGACCCCGACCCCGAGCCGCTGCCGCCGCCCGTGTCCCGTACCGGAGCCGAACGGGCCACCAGCCGACTGCCGTCGGACAGCACCGCGTAACCGAACGTCTGCGGCAGCGACCGCAGTTCACTGTCGGACGGCCGGTCGGGAACGCCTCCGGGAAGCTCGTAGCGCACCAAGGGCTCGATCTCCGCCAGCAGGGCGCCCGACACCCCGGGACCGACCGCCGTGAACCGGCCCGCCGCTCCCTCGGCCCCCTCGTCCCCCGGCGCGGCGGAGGTGTAGTGCACCTGTGCAAGGCTCATCTGTCGGCCCTCTTCGTCCTGCCGCGCCCGGTCCCCGTGCCCACCCCGTACGGCCGGGTCGGGGGAGAAGTCCGCAGCCGCGGGGGCGACGCTATCAAGGACGGAGAGGTAATCCCTACGCTGCGTCAGGCCCCGGCCCGAGGTCGGCCGGACCATGTTGACCGCATGGGCGACGTGAGGCTTTCCGCGGGCGTGATCGAGTACCGGGACACCGGCGGTGACGGGCCCGCGGTGGTGCTCCTGCACGGCGTGGCCATGGACGGCTCGCTGTGGGGACAGCCACACGCTCCTGCCTCAGGACCGGCCGGACGCCCTCGTCGAACACATCAGCGCGTTCCTCGCGGAGACGGCCTGACGGCCTCGGCCGGGCGGCCCCGCGGCGGTGCCGTCCAGGTCCCGACGCGGTAACAGTCCCCCGGCAGCCCCCGCCGACCGCGCCGGGCGAACTTATGATCGACACGGCGTCGAGGAGGAACGGGGAAACGCTGTGACCTGTCACGTGCCGTTAAGAGGGGTCCGGTTCGCGCTGCCCCTGAGCCTGGCTCTGACCCTGACGACCATGCTGCTCGCCGGCTGTTCCGGCACGGCGGACGACCCCGGGAAAGTGGAGAAGCGCGACGCTTCTGCGAGTGCGAGTGCGAGTGCGAGTGCGAGTGCGAGTGCGAGTGCGAGTGCGGGTGCGGACTCCGGCGGTGGTGCCGGGGCCGGGCCGGCTCCCGAGGCGACGGACCCGCTCGAACCCGACCCCGCCCGGCTTCCCACGACCAAGGCCGCCGCACGCGACTTCATCGACCGCGTCATCGCCGACCCCGACAGCTTCGGCCCCGGAGTGGTGAAGCGGAGCCCGTACGAGAGCGACCCGGCCTCCTGGCCCGTACTCGGCAAGGACTGCGTCTGGCAGCAGCAGAAGCCCGCCTTCAGCGTCCTGGCCACCCGCACCCGGTCGTTCGAGGTGCCCGCGGAGAAGGGCAAGGGGCCGGTGCGCCTCGCCGCCGTCGTCACCGTGCACCGCACCCGCGAGGACGCGGCCTGGGAGATGGCGGAGTCGATCGAGGAGACCATGCGCTGCCCCACCCAGCAGTTGCGCGAGGGTGAACTGATCGGCTCCATGGTCGCCGCGGCGCTGTTCGGCGGCGAGGCCAACCAGACCAACTCCGAGGACGCCCTCAACGAGCGTGGTCAGTACCAGAGTTCGGAGCTCGGCGGGCCGCACCACTACGCCTGGCAGCAGGCGCAGACGCTGCAGTTCACCGTCGCCGTGACCGGCAAGGGGGCGAAGGGGCGCACCGAGCGGGAGATCGACGACCTGGTGGTGCAGGCGCAGGCCACCATGCTGGTCCGGCTGGAATCCGCCGTCGAGAAGCAGAGCTGAGGCCGGGCGATGGATGACCTGCGACCCACCGACCCCGCCCGGATCGGCGGCCACCGGCTCCTCGGCCGCCTCGGTGCGGGCGGCATGGGCGTCGTCTACCTCGGGCGTACCGACGCCGGAGCGCTCGCCGCGATCAAGGTGATCCTGCCCGAGCACGCCGGGGACGAGGACTTCCGGACCCGCTTCCGCCGCGAGGCCGAGGCCGCCCGCCGGGTCGACAGCCCCTGGGCCGTGTCCGTCACCGGCGCCGACACCGAGGCCGAACGCCCTTGGCTCGCCACGGAGTTCGTGCCCGGGCCGACGCTGTCCGACGTCGTCGTCCGGCGCGGACCGCTGCCCGTGCGCAGCGTCACCGTCCTCGGCCGGCTGCTCGCCCGCGCCCTGGCCGCCGTGCACGCCGCCGGGCTCGTCCACCGCGACGTCAAACCGGGCAACGTCCTGCTGACGGCCGGCGGCCCCCGGCTGATCGACTTCGGGATCGCCCGGGCCGCCGACGCCACCGCCCTGACCGCCACCGGGCTGATCGTCGGCACCCCCGGCTTCCTCCCGCCCGAGCAGGCGTCCGGGCACACCGCGGGGCCCGCCGGGGACGTCTTCTCGCTCGGCTGCCTCCTCGCGTACGCGGCCACCGGCCGGCCGCCCTTCGGCAGCGGCGCGGTCGACGCCGTCCTCTACCGCACCGTCCACGACGCACCCGACCTCGACGGCATCGACGACCCCGGGCCGCGCGCGCTGCTGGAGCGGTGCCTCGCCAAGGACCCCGCCGAACGTCCGGCCGCCGCCGACCTGGACACCCTGATCGCCGAGGACGTACCGGCCGGGGCGACTCCCGACTGGCTGCCCGAGGACGTCGTCCGGATCATCGCGGACCGGTCCGCCGCCCCGCTGGCCCTGCCCGACATCGACGCCACCGTCACCGAGGAGCCCGGCCCGCCGGAACCCGCCCTCGGCCGACGGCGGTTCCTGCTGTTCGCGGCGGGCGGCGCGGTGGCCCTCGGCGCGGGCGCCTTCGCCGCCGTACGTCTCACCGGCGGCGGCTCCGACGGTGGCGGCGGGGACGGGGCGCCCGGCGGACGCCGCTGGATCATCGGCGTGCACGCCGACCTCACCGGGCCCCTGAGCGCCGCCGGACGGGCCCAGGAACGCGGTGTCCGGCTCGCCGTCGACCGCTTCAACTCCCTCGACAGCCGGCCCTTCCGGCTCGCCGTGAAGGTCCTCGACGACCAGGGCGCCGCCGATCGCTCCGCCCAGGTCGCCGAGGAGTTCGCCCGCGACCCGGAGGTCATCGCGGTCATCGGCCCCACGAGCGACGAGGCGGCCGGGGCGGCACTGTCCGCGTACGACGAGGCGGCGCTGCCGGTCCTGACGGTGTCGGCCCTCCAGATAGCCTTCCCGAAACGGGCCAACGGCTCCTTCTTCCAGGCCGCCCCCTCCTACGCCTCGCTCTCCATCCCCATCGTCAACCGCCTCCTGCTCCGCCCCGACGTCGAGCGGCTGGGGATCCTGGTCGACCGGTCCGGCGGGCAGGCGGCCTACCAGGCGGGCTACGCGGCCAACATGATGACGCCCGACCTCACGACCGGCACCACCCACCCCCGGGTGGTGCCCGCCGGGACGCGCGTCTTCGACCCGGTCGTCACCGACCTCCTGTCCAACCGGAGCGACGCGCTCTTCTACGCCGGTGACGCGACCGGCGCCTCCCGCGTCGCCCGCATCCTGGCGGACCTGTCCTTCGCCGGACCGCGCATGGCCCAGCACACCGTCATGGGGCCGGAGTTCCTGAAGCTGGCGGGGGCGGCGGCCGACGGCTGGGAGTTCGTCGCACCGTTCATCGACGCGAGCGCCCCGGCCGCCGCCACGTTCGCCGCCGCCCACCGCAAGCGATTCGGCGCCGCGCCCGCCGCCTGGTCGGCCGAGGCGTACGACGTGGCGGGGCTCGTCGCCCGCGAACTGGCCGCCCTCGCCGACGCCGCCTCCAAGGCGGCGATGGCCGGCACGAAGGGAGCGACCGCCGGTACCGAGGGGGCGACGGCGAGTGCCACGCCCTCCGGCGACGGCGGGCCCACCCGGTCCACGCTCACCGCCGCGCTCGCCGTCGCCCGGTACGAGGGGATCTCCCGCACGTACGCGTTCGACGAGGAGCGTCAGCAACTCGTCGGCCAGGACGCCCACCTGTACCGGGTGGAGGACGGCCGTCACCGCTACCTCAGCCCGGCCCCGAAGCCGAAGAGCTGACGTGCGGCCCCTCACCTCCGAGGACCCGCGCACCGTCGGCCCGTACCGCACCCTCGTCCGGCTCGGCGCGGGCGGCATGGGCGTGGTCTACCTGGCGCGCTCGGCGGGCGGGACGCTCGCCGCCGTCAAGGTGATCCGGGCCGAGCATGCCGCCGACCCCGGCTTCCGGGCCCGCTTCCGGCGCGAGGCGGAGGCGGCCGCCCGGATCACCGGCCCGTGGGTGGTCCCGGTGCTCGGCGCGGACACCGAGGCCTACGAGCCCTGGCTGGCGACCGCGTTCGTCCCCGGGCCCTCGCTGGCCGAGGTGGTCGGAGCGGGCGGCGCGCTGCCCTCGGCCACCGTCCGGGCGCTCGGCAGCCGGCTCGCCGCGGCCCTCGTCGCGGTCCACGAGGCCGGGCTGGTCCACCGCGACGTCAAACCGGGCAACGTGCTCCTCGCCCTCGACGGCCCCCGCCTCATCGACTTCGGGATCGCCCGCCACGAGGGCGCCACCGCGCTGACCACCGCCGGCGCGGTGATCGGGACGCCCGGCTACCTGGCCCCCGAACAGGCGTCGGCCGCGCTGCTGGGGCCGCCGTGCGACGTGTTCTCGCTCGGCTGCGTGCTCGTGTACGCGGCGACCGGGCGGCGGCCGTTCGGCGAGGGCGGCGGGGCGGGCGCCCTGTTCCGCACGATCCACGAGGAGCCGGACCTGACGGGCGTTCCGCCCGGCCTGGCGCCCCTGATCACCGCCTGCCTCGCGAAGGACCCGACCGCCCGGCCGACGGCGAGCCGGGTCCGCGAGGCGCTGGCGGAGGGCGGGGAGGCGGCCCCGGACCCGGCCGGGCGGGCGATGCCGGACCCGGCCCGGCCGGGGCCGCCGGACCCGCGCGAGTCCCTCCGCGCCGCTTCGGCCCCGGTCTCGGCCCCGGGCTCGGAACCTGCCTCGGCCCCGGGCTCGGACCCGGCCCCGGTCTCGGAACCCGCCTTGGCCCTGGGCTCGGAACCCGCCTCGGCCCGGGTCTCGGACCTGGTCTCGGAATCCGCCTTGGCCCGGGTCTCGGACCTGGTCTCGGAACCCGCCTCGGCCCCGGGCTCAGCCCCGGAACCCACCTCGGACCTGGCCCCGGTCTCGGACCCCGCCTCGGCCCCGGGTGAGTCCCCTGACCCGGCCCGGCGGAGGCCGTCGGACCCGGGTGAGCCCCCTCGTACGGCCGCCGCCCCCACCCCCTGGCAGATGCCCGCCGGGCTCTCCGCCCTGATCGCCGAGCGGTCCGCCGCCGCCCTCGCGCTGCCGGACCCCGATCCGTTGCCCGGCACGTTCGCCCCGGCCGGGGACGGCGCCACCGAGCAGGGGCGCGGTCCCACCCGGCGGAGGCTGCTGACCGCCGGGGCGGCCGGCGCCGTTCTCCTCGCCGGTGGTTCCACCGCCACCTGGTTCGCCCTGCGGGGGCGCGGCGAGGGGGCGGGCGGCTCCTCGACGGGATCCGGGGAGCCGGCCACGTACAGGATCGGGCTCCACGCCGACCTCGGCGGACCCGGCCGGGCCACCGGGCTGGCCCACCAGCGTGGCGCGCAGCTCGCCGTCGCCGACCACAACTCCCGTACGGACAAGGCGTTCCGGCTCGCCCTGCGTACCGAGGACGACGCGGGGGACCCGGCGGAGGCGCTCCGGGTGGCCGGGCGGCTGGCGGCGGACGACTCGGTCATCGCCGTCCTCGGCCCCACCGGGCAGTTGTTGCGCGAGGACCTCGTCCAGCGGTACGGCGCGGCGCGGCTGGCCACCGTCGTCGTCGCGGCGGGCTCCAGCACCGTCGAGTCCGGCACCGGCCTCCACCTCTGCGTGACCCGCCCCCTCGACCGGACGCTCCCGACCGGCCTCATCAGCTACCTGACCCGCACCCGCCCCGCTGCCCGCATCCTGCTCGTCGAGGACGCCGCCGATCCCGGGCTCGCCGGGGAGGTCGGGTCCACGTTCCGCGAGGCCGCCCTCACCGGCGTCACCCTCCTCGAACACCCTCTCGCCCGAGGGAACGCGGGGTTCGGTGCGGTCGCCCGTAAGGCCGTCACCGGCAAGGCGGACGCCGTGGTGCTCGGGAGCGGCGACGCGTCCCGGGCCGCCCGCCTGGCCACCGCACTGGCCGCCGAGGGCTTCACCGGCACCCGGGTCGCCGCCGGACCCGCCCTCGGGCCCGCCTTCCTCGACGGGGCGGGCGAGGCCGCCGAGGGCTGGGTCTTCGCCGAGGCGTACGCCGACCCGGCCGCCCTCCCGTCGGCCGAGGCGTTCACCGCCGCCCACCGCAAGCGCTTCGGCGCACCCCCGGCCACCTGGGCCGCCGAGGCGTACGACGCGATCGGCCTGATCGCCCGCGCCGCCGGAACCACCAGCGCCTCGGGCGAGGTCCGCAGCGGTATCGGCGGGCGGCTCGTGCGGACCGAACACCGGGGGATCGCGCGGACCCTCGCCTTCGACGCCTCGACCCGCCAGGTGCGGTACGAGAACGGGATCTTCCTCTACCGGATCGAGCGGGGCCGCCCCCGCTTCCTGGGCCCCTACGGCGAGTTGTAGCCGAGGAAACCAAGGCCGGAGAACGGCAGCGGTCCGTGAAGCCACGGCCAGGTGTGAAGATCTCCTGCGGCGGCGCTTAAGAAATCCTCGATGGACCCGGGACCCCGCCGTACGGCAGCCTTCTCCGTGACGGCCGGGGACGGCGCGTGGAGCCTTTCGAGATGCTCCGTCCCGTCCCGCCGAACCCCCACCATGGTGGGTGACACCCAAGATCCACCCCGGGCCGCAGGGTTCCTCCGACATGCCCCGAGGCCCGGGGTATCCACTCGCGTACCGACGTCAGGGAGCCGCAGCCGTGAAGGCACTCGTCAAGCAGAAGGCCGAGCCCGGACTGTGGCTGATGGACGTGCCGGAGCCGGAGTACGGCCCCACCGACGTCCTGATCAAGGTCCTGCGCACCGGTATCTGCGGCACCGACCTGCACATCCGCGCCTATGACGGCTGGGCCCAGCAGGCGGTCACCACCCCGCTGGTCCTCGGCCACGAGTTCGTCGGCGAGGTCGCGGCCCTCGGCTCCGACGTCGCCGACATCGCGGTCGGCGACCTGGTCAGCGGCGAGGGCCACCTCGTCTGCGGCAAGTGCCGCAACTGTCTGGCCGGCCGCCGCCACCTCTGCCGCTCCACCGTCGGCCTCGGCGTCGGCCGGGACGGCGCGTTCGCCGAGTACGTGGTCCTGCCCGCGTCCAACGTGTGGGTGCACCGGGTCCCCGTCGACCTCGACATCGCGGCGATCTTCGACCCGTTCGGCAACGCCGTGCACACCGCGCTCTCCTTCCCGCTGGTCGGCGAGGACGTCCTGATCACCGGCGCGGGCCCGATCGGCATCATGGCCGCCGCCGTCGCCAAGCACGCCGGCGCCCGCAACGTCGTCATCACCGACGTCAGCGAGGCCCGCCTCGCCCTCGCCCGCAAGGTCGGCGTCAGCCTCGCCCTCAACGTCGCGGACCGCACCATCGCGGACGGGCAGCGCGAGCTGGGCCTGCGCGAAGGGTTCGACATCGGCCTGGAGATGTCCGGCCGGCCCGAGGCGATGCGCGACATGGTCGCGAACATGACGCACGGCGGCCGGATCGCGATGCTCGGCCTGCCCGCCGAGGAGTTCGCCGTCGACTGGTCCCGCATCGTCACCTCGATGATCACCATCAAGGGGATCTACGGCCGCGAGATGTTCGAGACCTGGTACGCCATGTCCGTCCTGCTGGAGGGCGGCCTCGACCTCGCCCCCGTGATCACCGGCCGGTACGGCTTCCGCGACTTCGAGGCGGCCTTCGACGACGCCGCGAGCGGCCTCGGCGGCAAGGTCATCCTCGACTGGACCGTCTGACCTTCGAACCTCTCCCCGCATCCTTAAGGAATCCGCATGTTCGACTCCGTACGCGACGATCTGCGCACCACCCTCGACGAGATCCGCGCCGCCGGGCTGCACAAGCCCGAGCGCGTGATCGGCACCCCGCAGTCCGCGACCGTGGCCGTCACCTCCGGCGGGCGCCCCGGCGAGGTCCTCAACTTCTGCGCCAACAACTACCTCGGCCTCGCCGACCACCCCGAGGTCATCGCCGCCGCCCACGAGGCGCTGGACCGCTGGGGCTACGGGCTCGCCTCGGTCCGCTTCATCTGCGGCACCCAGGAGGTCCACAAGGAGCTGGAACAGCGGCTCTCGGCCTTCCTCGGCCAGGAGGACACGATCCTCTACTCCTCCTGCTTCGACGCCAACGGCGGAGTCTTCGAGACGCTGCTCGGCCCGGAGGACGCGGTCATCTCCGACGCCCTCAACCACGCCTCCATCATCGACGGCATCCGGCTCTCCAAGGCCAAGCGCCACCGCTACGCCAACCGCGACATGGCCGACCTGGAGACGCAGCTCAAGGAGGCGTCCGGGGCGCGCCGCCGCCTCATCGTCACCGACGGCGTCTTCTCCATGGACGGTTACGTCGCCCCGCTCCAGGAGATCTGCGACCTGGCCGACCGCTACGACGCCATGGTCATGGTCGACGACTCGCACGCCGTCGGCTTCGTCGGCCCCGGCGGCCGCGGCACGCCCGAACTGCACGGCGTGATGGACCGGGTCGACATCATCACCGGCACCCTCGGCAAGGCGCTCGGCGGAGCCTCCGGCGGTTACGTCGCGGCCCGCGCGGAGATCGTCGCCCTGCTGCGCCAGCGCTCTCGCCCGTACCTCTTCTCCAACTCCCTCGCCCCGGTCATCGCCGCCGCCTCCCTCAAGGTCATCGACCTGCTGGAGTCCGCCGGCGACCTGCGCGAGCAGCTGGCCGCCAACACCGAGCTGTTCCGCACCCGGATGACCGCGGAGGGCTTCGACATCCTGCCCGGCGACCACGCCATCGCCCCCGTCATGATCGGCGACGCGGGCAAGGCCGGCCGGATGGCGGAACTGCTCCTGGAGCGCGGCGTGTACGTGATCGGGTTCTCGTACCCCGTCGTCCCGCAGGGCGCGGCCCGTATCCGCGTCCAGCTCTCCGCCGCGCACTCCACCGCCGACGTGAACCGCGCCGTGGACGCGTTCATCGACGCGCGGGCCGCTCTGGACGCGGAGGCGTAGCCCTCTGACCGGGTCGGTGGTTCCGCCACCACCTGGGACAATGGGCACATGATCGATGCGCGGCGGCTGCGAATCCTCCGTGCGGTGGCCGACCACCGCACGGTGACCGCGGCCGCCGCCGCGTTGTATCTGACGCCCTCCGCCGTCTCCCAGCAGCTCGCCGCCCTGGAGCAGGAGACCGGCCACCGCCTCGTCGAACGCGGCGCGCGCGGCGCCCGGCTCACCGCCGCCGGGGAGATCCTCCTCAGCCACACCAACCTGGTCCTCGCCCAGCTGGAGCGGGCCGAGGCGGAGCTCGCCGACTACAGCGCGGGCGTCGCCGGTACGGTCACGGTCGCCGCGTTCGCCACCGGCATCGGCCTCGTGCTCGCCCCCGCCCTCACCGAGCTGGCCCGCACCGCGCCCGGTATCCGGGTCAAGGTCCAGGACGCGGAGGGCGACGCGAGCGTCCCGATGGTGCTGGACCGGCAGGTCGACGTGGCGGTGGCCGTCGAATACCGCGGCGCGCCCGCCGAGGACGACCGCCGCCTCACCCGCGTCCCGCTGTACTCGGAGCCGTTCGACGTGGTGCTCCCGGTGAACCACCGCCTCGCGGACCAGGCCCAGGTGGCGATCGCCGACCTGGCGAAGGACCAGTGGATCGGCCAGTATCCGGGCAACCCCTGCCATGACGTGGTGGTCCTGGCCTGTGAGTACGCCGGGTTCGCCCCGCGCCTCGAACACGCGTCGGACGACTTCCACGCCGTGGTCGCCCTGGCCGGGGCGGACGCCGGAGTGGCCCTGGTGCCGAGGTCCGCGCTGCGCGGGATGGAGCTGACCGGGGTGGTCGTCCGCCCGGTCGAGGGCAGCGCCCCCACCCGCCGGGTCTTCGCGGCCGTACGGCAGGGGGCCGAGGGCCATCCGCTGATCCGGCCGGTGCTGGACGCGATGGAGGCGGTGGCCGTACGGGAAGCGGGCCTGGCCCGCGCCTGAGCGCCCGTCCCTCCCTCGGGTCATGCCCGGGTCACGTGGTGTGGGACCGCCGCCCGGACGCGGGCGCTCCGGCCCGGCCCGGGTCGTAGAGGATCTGCCAGCAGACCAGCGCCACCAGGATCCAGATCGTGGCCCAGGCCGGCAGCCGCACCCCGAGCGGGGCGAGCGCCACGGCCACGGCCGCACAGGGCAGCGCCCGGCCCAGCAGCCAGATCCGGTCGGCCCGGTCCGCGAGCGGCAGCGCCGCGACCAGCCCCGCCGCGAAGTACCCGGCCATCGCCCCGCACAGCAGCCAGTGCTGGTCCTTCGGCAGGACGTCGTCGACATGCGTGACCGCCGAGCCCAGCGCGGTCGCCAACGCGACCAGGCAGCCCGTCAGCACGGCGTGCAGCAGCATCGCCAGCCTCGGCGCGAGCGCGCCCTTGCGCAGCCGGGGGATTCCGTTGGTGCCGTAGAGCAGGCTGAGCGCGCAGATCGCGGCCAGCAGCCCGAAGGCCCCGAGCCCGGTGGCCGCGAGCGGCCCGTCCCAGTCGTCCCGCTCGGACGCGGCGTCGATGATCTGGATGACGCCCTCGCCCAGCACGATGATCACGTACAGCCCGAGCCGTTCGCCCATGTGCGCGGCGTCGATACGGGCCTCGCCGATCCGGGGCGGCGTGGCGACGGGGGAGTGCGCGGGGCCCGGCGGCGGGCGGCCGTCGCGGCGGCGCGCGGCCCGTTCGGTGGCACGCCGCAGGGTGCGGTCGCGGGTGGAGACCAGCAGGGTGACGATGTCCAGCGCGATGCCCAGGGCCCACAGCCAGTAGCGCAGCGGCGTCTCCACGAAGAGCGAGACGAGCCAGGGCGCCGCGCCCGCCCCGAACTGGGCCAGCGGCCAGTCCACGACGACGCTGCCCCGCTGCCAGACCCGGCCCGCCTGCCAGCGCAGCGCGACGTAGGCGATGACGAAGGGGATCGCGTGGCTCGTCAGGACCGTGTGGACGGAGGCCGCCATCACGGCCATGCCGAACATCGCGATCAGCAGCGTACGGACCCGGGTGGCGGAGGCCGCGATGTCCCCGTAGACGGCGAATCCGGCCCAGGTGGTCCAGAAGGCCAGGTAGAGGACTCCGTACAGGGCGAGATCCGCCAGGTGCGGGCCGTCGTGCAGCAGATGGGCCAGCTGTCCCGCCCCGGCGACGACGACGAGGTCGAAGAACAGCTCGTTCCAGCCGGCGTGCCGCTCGGCGGGTGCCGTGCTCTCCGTGGACTCCTCGGCCTCCATGGACCCATGGTCATCGGACGGTGTCCGGCCGCGCCTCGGCTGTGGGCCGAATGGCGAGGGGGCGAGGCCAGGGGCTGCCTGCCACCCTGACCTCGCCCCTCACCACGTCTCGCCCCTCACCGCACCCCGCGCCTCAGGACGAAGCGTCCGCCCGCCGCGCCCGGGACCAGCGTTCCCGCCGCCGCGGCGAGCGCCACCGCGCCCGCGATCACCCCGTAGTGCGCCGGCGGGAGGTACGGGGCCGTGCCCGCCACCGAGACGGCGAACGCGGTGAGCGGGACCGCGGCCACCGCTGTGCCGATCACCAGCCCGGCGACCGTCACCAGGCCGGTCTCCAGCACCAGCATCCGCCGCAGCTGCCGACGGCCCGTGCCGACCATGCGCAGCAGCCGGAACTCGCCCCGGCGGCCGATCGTGATCAGGGCCAGCGTGCTCACCACGGCCAGCAGCGCGAAGCCGCCGATCACCCCGACGCCGATGACGATCATCGCGTTGTCCTCGTCCGGTACCGGCGGAGCGATCCTGACGTCGTCGGCCGTGGCGGCCCGCACCGCCACCCCACCGCCGTACGGAGCCAGCGCCTTCCGCACGGCGGCCACCGGATCCGCCCCGGACGCGGTCCCGGATTCGGTCCGGATCAGTACGGCCTGGTCCCGCTCGGCCGAGACATGGCCCGCCAGCGCCTCGCGCGGGAACAGGAACTCGCCCAGGCCCAGCTCGTGTCCGTACACCGCGACGACCCGGGGCTCCACCCGCGTACCGTCGCCGAGCCGCAGCGCCACCCGGTCCCCGGGGCCGACGTCCAGGCTCTTCGCCCGGTCCGCCCCGACCGCGACCGCGTCCCGCCCCGTGAGCCGGTCCAGGTCGCCCGCCGTGACCCGGGGGTCGAGCGTGCCGGACAGGCCGCGCGCCTCCACGCCCAGCACGGGCAGCTGGGTCAGCACCGGTTCGCCCGCCTCCCGGTCGGCCAGGACGACCGCCGAACGCAGCACCCCGGTCGCCGCCGTGACCCCCGGCGCCTCCCGCACCGCCCGGGCCGCTCCGGCGGGCAGGCCCGCCCCGCCTCCCGTCGCCACCAGGTCCGCCCGCAGGGCGGCGGACGCCTGCCGGTCGGCGGCCCGCTCCAGCGTCGGCCCCGCGGCGAGCTGCACGCAGACGAACGCGACCACCAGCACGATCGGGGTGAACGCGGCGGCGAGCCGCCGGGTGTGCGCCGAGGCCGCCCGCTCGGCCAGGAACCCCGAGACCCCGCCCGCCCGGCGCAGCGGACGGCCCAGCACGCCCAGGGCGATCCGGGCGATCCGGGGCCCCAGCAGGGCGACCGCGATCACCAGCGACAGCGCCGCGCCCGAGGCGGCGGCGCCCGCGGCCTGACCGCTCTGCGTCGTCGCCACACCCGCCGAGCTGACCCCGGCGAAGGCCAGCACCACCCCCGCGACCGTACGGAACCGTCCCGGCTCGCTCGGCTCGTCCGCCGTCGCCGCACCCAGCGCGGCTGCGGGCCGCAGCCGGGTGATGGAGCGGGCGGCGAGCATCGCGACCGGTCGTGCGAGCAGCGCGACCAGCAGCCCGCCGGCCAGCGCGGCGGCGGGCGGCAGCCACCACGGCACCGGCAGCGGAAGCGTCCCGGTGGTCAGCAGCGAACGCATCGCGAGCCCCAGTGGTACGGCCCCGAGGCCGCCCAGCAGCGCCGCCACCGCGGAGACCCGGCCCGCCTCCCGGCCGATCGCGGACCGGAGCTGCCGGGGCGAGGCCCCCACCGCCCGCAGCAGCGCCAGCTCCCCGGACCGCTGGTGGATCGCCTGGGACAGCGTCGAGGCGATCACGAGGAGCGCCACCATCAGCACGGTCCCGCCGATCGACCCGAGCAGGGCCAACCGGTCGCCGCGCCCGCCGAGCGCGTCCACGTGCTCGGCCTCCCCGCGCTCCGCACCCGTCAGCACCCGTACGCCCCGGTCGGATCCGGCGACGCCCGAACGCTCGGGCAGCACCGCGCCGATCGCCTCGCGCAGCGCCTTCGGCCCGACGCCCGGCTCCGCGATGACACCGATCGCGTCGATCCGGCCCGGGTGCCCGGCCAGGGCGGTCAGCCGGGGCTCGGTGAAGAACACGGCCGGGGGACCATCACCGCCGTGCCCGGTGCGGGCGATCCCGCTGACGGTGTACGTCCGGGTCCTCCCGTCGGCCCGCAGCGCGATCCGTTCGCCCGGGGCGGGTCCGTCGGCCGCCAGGCCGCCGTCCAGGACGACCTCGGTCGCGTCCCGCGGGGCCCGCCCCTCGGCCAGTTCGTACCGGGTGAGCACGGCGGACGGCCAGGCGCGGCCCACCGCGGGCCGCCCGTCGCCGGTGGACACCGGAACGGAGTCGTCCGCGACGGCCTTCGCCACCCCGTCGGCCCCGGCCACCGCGGCCAGCACCGAACGGTCCAGGCGGGCCCGCTCGGGCAGATACGCCGTCGCCGTCTGCGGCTCGCCGCCCCAGGGCTTCGCGGTGTACGACACTTTCTGGTCCGCCGCCACCACCGCGTCGGCGCCCGCGTACCGCTGCACCGGCGGCGCGGCCACCAGCAGCGAGCCGACGACGAACGCGAACGCGCCGATCAGCGCGGCGGCCGCGCCCGTCGCCACGATCACCGCCGCCCAGGCCCGCCGGTGCGTGGCCAACGACCGCCGGGCCAGGAACGCCGACGCCCGCCGCGACCCCCGCCGTACGCCCAGCGCCTCCCGGGCGGGTGTGCCCGTACGCCTCTGCCGTACGTCCGGCGGCTCCGGGGCCGCCGCGCCCGTACGCCCCCGCGTCGCGGCGGATCTCATCGCGGCGGACTTCATCGCGGGCGACCTCATCGCAGCCGACCGCCGTCCATCGTCAGCACGGTGTCCGCCCAGCTCGCCGCCACCGGGTCATGGGTGACCATCACGACCGTGCGGCCCTCGATCCGTACGGCGTCCCGCAACAGGGCCAGCACCAGCGCGGCGGACTCCGGGTCGAGGGAGGCGGTCGGCTCGTCCGCGAAGATCACCTCGGGCTCCGTCACCAGCGCCCGGGCCACCGCGACCCGCTGCTGCTGGCCGCCCGACAGCGTCGAGGGCCCGTCGCCGCCGCGCCCCGCCAGACCCACCCGGGTCAGCAACTCCCGCCCCCGCGCCAGCACATCGGGTCCGCCCGGGTCCGCACCGCCCAGCACCAGCGGCAGCACCACGTTCTCCTCGATGGACAGCGACGGCACCAGATTGAGGGCGTGCGACTGGAAGACGAACCCGATCCGGTCCCGGCGCAGCCGGGTCAGCGCCGCCTCCGAGAGCGACCCGAGATCGGTGCCGGCGATCCGCACCGTCCCCGAGGTCGGCCGGTCCAGGCCCGCCGCGACCTGGAGGAAAGTGCTCTTGCCCGAACCCGAGGGGCCGACCACCGCGGTGAAGCTCCCGGCCCGGACCGTACAGCTCACCGCGTCGAGCGCCGTCGTCCGCCGACTGCTCCCGCGCCGCCCGTAGCTCCGGCTCACCCCCTCAAGACCGAGCGCGGCCGCCTGCTCCACCGTCGTCGTGCGCACTGTTCGCCTCCACCGTCCCCGTACCGTTCGACCTGCTAGAACGCTATGAGCCGGGGCGCGGCCGGGCGAGGGTGCGCACTACCGGACCGGGGGTGGAGTCAGCTGCACCCCCGGCCGGGGGCCCGCCCCCCTCCGGCGGTGGGCCCGCACCCGTACCGTGGGCTGCCATGAGCAGCTCCCCGCCCGCCCCTCTCACGCTCGCCGTGCGGCGTTCCTGGGACGCCTCGTGCTACCTCTTCCTCGGCATCGGGATCGCGATGCTGACCTACCTCGGCGCGTTCCTGGTGGTGGCGGCCCTCCTGTTCGCCGTCGCGATCATCGGGCTGCCCGCGCTGCCGGAGGCCGCCACGCTGCTGCGCCGGGCCGCCGAGGCGGAGAGCCGCCGGGCGGCGGCCCGGCTCGGGCCCGGACACCGACCGGCCTCCTACCCGCCGCCGCCCGGCGGCGAGTTGTCCGAACGGGTCCGGTGGACGCTCACCGACCGGACCGCCTGGCGGCTCGCGCTCTGGCTGCCCGTCCAGACGCTCTTCGGGATGGGGCTCGGCTATCTCGCGATGGTCCTGTGGCCCATCGCCCTGCTGGTGGACGGGATCGCCCTGTCCGTCGTGGGCCTTGTCGACCGGCGGCGGGCCGACGAGTACGGCACCGAGCCGCCCGAGCGGCCGGGCTGGGCGCTGCGCTGGCATCCGGTGCTGGCCGACCTCTCGGCGGGCTGGACGCTGGCCCTGCTCGCCCCGCCGCCCGACGCCGAACTCACCGAACGGATCGCCCACCTCACCGAGAGCCGGGCCGGTGCGGTCGCCGCGCACGGGGCCGAACTGCGGCGCATCGAGCGCGACCTGCACGACGGCGCCCAGGCCAGGATCGTCGCCCTGTCGATGCGGATCGGGCTCGCCAAACAGCTCCTCGACCGCGACCCGGCCGCCGCGCGGGCCCGCCTGGACGAGGCGCAGGACGGGGCGGACGCCGCCCTCGCCGAGCTGCGGCACGTGGTGCGCGGCATCCACCCGCCGGTGCTGACCGACCGTGGACTGGCCGGGGCGGTACGGGCGTTGGCCGCCGACGTCGCCGTACCCGTCACGGCGGACCTGGACGCGGTGGAGGACGGCCGGCGGCTGCCCGCCGCGATCGAGGCCGCCGCCTACTTCGTGGTGGCCGAGGCGCTCACCAACATCAGCAAGCACAGCGGCGCCACCGCCGCCCGGGTCCGCATCGACCGGCCCCCCGGCCTGCTGCGGGTGACCATCGGCGACGATGGTCGCGGCGGCGCGGACGAACGCGCCGGCAGCGGGCTGGTGGGCATCCGGCGGCGGGTCGCCGCACTGGACGGCGCCACCCGCGTCAGCAGCCCCGCCGGGGGGCCGACGGACATCGAAGTGGAGCTGCCGTGCGGATCGTGATCGCCGAGGACAACGCCCTTCTGCGCGAGGGCCTGATCCTCCTGCTCACCAGCTCCGGACACGAGGTGGTGGCCGACGCGGCGGCCGGCCCGGAGATCCTGCCCGCCCTGCTCGAACACCGCCCGGACGTCGCCGTCCTGGACGTACGGCTGCCGCCCACCTTCCGCGACGAGGGCCTGCGGGCCGCGCTCGCCGCCCGCGCCGAACTGCCGGACCTGCCGATCCTGGTCCTCTCGCAGTACGTCGAGGAGACGTACGCCGCCGAGCTGCTAGCCCAGGGCGCCCGGGGCATCGGCTATCTGCTCAAGGACCGGGTGGGCCGGGTCGAGCAGTTCCTGGAGGCGCTGGACCGGGTGGCGGCGGGCGGCACCGCGCTCGACCCGGAAGTCGTCTCCCAGCTCCTCACCCGCAAGTCATCGGCGGGCCCGCTCCAGAGCCTCACCGCCCGTGAGCGCGAGGTCCTGGAACACATGGCGCAGGGCAAGGCCAACGGCACCATCGCCGCCGAACTCACCGTCTCCGAAAGGGCGGTGAGCAAACACATCGGCTCGATCTTCGCCAAGCTCGGCCTGGAACCGGACGACGGCGCCGTCCACCGCCGCGTCCTCGCGGTGCTGGCCTACCTGGAGGGCCGCGGCGGGCACTGACCCGGGCCGGAGCGGGGGCCGGACGGGCCCGGACGCGGGCGGACGGGCTCAGGCGGCCGGCTGCAACAGGTCCCAGCGGTTGCCGTACAGGTCCTCGAAGACCGCGACCGAGCCGTACGTCTCGTGCCGGGGCTCCTCCAGGAACCGCACCCCGGCCGCGCGCATCCGCTCGTGGTCGGCCGCGAAGTCCTCGGTGTGCAGGAAGAAGCCGACCCGGCCGCCCGTCTGCGCCCCGACGGCCGCGGCCTGCGCCTCGTCCTTCGCCCGGGCCAGCAGCAGCCCCGTGCCCGCGGCCGCCCCGCGCGGGCGCACCACCACCCAGCGGGTGCCGTCGCCCCGGTCGGTGTCCTCCACCGGCTCGAAGCCGAGCGCGTCGCGGTAGTACGCGAGCGCCTCGTCGTAGTCGCGGACGACCAGGGTGACCAGGGCGATGTGGGACATGGCGGGGAGTCCTTCCAGCGATGAGTTATACGTAACACTAACGCCGGGGCTCCCCGCCGTCGCACAATGCCCCGCATGGACATCGTGGACGGGACGAGCACCGGCGGCCTCGCCGCGCTGACGGACCGGGCCCGCGCGCTCGCGGACACCGGACAGCGGCGCGTCCTCGGGATCGCGGGCCCGCCCGGGGCCGGCAAGTCCACCCTGGCGGACCGGTTGGTCGCGGCCCTGGACGGACGCGCCGCCCTCGTCCCGATGGACGGCTTCCACCTCGCCGCCGCCGAGCTGGACCGCCTGGGCCGCGCCGGCCGCAAGGGCGCGCCGGACACCTTCGACGCGGCCGGGTACACGGCCCTGCTGCGGCGGCTGCGCGACCCGGACCCGGTGCACGCGGTCTACGCGCCCGCCTTCGACCGGTCGCTGGAGGAGCCGGTCGCCGGTGCCCTGCCCGTACCGCCGGACGTGCCGCTCGTGGTCACCGAGGGGAACTACCTGCTGCTCGACGAGGGGCCGTGGGCGCCGGTGCGCGGGCTGCTGGACGAGGTGTGGTTCCTGGCCCTCGACCCGGAGGTCCGGGTGCGCCGTCTCGTCGACCGCCATGTGCGCCACGGCAGGCCCCGGCCCGCCGCCGAGGAGTGGGTGGCCCGCTCCGACGAGGCCAACGCCCGACTGGTGGAGGGCGGCCGAGACCGGGCCGACCTGGTCGTGCGCCTCTGACCCGCCGGGCTTTCCCGGCACCCGGCCAAGGCGTCCGACACACTCCGGCAAGCCGGTCGCGCGCACCCCGCCGGGCGGGCAGGATGCTGTGTGCCGTGTCGCACCGCCAGGAGGCCCCGATGTCCAGCCCGACCCCGTCCGCCCAGCAGTCCGTCCCGCCCGTGCCCTTCACCGCCGACGACTACCGGGCCCGGATGGCACGGGCCGCCGAGTCCGCCGCCGAGGCCGGGCTCGCCGGGGTGATCGTCGCGCCGGGACCCGACCTCGTGCACCTCACCGGCTACCGCCCCGTGAGCACCGAACGCCTCACGCTCCTCGTGCTGCGGGCCGGCCAGGACCCGGTTCTGGTGGTCCCGACCCTGGAGGCGCCCGACGCGGCCGCCGCCACCGGGGCGCCCGCCCTCACCCTGCGGGACTGGACCGACGGCAAAGACCCGTACGCGGTGACCGCCCCGCTGCTGGACGACCGGGGCCGCTTCGCCGTCAGCGACAACACCTGGGCGATGCATCTGCTGGGCCTCCAGCGGGAGTTGCCCGAAACCTCCTACGCCGCGCTCACCGAGGCGCTCCCGATGCTCCGCGCGGTGAAGGACGCGGCCGAGCTGGAACGGCTCGCAGCCGCCGGCGCCGCCGCCGACGCCACGTACGAGGAGATCCTCAAGGTGCGCTTCTCCGGTCGCCGGGAGGTCGACCTGGCCACCGATCTCGCGGCGCTGCTGCGGGAGTTCGGGCACTCGCAGGTGGACTTCACCGTCGTCGGCTCCGGCCCGAACGGGGCCAACCCGCACCACGAGGCGGGCGAACGCACCATCGAGCGCGGCGACATGGTCGTCCTCGACTTCGGCGGTCTGAAGCACGGCTACGGCTCCGACACCTCCCGTACGGTCCATGTCGGCGAGCCCACCGCCGAGGAACAGCGGGTCCACGACATCGTCCGCGAGGCCCAGCAGGCGGGCTGTGCCGCCGTCCGGCCCGGCGTCGCCTGCCAGGAGATCGACCGGGCGGCCCGCGCGGTGATCACCGAGTTCGGCTACGGCGACCGGTTCATCCACCGCACCGGCCACGGCATCGGCGTCACCACCCACGAGCCGCCCTACATGATCGAGGGCGAGGAGCAGCCGCTGGTGCCCGGCATGTGCTTCTCCGTGGAGCCCGGCATCTACCTCCCGGGCCGCTTCGGCGTCCGGATCGAGGACATCGTGGCGGTCACCGAGGACGGCGGCCGGCGGCTCAACACCACCGCCCGCGAACTGGCCGTCGTGGAGTAGGCCCGCCTGCAAGGGAGTTCGGGGACGCTCAAGGGCGTCAGTCGTCCGCCAGCACCACGCACGACTCCGGCGGCAGGTGCAGCACCCCGTCCGCCCCCGGCGCCTCCACCGGCTCCCAGGCCGCCAACACCCGTCCCCCGGAACGGCGGTGGCGGCCGAGGCCGAGCGGAATCGCCGCCGGTTCGCCGGCCAGGTTCACCACGACCCGCAGATCGCCCCTGCGGTACGCGAACCACCGCGCGTCCTCGTCGAACGCGGTCTTCACCGACGCCAGGTCGGGGTCGTGCAGATCGGGCAGCGTACGCCGCAGCGCGATCAGTTCGCGGTACCAGGCGAGCAGCCGTGCGTGCGGTTCGCGCTCCGGCTCGGCCCAGTCGAGCACCGAGCGGTCGCGGGTCGCCGGGTCCTGCGGGTCGGGGATCTCCTCCTCGGCCCAGCCGTGCGCGCCGAACTCCCGCCGCCTGCCGTTGCGTACGGCCTCGGCCAGCTCCGGGTCCGTGTGGTCGGTGAAGAACTGCCACGGGGTGCGCGCCCCCCACTCCTCGCCCATGAACAGCATCGGCGTGAACGGGCCGGTCAGCACGAGCGCGGCGGCGCACGCCTGGAGACCGGGGGAGAGGGAGGCGGCGAGGCGGTCGCCGAGCGCGCGGTTGCCGATCTGGTCGTGCGTCTGCGCGTACCCGACGAAGCGGTGGGCCGGGCTGCGCGTCACGTCGACCGGGCGGCCGTGGGTGCGGCCCCGGAAGCTGGAGAAGGTCCCGTCGTGGAAGAACGCCGACGTCACCGTCTTCGCCAGGGCGGCGAGCGGGGCGCGGGCGAAGTCGGCGTAGTAGCCCTGGGACTCGCCGGTCAGCGCGGTGTGCAGGGCGTGGTGGAAGTCGTCGTTCCACTGGGCGTGCAGCCCGAGGCCGCCCGCCGGGCGCGGGGTGGTGGTGCGCGGGTCGCAGAGGTCGGACTCCGCGATCAGCCCGAGCGGCCGCCCCAGCTCCACCGCCAGCGCGTCGACCGCCGTCGACAGCTCCTCCAGGAAGGTCAGCGCCCGGGTGTCGGCCAGCGCGTGCACCGCGTCCAGGCGCAGCCCGTCGAGCCGGTAGTCGCGCAGCCAGGCCAGCGCGCTGCCCAGCAGGAACGCCCGCACCTCGTCCGAGCCCGGCGCGTCCAGATTGACCGCCGCGCCCCACGGGGTGTGGTGGGTGTCGGTGAAGTACGGGCCGAAGGCGGGCAGGTGGTTGCCGGACGGGCCCAGGTGGTTGTGGACGACGTCCAGGACCACCCCGAGCCCCAGCCCGTGCGCCGTGTCGACAAAGCGCTTCAGCCCCTCCGGGCCGCCGTACGGCTCGTGCACCGCCCAGAGCGAGACGCCCTCGTAGCCCCAGCCGTTGACCCCCGGGAACGGGCAGAGGGGCATCAGCGACACATGGGTGACGCCCAGCTCCGCCAGATGGCCCAGCCGCGCCGCCGCCGCGTCGAACGTGCCCTCGGCGGTGTACGTCCCCACATGCAGCTCGTACAGCACCGCCCGGTTCAGCCGCCGTCCCGCCCACCCGTTGCGCCAGGCGTACGCCTCCTGGTCGACGACCGCGCTCGGGCCGTCGGGCCCGTCCGGCTGACGCCGCGACCGGGGGTCCGGCAGCAGCGGCCCGTCGTCCACCCGGAACCCGTACCGGTCCCCGTCGGAGGCCTCCGCCTCGGCCGTCCACCAGCCCTCGCGCCCCGCGTCACGCTCCATCGGGGACCGGACGTCCGCCGCCTCCAGCACGACCGAGTCCGCCTCGGGGGCCCACACCTCGAACTGCATCCACCACTCCTCGTCCCTGGGCGGGGCGCGCGCGGCCCGCGGCCGGGCTTCACGCTCCACGCGACAGGCTCTGTTGCCGCCCGCCACCGGCGATTAAGGTCTGGTCCTGATCATTGCCCGGCGAGCTTCCCTCTCATACGGATGTGGCTCACACGTACTGGTTTTGCTGACACGTACCGGTTCCGCTCGTACGCACGGCTGCTGGAGGCCGCGATGACCCTGCCGATGTTCCCGCCCGGCTTCCTCTGGGGAGCCTCCGCCTCCGCCTTCCAGACCGAGGGGGCGGTGGACGCGGACGGCAAGGGCCCCTCCGGCTGGGACGCCTTCGCCGCCCGGCCGGGCCGGATCAAGGACGGCACCGACACCACCCGGGGCACCGGCTTCCACGCCCGCTACCGCGAGGACGTCGCCCTGCTGGCCGGGCTCGGCGCCGACGCCTTCCGGTTCTCCGTCAGCTGGCCCCGTGTGGTGCCCGGCGGCAGCGGAGCCGTCAACGCCGACGGGCTCGACTTCTACGACCGGCTCGTCGACGAGCTCTGCGCCCACGGCATCACCCCCGCCCCGACCCTCTACCACTGGGACACCCCGCTCCCGCTGGAGGAGGCCGGCGGCTGGCTCGACCGGGACACCGCCCACCGCTTCGCCGAGTACGCGGGCATCGTCGCCGAACGCCTCGCCGACCGCGTCCCCATGTGGATCACGATCAACGAGCCCGCCGAGGTCACGATGCTCGGCTACGCGCTGGGCGAGCACGCCCCGGGCCGCACCCTGCTCTTCGACGCCCTGCCCGCCGCCCACCATCAGCTCCTCGCCCACGGCCTCGCGGTCCGCGCCCTGCGCGCGGCGGGCGCGGACAACATCGGCGCCGCCCTCTCGCACGCCCCGGTCTGGACGGCCGGGGACACCGACGAGGACCGCTTCGGCGCGGAGCTGTACGACACGCTCACCAACTGGCTCTTCGCCGACCCGATCCTCACCGGCCGCTACCCGGACGAGAGCCTCGCCGCCCTGATGCCGGGACCGGTCGCCGACGACCTGAAGGTCATCTCCACCCCGCTCGACTGGTACGGCGTCAACTACTACAACCCGACCCTCGTCGGAGCGCCCAGGCCCGAGGCCCTGGACACCTTCTCCGGCTTCACGATGCCCGCCGAACTGCCCTTCGGGATACGGGAGATCGAGGGGTACGAGAAGACCGGATTCGGCTGGCCCGTGGTCCCGGAAGGCCTCACCGAGATCGTCACCTCGCTGCACGCCCGCTACGGTGACCGCCTCCCGCCGCTGTACATCACCGAGAACGGCTGCGCCCTGGAGGAGCCGCACGCGGACGACCGCCGCATCGCCTATCTGGAGGGCCATCTGAGGGCCCTGCGCTCGGCGATGGACGCCGGGGTGGACGTACGCGGCTACTTCACCTGGTCGCTCACCGACAACGTCGAATGGACGGAGGGCGCCTCGCAGCGGTTCGGCCTCGTCCACATCGACTACGAGACGCTGACCCGTACGCCGAAAGCCTCGTACGCCTGGTACCGCGACCTGATCCGCGCGCAGAAGCGACAGGAGCAGCCGCAGGAGCAGCCGCGGAAGGGGAACCCGGCGGTCGAGGGGGCTTACGCGGCACCGCCCGAATGATCAATACTCCCGCCATGGTCGCTTCATGGTGGTCCCGGGCCCGGCTGGGGATCTTCGTTCACTGGACACCCGCATCCGTACCCGGCTGGGCCCCGCCCTACGTCCCCGCCGCCGAACTCCCGGCGGCGGGCCGGCGCGCGCCGCTGGGCTGGACCTCGTACGCGGAGTGGTACGAGAACGCCCTCCGCTTCCCCGGCTCCCCGGTCTCCGCCCACCACCGCGCCACCTACGGCGCCCGCCCCTACACGGACTTCGGCCACGACTTCGAGGACGGGCTCGCCACCTGGGACCCGGCGGCCTGGGCCCGCGGCTTCCGGGAGGCGGGCGCCGGATACGCGGTCCTCGTCACCAAGCACCACGACGGGTTCTGCCTCTGGCCCTCCGAGACGAAGAACCCGCACCGCCCCGGCTGGCACACCGCCCGGGACGTGGTCGGCGAGTTCGCCGAAGCCGTACGGGCCGAGGGCCTGCGCTTCGGCGTCTACTACTCCGGCGGACTCGACTGGACCTTCGACGACCGGCCCATCGGCACCGCCGCCGACATGTTCTCCGCCGTCCCGCGCGGCGCCTACCCGGCCTACGCCGACGCCCAGTTGCGCGAACTGATCCGCCGCTACCGCCCCGACATCCTCTGGAACGACATCGCCTGGCCCGCCTCCGCCGACGAGATCCGCTCGCTGGTCGACTTCTACCGCTTCACCGTCCCGCACGGCGTCGTCAACGACCGCCTGCTGCCGTACGCACCGCACTGGCGGGGCCTGCGCCTGCCGGGCGCGAAGGCGCTGTACAACTGGTGGGACCGCCGGACGGTGGCGCAGGGCGAGGGCTTCGTCCCGCGCACACCGCCCGTCTTCGACTTCCGCACCCCGGAGTACGCCCGCTACGAGGGCTCCGACCCGTACGAGATCACCCGGGGCGTCGACCACAGCTTCGGCTACAACCGGGCCTCGGGGCCGGACGCCTTCATCGGCCGGGAGGCCCTCACCTCACTGGTCCGCGACACGGCGGCGGACGGCGGCAGAGTGCTGCTCAACGTGGGGCCGCGCGGCGAGGACGCGACGATCCCCGCCGAGCAGCGACTCCGCCTGGACTGGCTGGCGGAGGATGCCGGGGCCCTCACACCAGATGGATCCACTCCTGGGTGATCGGGTACCCGGCGCGGGCGAACGCGGCGGCCATCGGCACGTTCCCCTGGTCCGTCGCGCCCGCGATGAACTCGGCGCCCTGCTCGACCAGGAAGCGGGTGCACTCCACCAGCAGGTCGTAGCCGTACCCGTGCCCGCGCGCCTCGGGCACGATCCCGATGAAGCCGACGCAGGGTCCCGACGGGTTGTGCGCGGGCACCTGGATGCCCGCCACCTCGCCGTCCGGCGTGTACGCGAGCTGCCACCACTCCCTCGGCGAGGGGCACCAGTGGAAGAAGTCCAACTCCTCCTGAGCCGCCGCCCCCAGGCCGCCCGGTCCCTCGATGGCCTTGCGGGCGTGGGCGTCCAGCGTCGCCGAGTGCACCCGGCGCAGCACATCGAGGATGACAGCGTCGTCCGGCTCGGGGCGGAAGGTGAGCCGTCCCGTCCGCTCGGGCAGCGGACAGCCGGGGGTCCACCGGTAGCGGTAGCGCTCGACCAGCGGCTTCATGCCGGCCGCCGTGGCGGCGGCGACCCGCTCCTCGACGGCGGCCCGCACCGCCGGGTCGTCCCGCCACCCGGCGGGCGCGATCAGCTCGTACTCCTTGTCGAACGGGGCCTGGCGCAGGAGCTCGGCGCCCGCCTCCGCCTCGCCGTCCGCGAAGTCGAACCAGTTGAGCACGACGGGCTCGGTGTCCTCGGGCCCGCCCCACCAGGCGGCCCTGGCCACCACCTTGCCGTCGCGCAGGGCGACCCAGGTCCAGTCGGGGCGGTACTCGCCGCCGTCCGCCACGGTGGTGTATCGGTGGCCGAACGCGCCACGGCCGACGAGCGCGGTGTGCTGAAGAGAGTGGAACAGATCGGCGTCGCTCGGAGTGAGCGCGCGAATGACCGGATCGGTCATGGAGAGATCCTCCGGGAAGGAAAGCAGCGCTCCCGGGTCAGACGGAGTCCGACACCGCCCGGAGGACGGGGCGGGAGCGCGGGGGTGAGAAGAGACTGCGGATACCGGCGGTACCGGTGGTGTTCGCACGCACGGTCCCACCCCCTTTCACGACCTTGATCGATGTCCGTGCCGACCGTAGCCGTTGCCCGCGCCCGCCGTCCACCGAATTGAACGGCGCAGGTCAGCGTGGGAGGAAACACGGTCTCGTCTGGACACCTCGGGCCCCTCGGCCCGACAATCGTCCACGTGACATCCTCCTTCGAGTTCCACACGAGTCCCGCGCGGCTGTCGGACGCCCAGCGCGACCGTGTTCTCGGCCTGCTCAGAGAGGGTGCCGCCCAGGGCAAGTTGTCGCACGACACCTTCATGCGGCGCATGGAGCTCGCCCTCGTCGCCCGGCGCCCCGAGGAGCTGGCGGCCCTCACCTCCGACCTGGACGGCGGCGGCCGCTGGTCCCAGGGCCTGGTCCGCGCGGTCGGCGGGATCTCCGCCTTCCCCGGCCGGTTGCGCCGCGCCTGGCAGACCGAGCGGCTCCCCAAGCTGCTGCTCCCCGCGCCCGGCCCGTATCCGCTGCTCATCGGCCGCGACCCGGCGAACGGACTGCGCCTCAACCACGAGACGGTCTCCCGGCTGCACGCCGAACTCTCCGCGCAGAACGGCCGCTGGGTGCTGCGCGACCTCGGCTCCACCAACGGCACCTGCGTCAACGGCCAGCGGCTCGTCGGCTCCATTCCGGTGCGGGACGGCGACCAGGTGAGCTTCGGCCGGATGAGCTTCCGCCTCACCGCCCCGGCCCTCCGCCCGCCCGAGTCCCGGCCGTCCGCCGCCCGCCCGCCCGAGCTGCCGCCGCACGCGCCCCGGCCCGCCG